>NZ_JBFBDP010000021.1:0-188950 GCF_040701585.1 Streptomyces sp. NPDC093801 | reverse complement strand
CCCGGAAGCCGCCGGCTACGCCCCCGGGTCGATCCTCTGACCCCCGAAGAGCTCGAAGCCGCCCGCGACCGCCCGGCCGCGGTTACTCCGCGCCGCGGCCGTGCCGCGCCCCCGCGCCGGGCGCTGCGGCCCGTGCCGTGCCGCACGGCGCCGTGGTTGCCTACGGGGCCGCCCCGCGCCCCGCGCCGCGGTCGCCCCCCCCGTGCCCGTGCCGCAGGGCGCCGCCCGTCGTCGTGGACTACGGGGCCGGGTCGCCGGCGTCCGCGGCCGGGCCCCCGACCGCGGCCGTGACGGGGTCGCCCCGCTCGACGGTGACGGGGATGCCGCCGGTGAGCTGTTCCAGCCGGGCCTTGAGGTCCTTGGAGGCGGCGCCCTCGGCGGTGCTCGTCACCCGGATCCCGGAGGCGTCCTGCGCCGGGGAGAAGCTGTAGAGCGGGAACACCGGGCGGCCCCGGTCGGCGGTGAGCCGGGCCACGCCCTCGGTCAGCGCACGCCGGGTGTAACGGCTCAGGTAGAGGTCCGCGCGGCCCGGATCGACCGAGGGATCGGCCTTCCGGGCGGCCTCCAGGAGCTGCCGGCCCCGGCCGAGGTCGGTGACGCACAGCGCGACCCGGCCGGCCGGGTGGTCCGTGATCTGGGTCCCGTAGACGTCGGTGAAGGCGCCCCGGCCCTGTTCCCCGACGGCCTGCGACAGGCGCGCCGCCTCCGGGGTGTTCGCGGGCGTGCCGTCGACCGTGGCGGGCGGGGCGGCGGACGCCGTGCGGTCGAGGACCGGACAGGCGGCTGCCGCCGTCGCGGACGGCGGCAGCGGCGCGGGGGCCGCCGGGCCGGTGGCGGAGGTTCCGCAGCCGGCGAGCAGTGCGGTGGCGGCGGTCAGACCGGCGAGCGTGACGGCGGTACGGCGCATGATCCCTCGATCCCCCTGGGACGGTCCTGCTTCGGGCGCCCCTGGGACGCACCCGCCCCCCGACCGGTTCCACGCGCCCGCCGACGGGACCTGCCGGCCCCGGGACCGGATCCGGGTGGGCGCTGGAGGGGGGTCAGTGAGCGGTGGGCCGGGCGTCGCGCGCGAACGAGGCCATCCGCAGGCCGGGGACCGGGAAGAAGTCGGCGCCCCGGACGAAGCCCAGGCGCTCGTACAGGGCCACCGCCGGGGCGTTGTCCGCGCCCGTGGCCACCTCCACCGCCCGCCCCGGGAACAGCTCCTCCAGCGCGTGCCGCAGCAGCAGCGAGGCCACGCCCCGGCGGAACCGGGCGGGGTCCACGCAGAGCCGGTCGATGCCCACCGGGCCGCCCGCTGCCGTCTCCTCCCAGGCCAGGAAGCCTTCGATGGCCCCGTCCGGCCCCACCGCCCCCAGCCAGCCCAGCGCCCGCCCCCGCATCTCCTCCAGGCCCTCGCCCAGCGCGGGGATCCCGTCGAAGCCGATCAGCTCCGCCTCCACGGCGTACGCGGCCAGCCCGATCCGGTGCACGGCGACGGCGGTCGCCGCATCGGTCAGGTCCAGCGGACGGACACGGGGGCTCGGCATGCGGAGGGTCCCTTCGGGGCGCGGGGGCACGGCCCGGCCACGCTACCCGCGCCCCCGGCGGTCCGCGCCGGCATTTCGGCACCTTCCGGCCGCCCCGGCGGGGAACGCCGCGGGGCGGCCGGGAACAACCGTTTAGCGGCGCGGCCACTCGGCTCGGTACGATTCACACGCGCCGGAACCACCGGCGCCCTCCCCGCCCGGCTGCCGCCGGGAAGGGCCCCCAGAGTTCAGGAGAAACCGGTGTCAGAGGTCCGTGTGATCATCCAACGCGATTCCGAGCGGGACGAGCGCGTGGTGGCCACGGGCACTACGGCGGCCGAGCTGTTCGCCGCCGAGCGCACCGTCATCGCCGCGCGCGTCGCGGGCGAGCTGAAGGACCTCTCCTACGAGGTCCGCGACGGCGAGACCGTCGAGCCGGTGGAGATCTCCTCCGAGGACGGCCTGAACATCCTGCGCCACTCGACCGCGCACGTCATGGCGCAGGCCGTGCAGGAGCTCTTCCCCGAGGCCAAGCTGGGCATCGGCCCGCCGGTCCGCGACGGCTTCTACTACGACTTCGACGTGGCCAAGCCCTTCACCCCCGATGATCTGAAGACCATCGAGAAGAAGATGCAGGAGATCCAGAAGCGGGGCCAGAAGTTCGCCCGCCGCGTGGTCTCCGACGAGGCGGCCCGCGAGGAGCTCGCGGACGAGCCCTACAAGCTGGAGCTCATCGGCATCAAGGGCTCCGCGTCCTCCGACGACGGCGCGGACGTCGAGGTGGGCGGCGGCGAGCTGACCATCTACGACAACCTGGACGCCAAGACCGGAGAGCTGTGCTGGAAGGACCTCTGCCGCGGTCCCCACCTGCCCACCACCCGCAACATCCCGGCGTTCAAGCTGATGCGCAACGCGGCCGCCTACTGGCGCGGCAGCGAGAAGAACCCGATGCTCCAGCGCATCTACGGCACCGCCTGGCCGTCGAAGGACGAGCTGAAGGCCCACCTCGACTTCCTCGCCGAGGCCGAGAAGCGCGACCACCGCAAGCTCGGCAACGAGCTCGACCTCTTCTCCGTCCCGGACGAGATCGGCTCCGGCCTCGCCGTCTTCCACCCGCGCGGCGGCATCATCCGCCGGACCATGGAGGACTACTCGCGCCGCCGGCACGAGGAGGAGGGCTACGAGTTCGTCTACTCCCCGCACGCCACCAAGGGCGCCCTCTTCGAGAAGAGCGGCCACCTGGACTGGTACGCGGAGGGCATGTACCCCCCCATGCAGCTCGACGGTGGTACCGACTACTACCTCAAGCCCATGAACTGCCCGATGCACAACCTGATCTTCGACGCGCGCGGGCGCTCCTACCGTGAGCTGCCGCTGCGCCTGTTCGAGTTCGGCACCGTGTACCGGTACGAGAAGTCCGGCGTGGTCCACGGCCTGACCCGGGCCCGCGGCTTCACCCAGGACGACGCGCACATCTACTGCACCCGTGAGCAGATGGCCGAGGAGCTCGACCGCACCCTCACCTTCGTGCTGAACCTGCTGCGCGACTACGGTCTGACCGACTTCTACCTGGAGCTGTCCACCAAGGACCCGGAGAAGTTCGTCGGCTCGGACGAGGTCTGGGAGGAGGCCACCGCGGTCCTCCAGCAGGTCGCCGAGAAGCAGGGCCTCCCCCTGACCCCCGACCCGGGCGGCGCGGCCTTCTACGGCCCGAAGATCTCCGTGCAGGCGCGCGACGCCATCGGCCGCACCTGGCAGATGTCGACCGTGCAGCTCGACTTCAACCTGCCGGAGCGCTTCGACCTGGAGTACACCGCGGCCGACGGCTCCCGCCAGCGCCCGGTCATGATCCACCGCGCGCTGTTCGGCTCGATCGAGCGGTTCTTCGCGGTGCTGCTGGAGCACTACGCGGGCGCCATGCCGCCGTGGCTGGCCCCGGTCCAGGCGGTCGGCATCCCGATCGGCGACGGTCACGTCGAGTACCTGCAGGAGTTCGCCGCCGCGGCGAAGAAGCAGGGCCTGCGGGTCGAGGTGGACGCCTCCTCCGACCGGATGCAGAAGAAGATCCGCAACCACCAGAAGCTCAAGGTCCCGTTCATGATCATCGTCGGTGACGAGGACATGGCCGCGGGCACCGTCTCCTTCCGCTACCGCGACGGTTCGCAGGAGAACGGCATCCCCAAGGACGAGGCGCTGGCGAAGCTGGCCAAGGTCGTCGCCGACCGCGTCCAGGTCTGACGCACGGCAGGAGGCCCCCGGAAAGCGATCACTTTCCGGGGGCCTTCCTCGTCGGTCCGGGCAAGGTCATATGCTGCGTCCTATGACGATTGAGCCGGAGCAGCAGATCGGTGTGGGTACGCAGGACGCGTTCCAGCGTCTGTGGACGCCCCACCGGATGGCCTACATCCAGGGCGAGAACAAGCCGACCGGCCCGGAGGCCGGGGACGGCTGTCCCTTCTGCGGGATTCCGGAGATGTCCGACCAGGACGGCCTGGTCGTGGCGCGGGGCAAGCACGTCTACGCCGTGCTCAACCTCTACCCGTACAACGGCGGCCACCTGATGGTCGTCCCGTACCGCCACGTCGCCGACTACACCGAGCTCGACGGCCCCGAGACGGCGGAGCTGGCCGACCTGACCAAGCGGGCCATGGTCGCGCTGCGCAAGGCGTCCGGGGCGCACGGCTTCAACATCGGCATGAACCAGGGCGGCGCCGCCGGCGCCGGCATCGCCGCGCACCTGCACCAGCACATCGTGCCCCGCTGGGGCGGGGACACGAACTTCATGCCGGTCGTCGGGCACACCAAGGTGCTGCCGCAACTCCTCGCGGACACCCGCCAGATGCTCGCCGACGCCTGGCCGAACGACTAGCCGGCGGCCCGCCGGGCCCGCCGCTCCGCCAGGACCGCCTCCACGTCGAACTCGGCGAGGCCCAGCGGCGGCCCCGGAGGAGGGCGGCGCAGGGCCGTGCGGATCTTCTCGTTGACCTCCGCCAGGACCGCCCGGGCCCGCTGCTCGGTCGGGGCCGCGAGGGCGGCACCGTAGGCGTCCTCGGCCTCCTTGCGCAGCGCCAGCGCCGGGGGCAGCGGGGAGAAGCCCTCGCGGTGCAGCTTCCCCTTGACCCACCACAGCTCGTCGTACGGGGCGTCCAGGGAGGCCAGCGGCTTGCCGAGGCCCGGCAGCCGGGCGAAGTCGCCCCGGTCGGCGGCCTCCCTGATCTGCCGGTCCACGAAGGACTCGAAGCTGACGCCGGGCGGCTTGCGCTCGGTCACGGCTGCACCTCCCCGGGGCGGCTGGGACCCCTCCAGCCTACCCAGGCCGCCCCCTACGCGTCGTAGACGTCCGCCTTGCGCGGGGCCGGCTCCTGGATCAGGCCGTTCATGATCGAGGAGCGGTTGGTGAAGGCCGAGGTGTCCACGCCGTTCTCGTCCAGCACCTTGAAGGCCGCCGCGTGCACCGCGCGCAGCACGGGGGCCACCGTGCGCAGGGCGTCGTCCGCCATGAAGCGGTGGCGCCACATGGAGCCCGCCCAGACGTGCCGCAGGCCGAAGGGCTCGGGCAGGACCAGCTTGCCGCCGAGGTACTCCAGCAGCGGCGGGTACCAGGTGAGGGGGGCCCGCACGGCCAGCCGGACCACCTCGCTCGCGTCCACCAGCGGCAGCGGGCGCTCCACCGTCTCCCAGAACCTGATGGACTTGGGGACCTCGACCACCGGCGGCTTGGACTTGGTGGTGAACAGGCCGTGCACGGGGCCGAGGGCGTGCGCGGTGACGTCCACGCGCAGGGTCTTGTAGAGCACGGTGACGGTGACCAGCATCGTGATGACGAGCTGGCCGTCCCACAGGGGCCACTGGACGCCCAGGTAGTGCCGGTTGCCGGCGCTGAACTGCTGTTCGTTGCAGATCCGGGTGATCTCGTGCGGCTTGACCAGGAAGGTGTCCACGTCCTCGCCGCCGGGCCGCGCCACCTCGGCGGCGCCCTCGCCGACGGGGGTGACGATCCAGTGCTGGACCGACGCGGGCGGGAATCCGCCGGTGTGCAGGGGGCCGCGCTCCAGCTTGCGCAGTTGGGTGTCGATCGCGCGTATGACGTCCCAGCTGCGGAACGGGTGGATCTCGTGGCCCTCGGTCTTCGGGGTCAGTTCCTCGGCCATCTGCCAGCTGCCCCAGCGGGTGCCCATGCCGAGGATGCCCTTGGGGCCGGCGTAGAAGACGGAGTTGCTGCGGTCCTCGGCGGTGAGCTTGGCCAGCTGGTGGCGCAGGTCCTCGCGGGCCTTCTCGTCGGGGTTGCCGGGGACCGCCTCCGGGATCTTGGCGGTGACCACGCCCCCGCCGCCGAGCAGGCCGTCCCAGCGGGAGCGCAGGTCGGCGGCGGTCCTCTCGCAGATCCGGCGGGCCGCGTACCAGCCGAGGACGGGGGCGACGATGGCGCCGAGCAGGTACAGCTCCAGCAGGCCGCCGCCCGGCTGGCGGTAGGCCACGCGGTAGAGCAGGACGGCGGCCACGAGGGCGACGCCGACCAGCAGGGCGGTGCCGATCCAGCTGTTCTTCTTGCCCTCGCCCTTGGCCAGGGTCTTGCGCAGCTGGAAGAGGCCCAGCCACATCAGCAGGCCGGGCAGGAAGACCACCCCGCAGACCAGCATGATCAGGCGCAGCCGGCGGTCGCGCTCCTTGCGGATGCGGGAGGCCGCCAGGCAGTGCTCGACGACGGTCTGCGGGTCGGCGCCGAAGGACTGGATGAGGGGCTTGCGGCCGGCGCCGAGGGTGCGGGCCTCGACGGCGCGGCAGAAGGCCTCGCCGAGGTTGGGTTCGAAGAGGGAGATCTTCGGGGCCTTGACCGAGGCGGGGTGGTTCTCGCTGTTGGCCCCGAGTATGTCCTTCAGCTTGGTGTCCCCGCCGCCGTCGCGGTACGCGGCGGACGCGAGCGCGTTGGTCGCCGCGGTCTGGCCGCCGCCCCCCTGCAGAGGAATCTGTGCCCCGGGCCTGAAGTCGAAACCGTCGTCCGCCACCGCTGCCCCCATCGCCGTGCCACTGTGCTCTTTGCCGGTCGTGCTCGTCGTGCCGTCGTGCCCGTCGTGCCCGTTGCGCTCCGTCGTGGTCCGTTGTGCTCTGCGTCGCGCCCGAAGAGCCTAACGGGGTGTTCCGCCCCATGGTCATGGGACAGGGAAATACCGCCCACCGCAAGCGGGTTGGGTGGGCGGTGGCCGGAGCGCCGGGTGAGCGCTATGTCAACGGGCTTCCCTTTTCAGCTTGTTCGCGAACCTTGTCCGCCAGATGCGGGGGCATCGGCTCGTGGCGGGCGTAGGCGCGGGCGAACCGGCCCGTGCCGTGGGACACGGAGCGCAGGTCCACGGCGTAGCGGCCGATCTCGATCTCGGGGACCTCGGCGCGCACCCGGGTCCGGCCCGGCTCGGCCTGCTCGCTGCCGACGACGCGGCCGCGGCGGCCGGCCAGGTCGCTCATGACCGGGCCGACGTACTCGTCGGGGACGACGACGTCGAGTTCGGCGACGGGCTCCAGCAGGTGGATCGGGCTCTCCGCGGCGGCCTCGCGCAGGGCGAGGGCGCCCGCCGTCTGGAAGGCGGCGTCGGAGGAGTCCACCGAGTGGGCCTTGCCGTCGCGCAGGGTGATCCGTACGTCGACCAGCGGGTAGCCGGCCGCGACGCCGCGGGCGGCCTGGGCCCGTACGCCCTTCTCCACCGACGGGATGAACTGGCGCGGCACGGCGCCGCCGACCACCTTGTCGACGAACTCGATGCCGCTGCCGGGCGGGAGCGGCTCCACCTCGATCTCGCAGATGGCGTACTGGCCGTGCCCGCCGGACTGCTTGACGTGCCGGCCGCGCCCGGAGGCCCTGGCGCCGAAGGTCTCGCGCAGGCTGACCTTGTGGGGGACCGGGTCGACCTGGACCCCGAAGCGGGTGCGCAGCCGTTCCAGGGCGAGGTCCTGGTGGGCCTCGCCGAGGCACCACAGGACGAGCTGGTGGGTGTGCGGGTTCTGCTCCAGGCGCATGGTGGGGTCCTCGGCGACGAGCCGGGCCAGGCCCTGGGAGAGCTTGTCCTCGTCGGCCTTGCTGTGGGCCTCGATGGCGAGGGGGAGCAGCGGTTCGGGCATCGCCCAGGGCTCCATCAGCAGGGGCGCGTCCTTGGCGGAGAGGGTGTCGCCGGTCTCGGCGCGGGTGAGCTTGGCCACGCAGGCCAGGTCGCCGGCGATGCAGGTGCCGAGGGTGCGCTGCTGTTTGCCGAAGGGGGAGGTGAGGGTGCCGATGCGCTCGTCCGCTTCGTGGAGGCACCGGTCCTCGTGGCCGCGGTCCTCCTGGCCGTGCCCGGAGACGTGGACGGTCTCCTCGGGGCGCAGGGTGCCGGAGAAGACCCGGACGAGGGAGACGCGGCCGACGTAGGGGTCGGAGGAGGTCTTGACGACCTCGGCGAGGAGCGGGCCGGAGGGGTCGCAGGTGACGTCCGGGCGCGGGCTGCCGTCGGGGGCGGTGACCGCGAGGGGCGCCCGTTCGGCCGGGGTGGGGAAGCCGCCGGTGATCAGTTCGAGGAGTTCCACCGTGCCCAGGCCCTGGCGGGCGCCGTCGGCGGCGGGGGCGGCCATCAGGACGGGATGGAAGGTGCCGCGCGCGACGGCCCGCTCCAGGTCCTCGACGAGGGTCTTCACGTCGATGTCCTCACCGCCGAGGTAGCGGTCCATGAGGGTCTCGTCCTCGCTCTCGGCGATGATCCCCTCGATGAGGCGGGAGCGGGCGCCGTCGATGAGGGCGAGCTCCTCGGGGTCCGGGTCGCGTTCGGCGCGTTCGCCGGAGGTGTAGTCGGCGACGCGCCGGGAGAGCAGGCCGAGCAGGCCGGTGACGGGGGAGTGGCCGTCGGGTCCGGGGGCGCCGAGCAGCGGGAGGTAGAGGGGGATGACGGCGTCGGGGTCGTCGGCGCCGAAGATCTCGCCGCACACGGAGGCCGTCTGCGAGTAATCGGAGCGGGCTGCCTCCAAATGGGTGACGACGATGGCCCGCGGCATGCCGACGGCCTCGCATTCGTCCCAGACCATCCGCGTCGCCCCGTCGATCCCGTCGGCGGCGGAGACGACGAAGAGGGCGGCGTCCGCGGCGCGCAGGCCGGCCCGCAGTTCCCCGACGAAGTCGGCGTACCCGGGGGTGTCCAGGATGTTGATCTTGATTCCGGCCCATTCGACGGGGACCAGGGAGAGCTGGACGGAGCGCTGGCGGCGCTGCTCGATCTCGTCGTAGTCCGAGACCGTGCCCCCGTCCTCGACCCGTCCGGCGCGGTTCACGGCCCCCGCGGTCAGGGCCAGGGCCTCGACCAGGGTGGTCTTGCCGGCGCCGCTGTGGCCGACCAGCACGACGTTGCGCAGGGCGTCGGGGCGGTCGGCCGTCAGTGCCCTGCCGGCGGCCCCGGCTTGGTGTGATGTGGGTCCCATGATGCTCGTGCCTCCCGGTGTCGCGGTGAAGGAGGGTGATCGGGGTTCTTCGAGCTTTGCACCGGCGTCACACTGCGTCCATACGTCGTACCGGTCACCGACGGCGGTGTGAAGGGCGCCCGGGGAGGGGATGGCCGAAGGATTGCGCAGGGCGAACCGGAGGGTGCGGGGCGCCCCGCACCCGGGGTGCTGGCTACGATGGGCCAGCCGGTGGCCGTGGTGGCCGCGCGGCCCAGCGACCCTCTGGGAAGGCCATGCTGAACAAGTACGCGCGTGCGTTCTTCACGCGTGTTCTCACGCCGTTCGCCGCATTTCTCCTCCGCCGGGGGGTGAGCCCCGATGCGGTCACGCTGATCGGCACCGCCGGTGTGGTGGCCGGGGCGCTGGTCTTCTTCCCCCGGGGCGAGTTCTTCTGGGGCACGATCACCATCACCCTGTTCGTCTTCTCCGACCTGGTGGACGGGAACATGGCCCGCCAGGCCGGGGTCTCCAGCCGCTGGGGCGCGTTCCTCGACTCCACCCTCGACCGGGTGGCCGACGCGGCGATCTTCGGCGGCCTGGCGCTCTGGTACGCGGGCTCCGGGAACGACAACGCGCTGTGCGCGGTGGCGATTTTCTGCCTGGCCAGCGGCCAGGTGGTCTCGTACACCAAGGCCCGCGGCGAGGCGATCGGGCTGCCCGTCGCCGTCAACGGCCTGGTCGAGCGCGCCGAGCGCCTGGTGATCACCCTCGTCGCGGCGGGCCTGTCCGGGCTCCGGACCTTCGGGGTGCCCTCGTGGATCGGCGTGCTGCTGCCCGTCGCCCTGTGGGTGGTGGCGGCCGGCTCGCTCGTCACCCTGGTCCAGCGGGTGGTCACGGTGCGCCGCGAGGCCGCCGAGGCCGACGCGGCGGCCCCCGCCGAGGGCGGCGCGCTCTGATGGGCAGCGGCAGGGACAAACTGGTCGACGGGCTCTACGGGCTCGGCTGGGCGGGCGTCAAGAAGCTCCCCGAGCCGGCGGCCGCGGCCCTCGGACGCAGGATCGCCGACACGGTCTGGAAGCGGCGCGGCAAGAGCGTGCTGCGCCTGGAGTCCAACCTGGCCCGGGTGGTGCCCGACGCCGGCCCCGAGCGGCTGCGCGCCCTCTCCCGGGCGGGCATGCGCTCGTACATGCGCTACTGGATGGAGTCCTTCCGGCTGCCCGCCATGGACCCGCGGCGCTTCGGCACGGACGTCACCATGAAGGACGAGCACGTCCTGCGCGAGGCCCTCGCCTCCGGCCGCGGGGTGATCGTGGCCCTGCCGCACCTGGCCAACTGGGACCTGGCCGGCGCCTGGGTCACCGGCCACGTCGGCGTCCCGTTCACCACCGTCGCCGAGCGGCTCAAGCCCGAGTCCCTCTACGACCGCTTCGTCGCCTACCGGCAGAGCCTGGGCATGGAGGTCCTGCCGCACAGCGGCGGGGCCGCCTTCGGCACCCTCGCGCGCCGGCTGCGCGCCGGCGGGATGATCTGCCTGGTCGCCGACCGGGACCTCTCGGCCTCCGGGGTCGAGGTGGACTTCTTCGGCGCCACCGCCCGGATGCCCGCCGGACCCGCGCTGCTGGCGCAGCAGACCGGTGCGGTCCTGCTGCCGGCCACCCTGTACTACGGCGACGCCCCGAAGATGTACGGCCGGATCCACCCCGAGGTGGAGGTGCCCGGGACCGGCACGCGGACCGAGAAGACCGCCGCGATGACCCAGGCGCTGGCCGACGCCTTCGCGTCGGGGATCGCCGAGCACCCCGAGGACTGGCACATGCTCCAGCGCCTGTGGCTCGACGACCTCGAGGAGCGCCCGTAGTGAAGATCGGCATCGTCTGCCCGTACTCCTGGGACGTCCCCGGCGGCGTCCAGTTCCACATCCGCGACCTGGCGGAACACCTGATCCGGCTGGGCCACGAGGTGTCGGTGCTGGCCCCCGCGGACGACGAGACCCCGCTGCCCCCCTACGTGGTCTCGGCGGGGCGGGCCGTGCCGGTGCCCTACAACGGGTCCGTCGCCCGGCTGAACTTCGGCTTCCTGTCGGCCGCCCGCGTACGGCGCTGGCTGCACGAGGGCGTGTTCGACGTCATCCACATCCACGAGCCGGCCTCCCCCTCCCTCGGGCTGCTGTCCTGCTGGGCGGCGCAGGGGCCGATCGTGGCCACGTTCCACACCTCCAACCCCCGCTCCCGGGCGATGATCGCGGCGTACCCGATCCTCCAGCCCGCGCTGGAGAAGATCAGCGCCCGGATCGCGGTCAGCGAGTACGCCCGGCGCACCCTGGTCGAGCACCTCGGCGGGGACGCCGTGGTCATCCCCAACGGCGTCGACGTCGACTTCTTCGCCAAGGCCGACCCGAATCCCGAATGGGGCGGCACGACCCTGGGCTTCATCGGCCGCATCGACGAGCCCCGCAAGGGGCTGCCGGTGCTCATGGCCGCCTTCCCGCGCATCGTCCGCGAGTGCCCGGACGTACGGCTGCTGGTGGCGGGCCGCGGCGACGAGGAGGAGGCCGTGGCCTCGCTGCCGGCCGAGCTGCGCTCCCGCGTGGAGTTCCTCGGCATGGTCTCCGACGAGGACAAGGCCCGCCTGCTGCGCAGCGTCGACGTCTACGTCGCCCCCAACACCGGCGGCGAGAGCTTCGGGATCATCCTGGTCGAGGCCCTCTCCGCCGGGGCGGCCGTGCTCGCCTCCGACCTCGACGCCTTCGCCCAGGTGCTGGACCAGGGTGCGGCGGGGGAGCTGTTCGCCAACGAGGACGCCGACTCCCTGGCGGCCGGGGCGATCGCCCTGCTGCGCGACCCGGCCCGGCGCGCGGAACTGAGCGCCCGCGGCTCGGCGCACGTGCGCCGCTTCGACTGGTCGACGGTCGGCGCGGACATCCTGGCCGTCTACGAGACGGTGACCGACGGCGCCGCCGCGGTCGCCGCCGACGAACGCGTCCCCCTCCGCACCCGCCTCGGCTTCTCGCGGGACGGGTAGCGCCCCGGGCGGCCCGTTCCCGCCCCTCGGGGCGGGCGGGCGGCGCCCCGTAGCGGGTAGTGTCGCCGCCCGTGATCGAAAACCTTGTCTGGATCGCGGTGGCGCTCGGCGCCGTCGGGGTCTACCTCAGCTGGACCGCCGGGCGGCTGGACCGGCTGCACACCCGGATGGACGCCGCCCGGGCCGCCCTGGACGCGCAGCTGGTGCGGCGCGCCTCCGTCGTCGCGGAGGTGGCCACCTCCGGGGCGCTCGACCCCGCCTCCTCGCTCGTGCTGTACGAGGCCGCGCACGCCGCCCGGCAGGCCGAGGAGGAGAACCGGGAGGTCGCCGAGAGCGAGCTCAGCCAGGCGCTGCGCGCGGTGTTCGCCGACGCCGACCAGGTGGAGGTGCTCAAGGCCGCCCCCGGAGGCGAGGCGGCGGCCGAGGAGCTGGCTGCGGCGGTGCGCCGGGTGCCGATGGCCCGGCGCTTCCTCAACGACGCCGTACGGGCCGCCCGGGCGCTGCGCACGCACCGCAAGGTCCGCTGGTTCCGGCTGGCCGGGCACGCCCCGTTCCCGCTGGCCTTCGAGATGGACGACGAGCCCCCGGCCGACCTCGCGGACCGCCCCGCGTAGCCGCCGCGGAGGGGCGGGGGACTGGGCCGAACGGGTCCACCAGCGCCACCGGGGACAAATGAAGGGGCCACCGGCTCCATATTGGCCCTTGTAGTGGACTGGTCGGTGCGGTTTTCTCTGCCGAGTAGTACCCGTCTCCCTTTTCGAGTTCCCTTCGAGTGAGGTCACCCCGTGAGCACGCTTCCCACCTCCCCCCAGTCCGCTGAGTCGGCCATCGGCACCTCCCGCGTCAAGCGCGGCATGGCCGAGCAGCTCAAGGGCGGCGTGATCATGGACGTGGTCAACGCCGAGCAGGCGAAGATCGCCGAGGACGCCGGCGCCGTGGCCGTCATGGCCCTGGAGCGGGTTCCGGCCGA
Organism: Streptomyces sp. NPDC093801; assembly: GCF_040701585.1. Lineage (NCBI taxonomy): Bacteria > Bacillati > Actinomycetota > Actinomycetes > Kitasatosporales > Streptomycetaceae > Streptomyces > Streptomyces sp. NPDC093801. Next base: position 176,056 of record NZ_JBFBDP010000021.1, on the reverse strand, counting down.
CATCCGCAAGGACGGCGGCGTGGCCCGGATGTCGGACCCGAACATGATCGAGGAGATCATCGAGGCCGTCTCCATCCCCGTCATGGCCAAGTCCCGCATCGGCCACTTCGTCGAGGCCCAGGTGCTCCAGTCCCTCGGCGTCGACTACATCGACGAGTCCGAGGTCCTCACCCCGGCCGACGAGATCAACCACTCCGACAAGTGGGCCTTCACCACCCCCTTCGTCTGTGGCGCCACCAACCTGGGCGAGGCCCTGCGCCGCATCGCCGAGGGCGCGGCCATGATCCGCTCGAAGGGCGAGGCCGGCACGGGCAACGTCGTCGAGGCCGTCCGCCACCTGCGCCAGATCAAGAACGAGATCGCCCAGCTGCGCGGCTACGACAACAACGAGCTGTACGCCGCCGCCAAGGAGCTGCGCGCCCCGTACGAGCTCGTCAAGGAGGTCGCCGAGCTCGGCAAGCTCCCCGTCGTCCTGTTCTCCGCCGGTGGCGTCGCCACCCCGGCCGACGCCGCCCTGATGCGCCAGCTCGGCGCCGAGGGCGTCTTCGTCGGCTCCGGCATCTTCAAGTCGGGCGACCCGGCCAAGCGCGCCGCCGCCATCGTGAAGGCCACCACCTTCTTCGACGACCCGAAGGTCATCGCGGACGCGTCCCGCAACCTGGGCGAGGCCATGGTCGGCATCAACTGCGACACCCTCCCCGAGACCGAGCGCTACGCCAACCGCGGCTGGTAGGGCACCCCACGATGAGCAACCCCCCCGTGATCGGTGTCCTGGCCCTCCAGGGCGACGTACGGGAGCACCTGATCGCCCTGGCCGCGGCGGACGCCGTGGCCAGGCCGGTCCGGCGTCCCGAGGAGCTCGCCGAGGTCGACGCCCTGGTCATCCCCGGCGGCGAGTCCACGACCATGTCGAAGCTCGCCGTCCTGTTCGGCATGCTGGAGCCGCTGCGCGAGCGCGTGCGCGCCGGGATGCCGGTCTACGGCACCTGCGCCGGCATGATCATGCTCGCCGACAAGCTCCTGGACGGCCGTGACGACCAGGAGACGCTCGGCGGCATCGACATGATCGTCCGCCGCAACGCCTTCGGCCGGCAGAACGAGTCCTTCGAGGCGCAGATCGACTTCACCGGCATCGAGGGCGGCCCCGTCGAGGGCGTCTTCATCCGCGCCCCGTGGGTCGAGTCGGTCGGGGCCTCCGCCGAGGTCCTCGCCACGTACGACGGCCACACGGTCGCCGTGCGGCAGGGAAACGTCCTCGCCACCTCGTTCCACCCCGAGCTGACCGGCGACGACCGCGTCCACGCGTACTTCGTCGACATGGTGCGCGCGGCCCTGTAACCAGGTCCCGGTAGGATCTGAGATGAACACTGTTGGTTACGCGAAGGAGACAGGCGGATGTCCGGCCACTCTAAATGGGCTACGACGAAGCACAAGAAGGCCGTGATCGATGCCAAGCGCGGCAAGCTCTTCGCGAAGCTGATCAAGAACATCGAGGTCGCGGCCCGTATGGGCGGTGCCGACATCGACGGCAACCCGACGCTGTTCGACGCCGTCCAGAAGGCCAAGAAGCAGTCGGTCCCGAACAAGAACATCGACTCCGCGGTCAAGCGCGGCGGCGGCCTCGAGGCCGGCGGCGCCGACTACGAGACGATCATGTACGAGGGCTACGGTCCGAACGGTGTCGCGGTGCTCATCGAGTGCCTCACCGACAACCGCAACCGCGCCGCCTCCGACGTCCGCGTCGCCATGACCCGCAACGGCGGCTCGATGGCCGACCCGGGCTCGGTCTCGTACCTGTTCAACCGCAAGGGCGTCATCCTGCTGCCCAAGGCCGAGCTCAGCGAGGACGACGTCCTCGGTGCGGTCCTGGACGCCGGTGCCGAAGAGGTCAACGACAACGGCGACACCTGGGAGATCATCAGCGAGGCCACCGACCTGGTCGCGGTCCGCACCGCGCTCCAGGAGGCCGGCATCGACTACGACTCCGCCGACTCCAGCTTCGTCCCGACCATGCAGGTCGAGCTCGACGAAGAGGGCGCGCGCAAGATCTTCAAGCTGATCGACGCGCTCGAGGACAGCGACGACGTCCAGAACGTCTTCGCCAACTTCGACGTCTCGGACGAGGTCATGGAGAAGGTCGACGCGTAAGGCGCCGCTCGACGTTCCACGGCGGGCCGACAGGACACACCCTGTCGGCCCGCCGTCGCGTTGTCAGTGCGGCCGGATAGCCTGCACGGACGGGCGAGCGGTGACCGGAGGAGAGGGGGAGCGGTGCGCGTACTGGGCGTGGACCCGGGGCTGACGCGGTGCGGTGTCGGCGTGGTCGAAGGAGTCGCGGGACGGCCCCTGACCATGATCGGCGTCGGGGTCGTGCGCACGCCCGCCGACGCCGAGCTGGGGCACCGGCTCGTCGCCATCGAGCGCGGCATCGAGGAGTGGCTCGACGCGCACCGGCCCGAATGCGTCGCCGTGGAGCGCGTCTTCAGCCAGCACAACGTCCGCACCGTGATGGGCACCGCCCAGGCCAGCGCCGTCGCCATGCTGTGCGCGGCACGCCGCGGGATACCCGTCGCCCTGCACACCCCCAGCGAGGTCAAGGCCGCCGTCACCGGCAGCGGCCGCGCCGACAAGGCGCAGGTCGGAGCCATGGTGACCCGGCTGCTGCGGCTCGCCGAGCCGCCGAAGCCGGCCGACGCCGCCGACGCGCTGGCCCTCGCCATCTGCCACATCTGGCGGGCCCCCGCCCAGAACCGCCTCCAGCAGGCGGCAGCCCAGCACGCCTCCGCCTTGAAAGGCCGTACGAGATGATCGCCTTCGTCAGCGGCCCGGTCGCCGCGCTCACCCCCACCCTGGCCGTGATCGAGGTCGGGGGAGTGGGGATGGCCGTGCAGTGCACCCCGAACACCATCGCGGGCCTGCGCACCGGCGAGCCGGCCCGGCTGGCCACCTCCCTGGTGGTCCGGGAGGACTCCCTGACCCTCTACGGCTTCGCGGACGACGACGAGCGCCAGGTCTTCGAGCTGCTCCAGACCGCCAGCGGGGTGGGGCCCAGGCTGGCCCAGGCCATGCTCGGCGTGCACAGCCCGGACGCGCTGCGGCTGGCCGTGGAGTCGGGTGACGAGAAGGCGCTGACGGCCGTGCCCGGGATCGGGAAGAAGGGCGCCCAGAAGCTGCTGCTGGAGCTGAAGGGCAAGCTGGGCGCCGCCCCCGTGGTCGGCGCGCAGCGCGCCCCCGCGGCCTCCGGGCCCGCCCCCTGGACGGAGCAGCTCACGGCGGCCCTCATCGGCCTCGGCTACGCCTCCCGCGAGGCGGAGGACGCCGTCGACGCGGTGACCCCGCAGGCGGAGGCGGCCATCGCCGCCGGGGGCGCCGCCCCCGTGCCGCAGCTCCTGCGGGCGGCCCTCCAGACCCTGAACCGCACCCGCTGACCGCGGGCCGGTCCACCGCAGCCACCGCACCCGGTACGAACGAGAAGGCAGACCGAACACCGTGACCTGGGACGACGAGACCGACATCCCCGAGCCCGACCGGCTGGTCGCCGCCGCGGCCGACGGCGAGGACACCGCCGTCGAGGCGGCCCTGCGCCCCAAGGACCTCGGCGAGTTCGTCGGCCAGGAGAAGGTCCGCCAGCAGCTGGACCTCGTCCTGAAGGCGGCCCGCCAGCGCGGTGCCACCGCCGACCACGTCCTGCTCTCCGGCGCGCCCGGCCTCGGCAAGACCACCCTCTCCATGATCATCGCCGCGGAGATGGGCGCGCCCATCCGGATCACCTCCGGCCCCGCCATCCAGCACGCCGGCGACCTCGCCGCGATCCTCTCCTCCCTCCAGGAGGGCGAGGTCCTCTTCCTCGACGAGATCCACCGCATGTCCCGGCCCGCCGAGGAGATGCTCTACATGGCCATGGAGGACTTCCGCGTCGACGTGATCGTCGGCAAGGGGCCCGGCGCGACCGCCATCCCGCTGGAGCTGCCGCCGTTCACCCTCGTCGGCGCCACCACCCGGGCCGGCCTGCTGCCGCCGCCGCTGCGCGACCGCTTCGGGTTCACCGGCCACATGGAGTTCTACGCGCCGGAGGAGCTCCAGCGCGTGGTCCACCGCTCCGCACGCCTCCTCGACGTGGAGATCGACACCGCCGGAGCCGCCGAGATCGCCGGCCGCTCCCGCGGCACCCCCCGCATCGCCAACCGCCTGCTGCGCCGCGTCCGCGACTACGCCCAGGTCAAGGCAGACGGTGCGATCACCCGTGAGGTGGCCTCGACGGCCCTCCAGGTGTACGAGGTGGACGCGCGCGGCCTCGACCGGCTGGACCGGTCGGTGCTGGAGGCCCTCCTGAAGCTGTTCGGCGGCGGTCCCGTCGGGCTGTCCACCCTCGCGGTCGCCGTGGGGGAGGAGCGCGAGACGGTGGAGGAGGTCGCCGAGCCGTTCCTGGTCCGGGAGGGGCTGCTGGCGCGCACCCCGCGGGGGCGGGTCGCGACCCCCGCCGCATGGGCTCACCTGGGACTTGTCCCCCCGCAGCACGCGGCCGGCGGATCAAGCGGACAACAGGGCCTGTTCGGGGCCTGACGGCGCGGAGGTTCGACCGGTCAGGAACTGCGGTGCCATGCTGGGCGTTGTTCCATCGGTGCGGACTCGCCTAGACTCCGCCGATGCCGACCCTTCGGGTCGGTGTGCCCACCCCCGTAGAAAAAGGCCGTCTCCCGCGCGGTCGTGGATAGGATCTCCGTCCCGTGAATCTCGTGACACTCCTCCCGTTCATCGTGCTCATCGGGGCGATGTTCCTGATGACCCGCTCCGCCAAGAAGAAGCAGCAGCAGGCCGCGCAGATGCGCGACCACATGACGCCCGGCACCGGCGTCCGCACCATCGGCGGCATGTACGCCACGGTCAAGGAGATCGGTGACGACACCGTCACCCTCGAGGTGGCCCCCGGCGTCCACGCGATCTACGCGAAGAACGCCATCGGCGCCGTGCTGGAGGACGAGGAGTACAACCGCATCGTCCACGGCACCGCCACGGACGGTCTGACCGTCCCCGACGACGCCTCCTCGCTGACGGACTCCGAGTCCCCGAAGACGGACCTGTCGAAGGACTCCGCCCCGGAGGACGCCCCCAAGCCCGACCTGAACAAGGACGACGAGCCGAAGGACGGCAAGGCCGACGGCGAGCCCGGCGCGAAGTAGCGCCGGGCAGGGACCGCGGCGGTGCCCGACCGGCATCCGCCGCGGTTCCCGCAGTGAACTTCTGCGGGGGGCAGGGGTCCCCACCACACATTTCGTGGCCGTCCGCGCGCTGACCCGGCGCGGGGCGGTTGGACAGGGAGAAACGACAAGGTGGCAGCACCGAAGAAGGGCCGGCGGCCCACGGGGGCTCAGGGGAGGCCGGGGCGCGCCCTGGCCTTCATCCTGATCGCGATGGTGGCGCTCACCGCGGGGATGTTCCTCACGAAGCAGACGACGCCCCGCCTGGGCATCGACCTCGCCGGCGGTACGAGCATCACGCTCAAGGCCAAGAGCGAGCCCGGCAAGCCGGACGCGGTCAACGAGACCAACATGAACACGGCCGTCGGGATCATCGACCGCCGTGTCAACGGTCTCGGCGTCTCGGAGGCCGAGGTCCAGACCCAGGGCCGCGACCACATCATCGTGAACATCCCCAAGGGCGTGAACGAGCAGCAGGCGCGTGAGCAGGTCGGCACCACCGCCCAGCTGTACTTCCGCCCCGTCCTCGCCTTCGCGGACGGCGCCCCCGCCGCCCCCGAGACCAAGCCGAGCGGCTCCCCGAGCCCCTCCGCGAGCGGTTCCGGCGCCCCGAAGGCCGAGGGCAGCACCAAGCCGTCCGCGCCGGCCACCCCGTCGTCCAGCGCCACTTCCCAGGGCCGTGTGCTCAGCGAGGCCCTCAAGGCCCCGGGCACCCCCACTCCCTCGCCCTCGGCGAGCGAGTCGAAGAAGGCAGACGACAACAAGGCCACGCCCTCCGCCTCGGCCCCGGCCCCCGCTCCGACCCCGTCGGCGGACCCCGCCGTGGCGGACCTGCAGGCGAAGTTCGCCGCGCTGGACTGCACCAAGGAGGACCAGCGCGCCGCCGCCGGCAAGGGTGCCAAGCCCGACGAGCCGACGATCGCCTGTGGCCAGCGCGGCACCACCTGGGGCAAGTGGATCCTCGGTCCGGCCCAGGTCGCCGGCACGGACGTGAAGGACGCCAAGGGCGTCATCGACCAGCAGCGCGGTCAGTGGATCGTGCAGATGCAGTTCACCGACAAGGGCGCCGACAAGTTCGCCAAGATCACCGGTGAGCTGGCCACCAAGACGCCGCCGCAGAACCAGTTCGCGATCGTCCTCGACGGCAAGGTCATCTCCGACCCGTCCGTCAGCCAGGCGCTCACGGGCGGCAACGCCGAGATCTCCGGCGGCTTCACCCAGCAGTCCGCGCAGGACCTGGGCAACATGCTCTCGTACGGCGCCCTGCCCCTGTCCTTCCAGGAGGACAGCGTCACCACCGTCACCGCCGCGCTCGGCGGGGAGCAGCTGAAGGCCGGCCTGATCGCCGGCGCCATCGGCCTGGCCCTCGTCGTGATCTACCTGCTGGTCTACTACCGCGGTCTGGCCTTCATCGCGATCGTCAGCCTCATGGTGTCCGCGATCCTCACGTACACGATCATGGCGCTGCTGGGCAAGGGCATCGGCTTCGCCCTGAACCTTCCCGCGGTCTGCGGCGCGATCGTCGCCATCGGCATCACGGCGGACTCGTTCATCGTGTACTTCGAGCGCATCCGCGACGAGATCCGCGAGGGCCGCACCCTGCGTCCGGCCGTCGAGCGGGCCTGGCCGCGCGCCCGGCGCACGATCCTGGTCTCCGACTTCGTCTCCTTCCTCGCCGCCGCGGTGCTCTTCATCGTCACCGTCGGCAAGGTGCAGGGCTTCGCCTTCACGCTGGGTCTGACCACCCTGCTCGACGTGGTCGTGGTGTTCCTCTTCACCAAGCCCGTCATGACCCTGCTGGCGCGGACGAAGTTCTTCTCCAGCGGCCACCCGTGGTCCGGGCTGGACCCGAAGCGGCTCGGCGCCAAGCCCCCGCTGCGCCGGTCCCGCCGCACCGGCCCCGTCCCCGCCCCCGTCGACGCAAAGGAGGCGTGAGATGTCGAAGCTGGGAGATCTCGGCGCCAAGCTGTACCGCGGTGAGGTCGGCTACGACTTCGTCGGCAAGCGCTTTCTCTGGTACGGCGTCTCCGTCCTGATCACCATCACGGCGATCGTGGCGCTGGCCGTCCAGGGCCTCAACATGGGCATCGAGTTCAAGGGCGGCGCGGTCTTCACCACCCCGAAGACGACCGTGTCCGTCGCACGGGCGACCGAGGCGGCGGACAAGGCCTCGGGGCACCACGCGATCGTCCAGGAGCTGGGCACCGGCGGCCTGCGCATCCAGATCTCCGGTCTGGACACCAACGCGGCCGCCTCCGTGAAGAGGCAGCTCGCCGCCGACCTCAAGGTCGACGCGGGCCAGATCAACGCGGACCTGGTCGGCCCGAGCTGGGGCGAGCAGATCGCGAACAAGGCCTGGACCGGTCTCGCGATCTTCATGGTCCTCGTGGTGATCTACCTCGCCATCGCCTTCGAGTGGCGGATGGCCGTCGCGGCCCTGATCGCCCTGGTCCACGACCTCACCATCACCGTCGGCGTGTACGCGCTCGTCGGCTTCGAGGTGACCCCGGGCACCGTGATCGGTCTGCTGACCATCCTCGGCTACTCCCTCTACGACACCGTCGTCGTCTTCGACGGTCTCAAGGAGGGCGCGAAGGACATCACCAAGCAGACCCGCTACACCTTCAGCGACGTCGCCAACCGCAGCATCAACGGCACGCTGGTCCGCTCGATCAACACCACCGTCGTGGCGCTCCTGCCGGTCGCGGCCCTGCTGTTCATCGGCGGCGGCTTCCTCGGCGCGGGCATGCTCAACGACATCTCGCTGTCGCTGTTCGTCGGTCTCGCGGCCGGTGCGTACTCGTCGATCTTCATCGCCACCCCGCTGGTCGTGGACCTGAAGGAGCGCGAGCCGGCGATGAAGGCGCTGAAGAAGCGCGTGCTCGCCAAGCGGGCCGCCGCGGCCGCCAAGGGCGAGGACCTCGACGGCGGCACCGAAGCGGACGAGGCCCCGCAGGTCGTGGCCCAGAGCGGCCAGGGGAGGCGGCGCCGGTGACCTTCGCCTCCTGCACCCCCGAGGTCCGCGAGCTGCTGCTCAGCCGGATCACGGACGTCACGGACTACCCGAAGCCGGGCGTGGTGTTCAAGGACATCACCCCGCTGCTCGCCGACCCGGCGGCCTTCGGCGCCCTGACCGACACCCTGGTGGAGCTGGCCGACCGCTACGGCGCGACGAAGATCGTCGGGCTGGAGGCGCGCGGGTTCATCCTGGCCGCCCCGGTCGCCGTCAAGGCGGGCATCGGCTTCATCCCCGTGCGCAAGGCCGGAAAGCTGCCGGGCGCCACGCTCGCGCAGGCCTACGAGCTGGAGTACGGGACGGCCGAGATCGAGGTCCACGCCGAGGACCTGTCGACGGGTGACCGGGTCATGGTCATCGACGACGTCCTGGCCACCGGCGGCACCGCCGAGGCCTCGCTGGAGCTGATCCGGCGGGCCGGGGCCGAGGTCGCGGGCGTGGCGGTCCTGATGGAGCTGTCGTTCCTTCCGGGCCGGGCCAAGCTGGCCGGGGCCCTCGCGGGGGCTCCGCTGGACGCCCTGATCGTGGTCTGACCCCTCCCTGTCGCAGCGGCGGGTTCCCGGGACGCCCCGGGGGCCCGCCGTTTCGTCGTGCCGGGGCCGGGGCCGGGGCCGGGGCCGGGATCCGGGCGCGGGCTGAGCCGGGGTGGAACGGGGCTGGGGTCCCGTCCCACCGGGCGGCCGGGGAGAACGGCGTGGCGGAACCCTCGCTACCATGGTTTATCCGGACCTGACCGGGGTCCCGGATCCTCCCCCGGACGCCCTCCGGCGGGACCCCCAGAGGAGCGCTCTTGCCAGACGAGGTCCAGCCACTCTCCGCCGCGCAGCCCGACCCCCAGGCCGATCCGGCCGCGGCGGCCGCAGCCACGCCCCCGCCGGCCCCGCCGGTCAAGCCGCTCCCGGTCAAGCCGGCCGGGTCCTCCAACCGGGTGCGCGCCCGGCTGGCCCGCCTCGGCGTGCAGCGTTCCAACCCGTACAACCCGGTACTGGAACCCCTGCTCCGTATAGTCCGCAGCAACGACCCGAAGATCGAGACGGCGACGCTGCGCCAGATCGAACAGGCCTACCAGGTCGCGGAGCGCTGGCACCGCGGCCAGAAGCGCAAGAGCGGCGACCCGTACATCACCCATCCGCTCGCGGTGACCACGATCCTCGCCGAGCTCGGGATGGACCCCGCCACCCTGATGGCGGGCCTGCTGCACGACACCGTCGAGGACACGGAGTACGGCCTCGACCAGCTCCGCCGCGACTTCGGCGACGCCGTGGCCCTCCTCGTCGACGGCGTCACCAAGCTCGACCGGGTCAAGTTCGGCGAGGCCGCCCAGGCCGAGACCGTGCGCAAGATGGTCGTCGCCATGGCCAAGGACCCCCGGGTCCTGGTCATCAAGCTCGCCGACCGCCTGCACAACATGCGCACGATGCGCTACCTCAAGCGGGAGAAGCAGGAGAAGAAGGCCCGCGAGACCCTCGAGATCTACGCGCCGCTGGCCCACCGCCTCGGCATGAACACGATCAAGTGGGAGCTGGAGGACCTCGCCTTCGCGATCCTCTACCCCAAGATGTACGACGAGATCGTGCGCCTGGTCGCCGAGCGGGCCCCCAAGCGCGACGAGTACCTGGCCATCGTCACCGACGAGGTGCAGACCGACCTCCGGGCCGCCCGGATCAAGGCCACGGTCACCGGCCGCCCCAAGCACTACTACAGCGTCTACCAGAAGATGATCGTCCGCGGCCGTGACTTCGCGGAGATCTACGACCTGGTGGGCATCCGCGTCCTCGTGGACACCGTCCGGGACTGCTACGCGGCCCTCGGCACCGTGCACGCGCGCTGGAACCCGGTCCCCGGCCGGTTCAAGGACTACATCGCGATGCCCAAGTTCAACATGTACCAGTCGCTCCACACGACGGTCATCGGGCCCAACGGCAAGCCGGTCGAACTCCAGATCCGCACCTTCGACATGCACCGCCGCGCCGAGTACGGCATCGCCGCGCACTGGAAGTACAAGCAGCAGACCGTCGCCGGCGCCTCCAAGATCCGCACGGACGTCCCGCAGGCCGCCAAGGGCAGCGCCGGCCAGGACACCGTCAACGACATGGCCTGGCTGCGCCAGCTCCTCGACTGGCAGAAGGAGACGGAGGACCCGGGCGAGTTCCTCGACTCGCTGCGCTTCGACCTCTCGCGCAACGAGGTCTTCGTCTTCACCCCCAAGGGCGACGTCATCGCCCTGCCCGCCGGGGCGACCTCCGTGGACTTCGCGTACGCGGTCCACACCGAGGTCGGCCACCGCACCATAGGGGCGCGGGTCAACGGACGGCTCGTGCCGCTCGAATCGACCCTCGACAACGGCGACCTGGTCGAGGTCTTCACCTCCAAGGCCGAGGGGGCCGGCCCGTCCCGTGACTGGCTGGGCTTCGTCAAGTCCCCGCGGGCCCGCAACAAGATCCGCGCCTGGTTCTCCAAGGAGCGCCGCGACGAGGCCATCGAGCACGGCAAGGACGCCATCGCGCGGGCCATGCGCAAGCAGAACCTGCCGATCCAGCGGATCCTGACCGGCGACTCCCTCGTCACCCTCGCGCACGAGATGCGCTACCCCGACATCTCGTCCCTCTACGCGGCGATCGGCGAGGGCCACGTGGCCGCGCAGGGCGTCGTGCAGAAGCTGGTGCAGGCCCTCGGCGGCGAGGAGGCCGCCAACGAGGACATCGAGGAGAGCGTCCCGCCGTCCCGCGCCCGCACCAAGCGGCGCGGCAACGCAGACCCGGGCGTGGTCGTCAAGGGCGTCGACGACGTGTGGGTGAAGCTGGCCCGCTGCTGCACGCCGGTGCCGGGCGACCCGATCATCGGCTTCGTCACGCGCGGCAGTGGCGTATCGGTTCACCGCGCCGACTGCGTCAACGTCGACTCCCTCTCCCAGCAGCCCGAGCGGATGCTGGAGGTGGAGTGGGCGCCGACCCAGTCCTCCGTCTTCCTGGTCGCCATCCAGGTCGAGGCGCTGGACCGCTCGCGGCTGCTGTCCGACGTCACGCGGGTCCTGTCGGACCAGCACGTCAACATCCTCTCCGCGGCCGTGCAGACCTCGCGCGACCGGGTGGCCACCTCCCGGTTCACCTTCGAGATGGGCGACCCGAAGCACCTGGGGCACGTCCTGAAGGCCGTGCGGAGCGTCGAGGGCGTCTATGACGTCTACCGCGTGACCTCGGCCCGCAGGCCGTAGCCGCGCGGCGGCACACACGACGGTGGGCGCCACCCCCGAGGGGGTGGCGCCCACCGTCACGTCCGGCGCTGCGGCCCGGTCAGGGGCAGCCCCACCAGACGAAGTTGAGGTTGCCGCCGAAGAGCGCGGACACGGCCGTCGCGGACCCGAGGATCCACACCACCGTGCTCCGCCGGGCCCGGGCCAGCGCCAGGGCGAAGGGGAAGAGCAGCGGGAACGCCGGCATGATGAAGCGCATCTTCGAGAAGTAGAAGCCCGCGCCGCCCAGCGCCACCAGCATGATCATGGCCGCGAAGATCCACACCACCATGGGGGGCCGGCGCCGGCGCGTCATCAGCACGAACAGCACCACGGAGGTGACCACCGTCAGCGAGACCACCACGTGGTTGAGGGTGGTGTGCACCTCGGTGAAGGTCTTCTTCAGCTCGTTGAGGGTGTCGAAGCCGCCGTCGTACACCGAACCCCAGCGGCGCTGGAGCTCGAAGTAGCCGTCCCAGCGCCCGAAGTGCCAGCCGACGTAGGCCACGTACCCGAACCAGCCCAGCGGGGCGATCAGCGAGGCGGCGACGATCCGCCCCACCGGGGGCCGCTGCGAGCGGCGCTTGCGCAGCCACTGCACGTACTCCCAGACCCCCGCCAGCACCACGGCCGCGACGATCGCCGAACCCGAGGGCCGGGTCGCCCCGGCGAAGAAGGCCAGCACACCGGCCGTCACCCAGGACTTCGTCATCACCGCGTACATCGCCCACACGGACAGGGCGAGGAACAGCGGCTCGGTGTACGCCATCGACTGGACGAGCGCCGCCGGCACGATCGCGAACAGGGCGCAGGTGAAGAGCGCGACCCGGCGGCCGTAGATCTTGTCGGTGACGGCGAAGATGCCCCACGCGGCGATGACCGACGCGAACATCGCCAGCCCCATCGCCACCCAGTTCATGGGCAGGTGCGTGACGTACGAGGTGTACCGCACCAGCATGGGGTAGACGGGGAAGAACGCCATCTGGCAGCTCGGCCCCGCGAACGCGCAGGGCGACGGCGTCGCCAGCGGGGTCGTCAGACCGTTCTCGGCGATGTGCAGGTAGTAGACGGCGTCCCAGCGCCCGCCCAGGATCTCCAGCGGACGCACGTCCTTGCGCTCGGCCCAGATCGCCATGACGGCGAGACCGGTCGCCCGCAGGGCGAGGTGGACCAGCAGGGCCTTGCGGGCACGCTTCAGGTTCGCGAGTACGCGCCGACCGACACCACGGAGTCCGGAGTCCTTCTTGCCGGCGAGCGGTTCGGCGACGAGAAGTGAGTCGGGGACATCAGCGCGTATCTGGGTATGCGTCACATTCGATCCTGGTCGTCGCCCGGCAGAAGGCCGCCGAGGCGGCACCGTACAACGTTACACAGGCGGAGGGTGCAACCCGCGCGCACCCTGTGTTGAAACCACGTAACGAATCGGACGCACACATACCCGCCCACAACCGGGCCCGTACCCCCGTACACGACGGACGGGCACCACCGGCCGTGACCGGTGGTGCCCGTCCGTCGTGCCCGTCCGAGGACGGCGGCCGCGTCAGCCGCCGAACTCCTCCAGGCCCTTCAGCGCCTGGTCCAGCAGGGCCTGGCGGCCCTCCAGCTCGCGGGACAGCTTGTCGGCCTTGGCGTTGTTGCCGGCCGCGCGCGCGGCGTCGATCTCACCGCGCAGCTTGTCGACGGCCGCCTGGAGCTGACCCGTCAGACCGGCGGCACGCGCCCGCGCCTCCGGGTTGGTTCGCCGCCACTCGCCCTCCTCGGCCTCCTGGATGGCCCGCTCCACGGCGTGCATCCGGCCCTCGACCTTGGGACGGGCGTCGCGCGGCACGTGGCCGATGGCCTCCCAGCGCTCGTTGACGGAGCGGAACGCGGCCCGGGCCGCCTTCAGGTCCGTCACCGGGACGAGCAGCTCCGCCTCGGCGGCCAGCTCCTCCTTCAGCTTCAGGTTCTCCACCTGCTCGGCGTCCCGCTCGGCGAAGACCTCGCCGCGCGCCGCGAAGAACACGTCCTGCGCACCGCGGAAGCGGTTCCACAGGTCGTCCTCGGCCTCGCGCTGCGCCCGGCCCGCCGCCTTCCAGCTGTCCATCAGCTCGCGGTAGCGGGCCGCCGTCGGACCCCAGTCCGTCGACTTCGACAGCGACTCGGCCTCGGCGACCAGCTTCTCCTTGGCCTTGCGGGCCTCCTCGCGCTGGGCGTCCAGCGCGGCGAAGTGCGCCTTGCGGCGCTTGGAGAAGGCGGACCGGGCGTGCGAGAAGCGGTGCCACAGCTCGTCGTCCGACTTGCGGTCGAGCCGGGGCAGGCCCTTCCAGATGTCCACCAGCGCGCGCAGCCGCTCGCCGGCGCTGCGCCACTGGTCGCTCTGCGCCAGCTGCTCGGCCTCGGTCACCAGGGCGTCCTTGGCCGCACGGGCCTCGTCCGCCTGCTTGGCCTTCTGGACCTTGCGCTCCTCGCGCCGCGAGTCCACCGTCGCCACCAGCTTGTCGAGCCGGACGCGCAGCGCGTCGAGGTCGCCGACGGCGTGGTGCTCGTCCACCTGCGTCCGCAGGTGGTCGATGGCCGTCTGGGCGTCCTTGGCGGACAGGTCGGTGGTCCGCACCCGCCGTTCGAGGAGGCCGATCTCGACCACCAGGCCCTCGTACTTGCGCTCGAAGTAGGCCAGGGCCTCCTCGGGGGTGCCCGCCTGCCACGAGCCGACGACCTGCTCGCCCTCGGAAGTACGCACGTACACGGTGCCGGTCTCGTCGACTCGGCCCCACGGGTCGCTGCTCACAGCGCCTCCTCCACCTGATGCCGCGCGGGGTGGTGTCCCCCCGGCATCGTCCACAGTTTCCTGGGGCGGGCAGCGCCCGCCCTGCACAACGCCAACATAGGCGACCGCCGGGCCGGCTGTCCGCATCCCGCACGACGGAATATCGCCGCAGGGGCCGCGGGCCGGCCGGGCCGGGGCCGCCGGCCCCCGTCAGTTCTTGGTGACGGCGGCCTTCTCGATGGTCACGGGGGTCTTCGGAGCGCCGTCCTGCGCCCCGTCGGCGGTCCCGGCCTTGGCGACCTCTTCCAGCACCTTCAGCCCGGCCGCGTCGATCTTCCCGAAGGGGGTGTACGAGGGGGCGAGCGGGCTGTCCTTGTAGACCAGGAAGAACTGGCTGCCGCCGGTGCCGGGCTGCCCCGTGTTGGCCATCGCCACCGTGCCGGCCGGGTAGACCACCTGGCCCTGCTCGTTCGGCTTGCCCAGGGAGTCCAGGTTCTCGTCCGGGATGGTGTACCCCGGTCCGCCCCGGCCGGTGCCCTCGGGGTCGCCGCACTGGAGCACGTAGATCCCGGAGGTCACCAGGCGGTGGCACTTGGTCTTGTCGAAGAAGCCCTTGTCGGCGAGCGACTTGAAGGAGTTGACCGTCTGGGGGGTCTTCGACGCGTCCATCTCGAACTTCACGTCGCCCGCGCTGGTCTTCAGGTCGAAGGTGTACTTCGCCTTGTCGTCGATCGCCATCGCCGGGGACGGCGACTTCTTCGGCTCGGGCAGCGACGGGGAGGCCGAGGGCTCGGCCGACGCGTCGTTCTCGTCCTTGCCGTCGAAGACACCGCCCGCGATCAGGCCGATCAGGGCCACGATCACGGCGGCCGAGGCGGCACCGATGATCGCCAGCCGCTGCCGCGACTTGCGGCGGGCCTCCGCGCGGCGCTTCTGCTGGCGCTCGTACTTCTCCCTGGCGAGCTGTCGCCGACGCTGATCGCTCGTGACCACCGGGTCGTCTCCTTGTGCGTCTCTGGTACCGCTGTCCGGGCTCGGTTAGGCCGTACCGTATATGGGTTCGCTGTGTAATGAGGGGCGCCGGTAGGCTCTGAGCAGCAGATTCCGAACTGCTGCCGCCCGCCGGACGACGATTGAGGACGAACGTGCTGATTGCCGGGTTCCCCGCCGGGGCCTGGGGGACCAACTGCTACCTGGTCGCCCCCGCCGCGGGTGAGGAGTGCGTCATCATCGACCCGGGCCACCAGGCCGCCCAGGGAGTCGAGGAGACGCTGAGGAAGCACCGTCTCAAGCCCGTCGCGGTCGTCCTGACCCACGGCCACATCGATCATGTGGCCTCCGTGGTCCCGGTGTGCGGAGCGCACGACGTTCCCGCCTGGATCCACCCCGAGGACCGCTACATGATGAGCGATCCGGAGAAGGCCCTCGGCCGCTCCATCGGCATGCCGCTCATGGGGGAGCTGACCGTCGGCGAGCCGGACGACGTCCGCGAGCTGACCGACGGCAGCGCCCTGAAGCTGGCCGGGATGGAGTTCTCGGTGGCGCACGCGCCCGGGCATACCAAGGGGTCGGTGACCTTCCGGATGCCCGAGCAGGCCGACGTACCGCCGGTCTTCTTCTCGGGCGACCTGCTCTTCGCCGGCTCCATCGGACGCACCGACCTGCCCGGCGGCTCCCACGCCGAGATGCTCCAGTCGCTGGCCCGCGTGTGCCTGCCGCTGGAGGACTCGACCGTGGTGCTGTCCGGCCACGGTCCCCAGACCACCATCGGCCGCGAGCGCGCGACCAACCCGTACCTGCGGGAGGTCGCCGCCGGCCTGGGAGACGGCACCGCCGCCCCACGACGAGGAATGTGACGAGTTTCGTGAGCACCTTCAAGGCCCCCAAGGGCACCTACGACCTGCTGCCGCCCCGCTCCGCCAGCTTCCTGGCGGTGCGCGAGGCGATCTCCGCACCCCTGAGGAACTCCGGCTACGGATACGTCGAGACCCCCGGGTTCGAGGACGTGAAGCTGTTCTCCCGCGGGGTCGGCGAGTCCACCGACATCGTCAGCAAGGAGATGTACACCCTCACGACGAAGGGCGGCGACGAGCTCGCCCTGCGCCCCGAGGGCACCGCCTCCGTGCTGCGCGCGGCCCTCCAGGGCAACCTGCACAAGCTGGGCAGCCTGCCCGTCAAGCTCTGGTACTCCGGCTCGTACTACCGCTACGAGCGCGCCCAGGCGGGCCGCTACCGGCACTTCTCCCAGGTCGGTGCCGAGGCCATCGGCGCCGAGGACCCCGCGCTGGACGCCGAGCTGATCATCCTCGCCGACCAGGCGTACCGCTCGCTGGGCCTGCGCGACTTCCGCATCCTGCTGAACTCGCTCGGCGACAAGGAGTGCCGCCCGGTGTACCGGGAGGCGCTGCAGGGCTTCCTGCGCGGCCTCGACCTCGACGAGGAGACCGTGCGCCGGGCCGAGATCAACCCGCTGCGGGTCCTCGACGACAAGCGGCCCGACGTGCAGAAGCAGCTGGTCGGCGCCCCCGTGCTGCGCGACTACCTGTGCGACGCGTGCAAGGCGTACCACGAGGAGGTCCGGGCGCTGGTCACGGCCGCCGGGGTCGCCTTCGAGGACGACGAGAAGCTGGTCCGCGGGCTCGACTACTACACCCGCACCACCTTCGAGTTCGTCCACGACGGCCTGGGCTCCCAGTCCGCGGTCGGCGGCGGCGGCCGCTACGACGGCCTGTCCGAGATGATCGGCGGACCGGCCCTGCCGTCGGTCGGCTGGGCGCTGGGCGTGGACCGGACCGTGCTCGCCCTGGAGGCGGAGGGCGTGGAGCTGGACATCCCGGCGGCCACGGCGGTCTTCGCGGTCGCGCTGGGCGAGGCCAAGCCGGCCGTGTTCGGCCTGGTGACCGAGCTGCGCAGGGCGGGGGTCGCGGCCGACATGTCCTACGGCGGAAAGGGCCTCAAGGGCGCCATGAAGGACGCCAACCGCAGCGGGGCGCGCTTCGCGGTCGTCGCGGGCGACCGCGACCTGGCCGAGGGCGTGGTCCAGCTCAAGGACATGGAGTCCGGCGAGCAGAGCGCCGTGGCGGTGTCCGACCTGGTCGCCGAGGTACGGGCCCGCCTGGCCTGAGGTCCGTCCGGTCCGTGACGCGGCTGCGCCGGGGGCGGGGCGGGGAGCACTCCCCGCCCCGCCCCCGGCGTCCGTTCCCGGCCGTCCTTATCCGGATCGAACGGAAGGCGGCGTCCGCCGTACGGCACAATGGCCGTGCTTGATGACCTTGCCGATGTGGGATGTGGAGCGGGCGGGATGACGACTACGGGTGCTGGCGCGGATACCGCTCCGCGGACCTACGGCGGGAGCCGGGCGCTGGCCCTGCTGCTGGTCATCACCGGAGCGGCGGCCCTGCTCGCCGCCTGGGTGATCACCATCGACAAGTTCAAGCTGCTGGAGGACCCGAACTTCACGCCGGGCTGCAGCCTGAACCCGGTCGTCTCCTGCGGCAACATCATGAAGAGCGAGCAGGCGTCGGCGTTCGGCTTCCCGAACCCGATGCTGGGCCTCGTCGCCTACGGGATCGTCGTCTGCGTCGGCATGAGCATCATCGCCGGCGCCCGCTTCCGCCCCTGGTACTGGCTGACCCTGAACGCCGGCATGCTCTTCGGCGTCGGCTTCTGCGCCTGGCTGACCTACCAGTCGCTGTACAACATCAACTCGCTGTGCCTGTGGTGCTGCCTGGCCTGGGTCTGCACGATCCTGATGTTCTGGTACGTCACCTCCTACAACGTCCGCACGGGCCTGCTGCCCGCGCCCGCCTGGCTGCGCGGCTTCCTGGACGAGTTCACCTGGGTCCTGCCCGCCCTGCACATCGGGATCATCGGGATGCTGGTCCTGACCCGCTGGTGGGACTTCTGGACCTCCTGAGCCGGCCCGGCCGTCCGGGCGGCCCTGTCGGTGGCCTCGCATAGGCTCTAGGGGTGGAACCAGACCTCTTCACCGCAGCCGCCGAGGAACGCCGGGAGAAGGATCCGGCCAGCGCCCCGCTGGCCGTCAGGATGCGCCCGCGCACCCTGGACGAGGTGGTCGGCCAGCAGCACCTGCTGAAGCCCGGCTCACCGCTGCGCCGCCTGGTGGGGGAGGGGGCCGGGGGACCGGCCGGAGCCTCGTCGGTGATCCTCTGGGGGCCGCCGGGGATCGGCAAGACCACCCTCGCCTACGTGGTCAGCCAGGCCACCCGGAAGCGGTTCGTCGAACTGTCGGCGATCACGGCGGGGGTCAAGGAGGTCCGGGCCGTCATCGAGGGCGCGAAGCGCGCCGCCGGCGGCTACGGCCAGGAGACCGTCCTCTTCCTCGACGAGATCCACCGCTTCAGCAAGGCGCAGCAGGACTCCCTGCTGCCGGCCGTGGAGAACCGCTGGGTCACCCTGATCGCGGCGACCACGGAGAACCCGTACTTCTCGATCATCTCCCCGCTGCTCTCGCGCTCGCTGCTGCTGACGCTGGAGCCGCTCACCGACGGCGACCTGAGCGGGCTGCTGCGGCGCGCGCTGGAGGAGGAGCGGGGGCTGGGCGGCGCGGTCTCGCTGCCCGCCGACGCCGAGGCGCACCTGCTGCGGATCGCCGGGGGCGACGCCCGCCGGGCGCTGACCGCGCTGGAGGCGGGGGCCGGATCGGCGATCGCCAAGGGCGAGGAGGAGATCACCCTCCAGACCCTGGAGGAGGCCGTCGACCGGGCGGCGGTCCGCTACGACCGGGACGGCGACCAGCACTACGACGTGGCGAGCGCGCTGATCAAGTCCATCCGGGGCTCCGACGTGGACGCGGCGCTGCACTACCTGGCCCGGATGATCGAGGCCGGCGAGGACCCCCGGTTCATCGCGCGGCGGTTGATGATCTCCGCGAGCGAGGACATCGGCCTGGCGGACCCCACCGCGCTGCCGCTGGCGGTGGCGGCGGCCCAGGCGGTGGCGATGATCGGCTTCCCGGAGGCCGCGCTGACCCTGTCGCACGCCACCATCGCCCTGGCGCTGGCCCCGAAGTCCAACACGGCGACCACCGCGATCGGCGCCGCGCTGGCCGACGTACGGGCCGGTCTGGCCGGTACCGTGCCGGCGCACCTGCGCGACGGGCACTACAAGGGCGCGGCCAAGCTGGGGCACGCCGTCCGATACGTCTACCCGCACGACGTCCCGGGAGCCATCGCCGCCCAGCAGTACGCCCCGGACGAGATCCACGGCAAGCGGTACTACGAACCGACCCGCTACGGGGCGGAGGCCCGGTACGCGGACGTGGTGGAGAAGGTCCGCGAGCGGCTGCGCGGGAACTGAACCCGGCCGGGGGCGCGGCGGCGCCCCTCAGCGGGCGGCCGCGGCGAACAGGGAGCGCAGGGCGCGGCGCAGACCGCAGACGTCGGCCACCGGCTCGGGGAAGTCGAAGCGGGCGTCGAAGGCGGCCCGGCCGGGCCCGCCGGTGAAGCGCACGCGCAGCCCGAGGCGGTCCAGGGCGAGGGGAACGGGGGTCAGCCCGGCCGCCTCCCGGGAGCCCAGCAGTCCGCAGAGGCCGGCGAGCCGGTCGGGGTGGACGGAGGCCAGGTGCTGCAGGAGCTCCGCCTCGTGGGCCGTCATCGGGTCCGGCTCGGCCGCCGCCAGCTCCTCCGGGTCCACCCGGGCGGCGCCCCACAGGTCGTCCACGGAGATCTCGCCGACTTCCAGGCGCAGCAGCATCCAGGCCGGACGGCCCGCGTGCGGGGCGTCGAGGGACTCGGTCAGTCCGAGCAGCCCGCCCACCGGGTGGCGCTCGGCCATGAGGGCGGCGCAGACCGCGCGGTCGGCCCCGCGCACCGGCGTCAGCCACCCGGCCAGCCGGGCGCGGCCCCGTATACGATGGGGCACGGACACCGGCGCCACGTCCGTGATCTCGATCACGGCGGGGAGGTCGTCGTCCTGGGCGTGAGCGGCGGCCCTGGCCGCCGCGGATTCCCCTGGCACAAGGAGAATCACGTCCCCGTCCGGGGCGACGGTCCGCGCGGCCGGCGTCCCTGTCCCGCACTCGTGCTGGTCACGGGTCCACACCTGGTCACGAGCACCCGGCAGAGTGAGGGATACTGAGGCGTTGGACTCTACGAGGGTTCGTACGCGTTCGGCTCCGGTGAGCTGCCGAACGCCTTCCCTGGGACGCGGCTGACCTTGCTTATCGTCGGCGCAAGCGGATTCTGTTTCGTCTGAATCCGAACTGCGTTGCGCACTGGGCAGGGGGATCCCATGCGGTCGAGACATTACGTCCTCCTCGATAAGGTAAGCCTCACCTAACTTACATGGAGGTAGGTTCCCCGTGAACCAGAAGCGACCCAAGGTCAAGAAGTCCCGCGCCCTCGGCATCGCCCTGACGCCGAAGGCCGTCAAGTACTTCGAGGCCCGCCCCTACCCGCCGGGCGAGCACGGCCGTGGCCGCAAGCAGAACTCGGACTACAAGGTCCGTCTGCTCGAGAAGCAGCGTCTGCGCGCCCAGTACGACATCTCCGAGCGCCAGATGGCCCGCGCGTACGACCGCGCGAAGAAGGCCGAGGGCAAGACGGGCGAGGCGCTGGTCGTCGAGCTCGAGCGTCGTCTGGACGCCCTGGTCCTGCGTGCCGGCATCGCCCGCACCATCTACCAGGCCCGCCAGATGGTCGTCCACGGCCACATCGAGGTCAACGGCGGCAAGGTCGACAAGCCGTCGTTCCGCGTGCGTCCCGACGACGTCATCACGGTTCGCGAGCGCAGCCGCGAGAAGCACCCCTTCCAGGTCGCCCGCGAGGGTGGCTACGCCGGTGAGGGTGAGACCCCGCGTTACCTGCAGGTCAACCTGAAGGCCCTGGCCTTCCGCCTCGACCGCGACCCGAACCGCAAGGAGATCCCGGTCATCTGCGACGAGCAGCTCGTCGTCGAGTACTACGCCCGCTGATCCAGCGGACGTAGCCGCTCACAGGCTGGTCCGGCCCGCCGTCCCCTCCGGGGGCGGCGGGCTTTGCCGTATCCGGAGGAGCACCACTGGAATCCGGTACTGCGGCGGATCTCCGGCGCGATAGGGTCGGAGCAGACTTAACCCGTAGGTTTTCCAGATTCAGGAAGCGGTGCAACGTGTCCGGTGGAGAGGTGGCCGGGATCATCGTGGCCGTCTTCTGGGCCATCCTGGTCTCCTTCCTCGCAGTGGCGCTGGCCAGGCTCGCCCAGGTGCTCAGGGCCACCACCAAGCTGGTGGCCGACGTCACCGAGCAGGCCGTCCCGCTGCTGGCGGACGCCTCCACGACCGTCCGCTCCGCGCGCACCCAGCTCGACCGGGTCGACGCCATCGCGAGCGACGTCCAGGAGGTCACCTCCAACGCCTCCGCGCTGTCCTCCACCGTCGCCTCCACCTTCGGGGGCCCGCTCGTCAAGGTCGCGGCCTTCGGGTACGGGGTGCGCAGGGCACTGGGCAGGACCGACACGGGACCCGAGCGGACCCCCCGGCGCACCGTGATCGTCGGCCGCACGGTGCCGGAGCCCCGGCGCCGCAAGCAGAAGGGCTGAGACCTCCGATGTTCCGCCGAGCCTTCTGGTTCACCGCCGGCGCCGCCGCCGGCGTCTGGGCCACCACCAAGGTCAACCGCCAGCTCAGGAAGCTGACGCCGGAGAGCCTCGCGGCCCAGGCGGCCGACAAGGCCGTGGAGGCGGGCCACCGCCTCAAGGACTTCGCCCTCGACGTCAAGGCGGGAATGACGCAGCGCGAGGACGAGCTGAACGACGCCCTGGGCCTGACCCAGGACCCCGACCGGCCCGACAACGTCACCGCCCTCCCCGGGCCGCGGCGCCTGCGGGCCATCGCGAACGACACCACCACCCACCGCCGGAACCACTCGGCGATCACGTACAACCGGAATGAGGACCACTGATGGAGTCGGCTGAAATCCGCCGCCGCTGGCTGAGCTTCTTCGAGGAGCGCGGTCACACCGTTGTCCCTTCGGCGTCGCTCATCGCGGACGACCCGACTCTGCTGCTGGTGCCCGCCGGCATGGTCCCCTTCAAGCCCTACTTCCTGGGTGAGACCAAGCCGCCCGCGCCCACGCTGACCAGCGTGCAGAAGTGCGTCCGCACCCCGGACATCGAAGAGGTCGGCAAGACCACCCGCCACGGCACGTTCTTCCAGATGTGCGGCAACTTCTCCTTCGGGGACTACTTCAAGGAAGGCGCCATCAAGTACGCCTGGGAGCTGCTGACCAGCTCCGTGGCGGACGGCGGCTACGGCCTGGAGCCCGAGAAGCTCTGGATCACGGTCTACCTCGACGACGACGAGGCCGAGGCCATCTGGCGGGACAAGATCGGCGTCCCCGCCGAGCGCATCCAGCGCCTGGGCAAGAAGGACAACTTCTGGTCCATGGGCGTCCCCGGCCCCTGCGGCCCCTGCTCCGAGATCAACTACGACCGCGGCCCCGAGTTCGGCGTCGAGGGCGGCCCGGCCGTCAACGACGAGCGGTACGTGGAGATCTGGAACCTCGTCTTCATGCAGTACGAGCGGGGCGCCGGCGACGGCAAGGAGGACTTCCCGATCCTGGGCGACCTGCCGTCGAAGAACATCGACACCGGCCTCGGCCTCGAACGCCTCGCGATGATCCTGCAGGGCGTGCGCAACATGTACGAGACCGACACCCTGCGCGTGGTCATGGACAAGGCCACCGAGCTGACCGGTGTCGCCTACGGCGCCGCCGACCACTCGGACGTCTCCCTGCGCGTGGTCGCCGACCACATCCGCACCTCGACCATGCTCATCGGCGACGGCGTCACCCCCGGCAACGAGGGCCGCGGCTACGTGCTGCGCCGCATCATGCGCCGCGCCATCCGCAACATGCGCCTCATGGGCGCCACCGGCCCCGTGGTCAAGGACCTGATCGACGTCGTCGTCGACACGATGGGCCAGCAGTACCCGGAGCTCGTCACCGACCGCAAGCGCATCGAGACCGTCGCCATCGCCGAGGAAGCCGCCTTCCTCAAGGCCATCAAGGGCGGCACCAACATCCTCGACACCGCCGTGACCGAGACCAAGGCCGCCGGCGGCACGGTCCTCTCCGGCGACAAGGCGTTCCTGCTCCACGACACCTGGGGCTTCCCGATCGACCTCACCCTGGAGATGGCCGCCGAGCAGGGCCTCTCCGTGGACGAGACCGGCTTCCGCCGCCTGATGCAGGAGCAGCGCGACCGCGCCAAGGCCGACGCCAAGGCCAAGAAGACCGGCCACGCCGACGTCTCCGCCTACCGCGAGATCGCCGACGGCTCCGGCGCCACCGAGTTCACCGGCTACGCCACCAACCAGGGCGAGGCCACCATCGTCGGCCTCCTGGTCAACGGCGTCTCCGCGCCCGCCGCCTCCGAGGGCGACGAGGTCGAGGTCGTCCTCGACCGCACCCCCTTCTACGCCGAGGGCGGCGGCCAGCTCGCCGACCAGGGCCGCATCAAGCTCGACACCGGTGCCGTCATCGAGGTCCGCGACGTCCAGCAGCCCGTCCCGGGCGTCTCCGTCCACAAGGGCTCCGTCCAGGTCGGCGAGGTCACGGTCGGCGCCTCCGCGTACGCCGCGATCGACATCAAGCGCCGCCGGGCCATCGCCCGCGCCCACTCGGCCACCCACCTGACCCACCAGGCGCTGCGCGACGCCCTCGGCCCGACGGCCGCCCAGGCCGGCTCCGAGAACAGCCCCGGCCGCTTCCGCTTCGACTTCGGCTCCCCGAACGCCGTCCCCGGCACGGTGCTCACCGACGTGGAGCAGAAGATCAACGACGTGCTCTCCCGCGAGCTCGACGTCACCGCCGAGATCATGAGCATCGACGAGGCGAAGAAGCAGGGCGCCATCGCGGAGTTCGGCGAGAAGTACGGCGAGCGCGTGCGCGTCGTGACCATCGGCGACTTCTCCAAGGAGCTCTGCGGCGGCACGCACGTCGGCAACACCGCCCAGCTGGGTCTGGTGAAGCTGCTCGGCGAGTCCTCCATCGGCTCCGGCGTGCGCCGCGTCGAGGCCCTGGTCGGCGTGGACGCGTACAACTTCCTCGCCAAGGAGCACACGGTCGTCGCCCAGCTCCAGGAGCTGGTCAAGGGCCGTCCGGAGGAGCTCCCGGAGAAGATCGCCTCCATGCTCGGCAAGCTGAAGGACGCCGAGAAGGAGATCGAGAAGTTCCGGGCGGAGAAGGTCCTCCAGGCCGCCGCCGGCCTCGCCGCCGGCGCCCAGGACATCCGCGGCGTCGCCCTCGTCGTCGGCCAGGTGCCGGACGGCACGGGCGCCGACGACCTGCGCAAGCTGGTCCTGGACGTCCGCGGCCGCATTCCCGGCGACCGCCCGGTCGTCGTCGCACTGTTCACCGTGGCGAACGACCGCCCGCTGACCGTCATCGCCACCAACGAGGCGGCCCGCGAGCGCGGCCTCAAGGCCGGCGACCTGGTCCGCACCGCCGCCAAGACCCTCGGCGGCGGCGGTGGCGGCAAGCCGGACGTGGCCCAGGGCGGCGGCCAGAACCCGGGCGCCGTGCCCGAGGCCATCGCCGCGGTCGAACGCCTCGTCGTCGAGACGGCCTGACGATGAGCCTGCGCCGCGGCCGCCGTCTGGCCATCGATGTCGGAGACGCCCGGATCGGGGTCGCCTCGTGCGACCCCGACGGGGTGCTGGCCACGCCGGTGGAGACCGTCCCGGGCCGGGACGTCCCGGCCGCCCACCGGCGGCTGCGGCAGCTCGTCGAGGAGTATGAGCCCCTCGAAGTCGTCGTCGGCCTCCCCCGCTCGCTCAGCGGGCGGGAGGGGCCGGCCGCGGCCAAGGTGCGTGCCTTCGCGAACGAACTGGCCAAGGGCGTCAAACCGGTGACGGTCCGTCTGGTGGACGAGCGGATGACCACGGTCACCGCCGCCCAGGGCCTGCGCGCCTCCGGGAGGAACGCGAAGAAGGGCAGGTCGGTCATCGACCAGGCGGCCGCCGTGGTCATCCTCCAGAACGCTCTTGAGACCGAACGGGTATCAGGCAATCCGCCCGGCGAGTGCGTCGAAGTGGTTGTCTGATCGCAATACGGTAACGTTCCGCGCGATGAGACGGCATTCGAACAGCCGTCGCCCACCACTCAAGAGGCGGAACCGGGTGCCGCGGCCGAAATGAGCCGCGGCCTACGTCTCGCGGCTCTAGGGGACCGATGACTGACTATGGCCGGGGCCACGGCTCCGAACCGTGGAACCCCCAGGACCCCCTCTACGGGGACCAGGGGTGGACCGCGCACCAGACGCAGCAGGGGCAGGTGCCCTACGGCGGTGACCCGCAGCAGCAGTACCAGCACCCTCTGGAGCCGCAGCACCAGGACCTGCAGTACCAGCAGCCCCAGTACCAGCAGGAATACCCGGCGCAGTACCCGCAGCAGCAGCCGCAGTACGCCGAGCAGCAGGCGTACGCGGCGCAGCACGCCCAGGGGCAGCAGCAGCTCCAGCAGCCGCCGTACGAGGGCCAGGGCTGGGACGGCGGCCACGAGCAGCAGTACATGGCCGCCGTCCAGACCGACCCCTACGCGGGCGCCGACCCCTACGCCCAGCAGTCGGCCGGGGCCTACCCCGGCGAGGCGCCCGACCTCTACGCGACGCCCGACGCCTTCCCGCCGCCGCAGCCCCCGAACCAGCGCCACCTGGAACCGGAACCGGCCGAGGCGGAGGAACCGGAGGAGTCCCTCCTGCCCGCGGACGGCGAGGACGACGCCGAGGAGCCCGCGCCCGGCGGCCGCCGGGCGGGCCGCGGCAAGGGCGGCAAGGCCGGCAAGAAGAAGCAGCAGAAGAAGCGCAGCGGCACCGCCTGCCTGATCGCCGCCGTGGTGATCCTCGGCGTCGTCGGCGGTGGCGGCTACTACGGCTACGGCTACCTGAAGGACCGGTTCGGCGCGACCGAGGACTTCGCGGGCGAGGGCACGGACGAGACCGTCGACGTCGAGATCCCCAAGAACGCGGGCCTCGGCCAGATGGGCCGCATCCTGAAGGAAGCCGGCGTGGTCGCCAGCGCCCAGGCCTTCGTGGACGCCGCGAACGCCAACCCCAAGGGCAAGTCGATCCAGCCCGGCATCTACCCGCTGAAGAAGAAGATGTCGGGTACGGCCGCCGTCGCGCTGATGATCGACCCCAGCAAGCTCGCGGTGATCACCGTCCCCGAGGGCATGCGCAACGCCGACGTCTACAAGGCGATCGACAAGAAGCTCGGCAAACCGGACGGCACCACCCGGGAGATCGCCCAGCGCGAGTCCAAGAACCTCGGCCTGCCGGCCTGGGCCGCGAGCAACCCCAAGGTCATGGACCCGCTCGAGGGCTTCCTGTACCCGATGCGGTACGACCTCAAGAAGGACAGCACCCCCGAGTCCCTGCTCAAGCAGATGGTCAAGAACGCCTCCGACAAGTACGCGGAGCTGGGCATCGAGGCCAAGGCCAAGGAGCTCAACCTGGAGAACCCGCTCCAGGTGGTCACCGTCGCGAGCCTCGTCAACGCAGAGGGCAAGAACCACGACGACTTCCGCAAGATGGCCGAGGTGGTCTACAACCGCCTCAAGAAGACCAACGACGTCACGAACCAGAGGCTCCAGTTCGACTCGACGTACAACTACGTCAAGGGCCAGAGCGAGATCAACTTCAACCTGAAGGAAGCCCAGGCCTTCGACCACCCGTACAACACGCACTTCGTCAAGGGCCTCCCGCCCGGCCCCATCGACAATCCCGGCCTGGACGCGCTGACCGCTACGCTCAACCCCGATCACGGCGGCTGGATGTTCTTCGTGTCGGTCGACGGCAACAAGACGACCTTCACCAAGACCTACGACGAGCACCTGAAGCTCGTCGCGGAGTTCCAGGAGCGCCAGGCGCAGAAGAAGAACGGCGGGTAGCAGGACATGTCACGGACGCGGGCCGCGGTGCTGGGTTCTCCCATCGAGCACTCCCTCTCACCGGTACTGCACCGGGCGGCCTACCGGGAGCTCGGCCTCGACGACTGGTCCTACGACCGGTTCGAGATCGACGAGGCCGCGCTCCCCGGGTTCGTGGCGGGCCTGGGGCCCGAGTGGGCCGGGTTCTCCCTGACGATGCCGCTCAAGCGGGCGGTGATCCCCCTGCTGGACGAGATCAGCGACACCGCCGCCTCGGTGGAGGCGGTCAACACCCTCGTCCTCACCGCGGACGGCCGCCGCGTCGGCGACAACACCGACATCCCCGGCATAGTCGCGGCCCTGCACGAACGCGGGGTCGACAAGGTCCCCGCCGCCGCCGTCCTCGGGGCCGGCGCCACCGCCTCCTCGGCGCTGGCCGCCCTCGCACGGATCTGCACCGGCGAGATCACCGCGTACGTCCGCTCGGCCGCCCGCGCCGACGAGATGCGCCGCTGGGGCGAGCGGCTCGGCGTGGACGTCCGCACCGCCGACTGGTCGCGGGCCGCAGAGGCCCTGTCGGCCCCTCTGGTGATCGCCACCACCCCGGCGGGCGCCACCGACGAACTCGCCGCCGCCGTACCCGCGGCCCCGGGAGCACTCTTCGACGTCCTGTACGACCCCTGGCCCACCGCCCTCGCGGCCGCCTGGTCCGGCCGCGGCGGCACCCTGCTCGGCGGCCTCGACCTCCTCGTGCACCAGGCCGTGCTCCAGTTCGAGCTGATGACCGGCCGCACCTGCGGCCCCCTGGCGGCCATGCGGGCCGCGGGAGAGCGGGCGCTCGCCGCGCGTTAGGCTTCCCACCTGCTGTTCTTCGGGGTGAGGGGGGCGCGTGGAGGCGTTCGGGCAGGGTCAGACGCTGGCGTCGAAGTGGGACGCGGCGTACGGCGTCGTGATGTTCGTGAAGGTGATGCTCGGCAGTCTGCCGGCCTGGGCGAAGTGGACCGTCGGCTCCCTCGTGGCCGTCCTGCTCGTCCTGGAGGGCTACCGGTGGTGGCGCCGGCGTGAGACGGCCGTCCGATAGCTGGACCGGAGAGCGGTGGTACCCCCGGGACGTGGGAGGATTCGGGTACCGGCGGTCGCGGTCCGCGCACCGGACACGCCGTGGCAGTGCCAGGCGCGAGCATGAGGAGCATCGTTGAGCAGGTTGCGTTGGCTGACCGCAGGAGAGTCGCACGGACCGGCCCTGGTCGCGACGCTGGAGGGCCTTCCCGCCGGCGTCCCGGTCACCACCGAGCTGGTGGCCGACCACCTGGCGCGGCGCCGCCTCGGCTATGGACGCGGTGCCCGGATGAAGTTCGAGCAGGACGAGGTCACCTTCCTCGGCGGCGTCCGCCACGGGCTGTCCCAGGGCTCCCCGGTCGCCGTGATGGTCGGCAACACCGAGTGGCCCAAGTGGGAGACGGTCATGTCGGCCGACCCCGTGGACCCCTCGCTGCTCAAGGACACCGGCCGCAACGCGCCGCTGACCCGCCCGCGCCCCGGCCACGCCGACCTCGCGGGCATGCAGAAGTACGGCTTCGACGAGGCCCGGCCGATCCTGGAGCGCGCCAGCGCCCGTGAGACCGCCGCCCGCGTCGCCCTCGGCGCCGTCGCCCGCTCCTTCCTCAAGGAGGTCGCGGGGATCGAGATCGTCTCGCACGTGGTGGAACTGGCCTCGGCCAAGGCCCCCTACGGCGTCTACCCGACCCCCGCCGACGTCGAGAAGCTCGACGCCGACCCGGTGCGCTGCCTCGACGCCGACGCGTCGAAGGCGATGGTCGCGGAGATCGACCAGGCCCACAAGGACGGCGACACCCTCGGCGGCGTCGTCGAGGTCCTCGCCTACGGCGTGCCCGTCGGCCTCGGCTCCCACGTCCACTGGGACCGCCGCCTCGACGCCCGCCTCGCCGCGGCGCTCATGGGCATCCAGGCCATCAAGGGCGTCGAGGTCGGCGACGGCTTCGAGCTGGCCCGCGTGCCCGGCTCCCAGGCCCACGACGAGATCGTGTCCACGCCCGAGGGCATCAAGCGCACCTCCGGCCGTTCCGGCGGCACCGAGGGCGGCCTGACCACCGGCGAGCTGCTGCGCGTCCGCGCCGCGATGAAGCCCATCGCGACCGTGCCGCGCGCCCTGGCGACCGTCGACGTGGCCACCGGCGAGGCGGCGGTGGCGCACCACCAGCGCTCCGACGTCTGTGCCGTGCCCGCCGCGGGCATCGTCGCCGAGGCCATGGTCGCGCTCGTGCTGGCCGACGCGGTCGTCGAGAAGTTCGGCGGCGACTCCGTCCCCGAGACCCGGCGCAACGTGCAGTCCTACCTCGACCACCTGCAGATCCGGTGACGGGCGGACCGCTCGTCGTCCTCGTCGGCCCCATGGGGTCCGGCAAGTCCACGGTGGGGACGCTGCTCGCCGAGCGGCTCGGCGTCGCCTACCGGGACACGGACGCGGACATCGTCGCCGCCCAGGGCCGCGAGATCTCCGACATCTTCGTCGACGAGGGCGAGCCGTACTTCCGTGAGCTGGAGCGGCGGGCGGTCGCCACCGCCGTCGCCGAGCACACGGGGGTCCTCGCCCTCGGCGGCGGCGCCGTCCTCGACGCGGACACCCGCGCCCTGCTGGCCGCCCTGCCCGTCGCCTACCTGTCGATGGAGGTCGAGGAGGCCGTGCGCCGCGTCGGCCTCGGCGCGGCCCGCCCGCTGCTGGCCGTCAACCCGCGCCGCCAGTGGCGCGAGCTGATGGACGCGCGGCGCCCCCTGTACACCGAAGTAGCGCGCGTCGTGGTGGCCACGGACGAGCGCACCCCCGAAGAGGTCGCCCAGGCGGTCCTCGACGCACTGGAGTTGAAGGACGTATGACAGACCAGGTGACGCGGATCCAGGTCGGCGGCGGCGCCGGACACGACGCGTACGACGTGCTGGTCGGCCGGCAGCTGCTCGGCGAGCTGGGCGGCCTCATCGGCACCAGGGCCCAGCGGGTGGCCGTGATCCACCCCGAAGCCCTCGCCGAGACCGGCGAGGCGCTGCGCGCCGACCTGGCCGAGCAGGGCTACGAGGCCATCGCCATCCAGGTGCCCAACGCCGAGGAGGCCAAGACCGTCGAGGTGGCGGCCTACTGCTGGAAGGCGCTGGGCCAGTCCCACTTCACCCGCACCGACGTGATCGTCGGCGTGGGCGGCGGCGCCACCACCGACCTGGCCGGCTTCGTCGCGGCCTCCTGGCTGCGCGGGGTGCGCTGGGTCGCGGTCCCGACCACCGTCCTGGCGATGGTGGACGCGGCCGTCGGCGGCAAGACCGGCATCAACACCGCCGAGGGCAAGAACCTCGTCGGCGCCTTCCATCCGCCGGCCGGGGTGCTGTGCGACCTCGCCGCGCTGGACTCGCTGCCGGTCAACGACTACGTCAGCGGCCTCGCCGAGATCATCAAGGCCGGCTTCATCTCCGACCCGGTGATCCTCGACCTGATCGAGGAGGACCCGCAGGCCGCGCGCACGCCCGAGGGCCCGCACACGGCCGAGCTGATCGTCCGCTCCATCCGGGTCAAGGCCGAGGTGGTCTCCAGCGACCTCAAGGAGTCGGGGCTGCGGGAGGTCCTCAACTACGGGCACACCCTCGCGCACGCCATCGAGAAGAACGAGCGCTACAAGTGGCGCCACGGCGCGGCCGTCTCCGTCGGCATGGTCTTCGCCGCCGAGCTGGGCCGCCTCGCGGGCCGCCTCGACGACGCGACGGCCGACCGGCACCGGTCCGTCCTCTCCTCCGTCGGCCTGCCGCTGACCTACCGCGGCGACCAGTGGCCCAAGCTGCTCCAGACCATGCAGGTCGACAAGAAGTCCCGCGGCAACCTGCTGCGCTTCATCGTCCTCGACGGGCTGGCCAAGCCGACCGTCCTGGAGGGGCCCGACCCGGCCCACCTGATCGCCGCGTACGGCGAGGTGTCGGCGTGAGCCGCCCCGTCCTGGTGCTGAACGGCCCGAACCTGGGCCGGCTCGGCTCCCGCGAGCCCGACGTCTACGGGGCCACCTCGTACGCCGGCCTGGTCGAGAGCTGCCGCACCCTGGGCGCCGAGCTCGGCTTCGACGTCGAGGTCCGCGAGACCAACGACGAGGGGGAGCTCGTACGCTGGCTGCACGAGGCGGCGGACGGGAAGATCCCGGTCGTGATCAACCCGGGTGCCTTCACGCACTACTCGTACGCCATGCGCGACGCGGCCGCCCAGCGCACCGCGCCGCTGATCGAGGTGCACATCTCCAACCCGTACGCCCGGGAGGAGTTCCGGCACACCTCGGTCATCGCGGCCGTGGCCACCGGTACCGTCGCCGGCTTCGGACTGGGCTCCTACCGGCTGGCGCTGCGCGCGCTGGCCGAAGAGCTCACGGCCTGAGATAACGTTCTCGCATCAGTCGCCTGAACGAGACGGAGTGGCGAGGATGCAGCACGGAGTGGGGGGCTGGGGTCCGCCGGGACATCCCCCGGCGGCACCCCCGCCACCGCCGATACCCCCCGCACAGGGCTGGCCGGCGCCCCCGGTGCCCGAGGCGACCGGGCACATCCCGCTGCCCCCCGTCGCGCCCGCACCTCCCTCTCCCCCCGCCGGGGGGACGGGCGGCGCCGTGCTCGCCGTCCTGCTCATCGGCCCGGCGGGCGCCGGCAAGACCACCGTGGCCCGGCACTGGGCGGCGACCCGCCCGGTGCCGACCGCGCACATCAGCCTGGACGACGTCCGCGAATGGGTCCGCTCGGGCTTCGCCGACCCGCAGGCCGGCTGGAACGACCACTCCGAGGCCCAGTACCGCCTCGCCCGCCGCACCTGCGGCTTCGCCGCCCGCAACTTCCTGGCCAACGGGATCTCCTGCATCCTCGACGACGCCGTCTTCCCGGACCGGCCCGTGGTCGGGCTCGGCGGCTGGAAGCGCCACGTCGGCCCCGCCCTGCTCCCGGTCGTACTGCTCCCCGGCCTGGAGATCGTCCTGGACCGCAACGCCGCCCGCTCCGGCAACCGGCGCCTGTCCGACGAGGAAGTCGCCCGCATCCACGGCCGGATGGCCGGCTGGTACGGCTCGGGGCTGCCGATCATCGACAACTCCCACCTCGACGTGGAGGCCACCGCCCGGGCCCTGGACGAGGTCCTCGCCCGGGCCCTGGCCAGCCCTCCCCGCTGGTAGGAGCCACGGGGGAGGGGGCCGCCCCGGCCCCGTCCGGACGCGCTCGCCGGGCCGGATGCGCGGGGCGCTCGTAGGCTCGAAGACATGTCAGACGTGTACGCGGCCCGCAGGGGCCTGCTCCGCGAGCGCTGCGCCGCCGCGGGCAACTCCGCCGCCCTGATCACGCGTCCGGCGAACGTCCGCTACCTCGCCGGGGCGTCCCCGCTGGGCGCCGTCCTGCTGGTCGGGCCCGCCGATGACGAGCTCTTCTGCGCCGCCGCCCCCACCGGCGAGGTCGACGAGGGGCGGCTGGACGAGGGGCTGGCGCTCAGTCTGCTGGGCGGCCCCGGCGCCGATCCGGCGGTGGCCGCGGCCGACCGCGCCGCCGCCGTGCGCGCGGACTCCCTCGCCGTCGAGGAACACCACCTCACCGTCGCCCGGCACCGTGCCGTGGGCTCCGTCGCCCCCCGGCTGCGCCTGGCCGACCTGGGCACCGCCGTGGAGCAGCAGCGGCTGGTCAAGGACGAGGAGGAGATCGCCTGCCTGCGCATCGCCGCCGAGATCGCCGACCAGGCCCTCGGCGAGCTGCTGGAGTCGATCCTGGTCGGGCGGACGGAACGCCACCTGGCCCTGGAACTGGAACGCAGGCTCGTCGACCACGGCGCCGACGGCCCGGCCTTCCCGACCTCCGTCGGCACCGGCCCGCACTCCGGCCGCTCCCGGCACCGGCCCTCGGACCGGCGGGTGGAGGAGGGCGACTTCCTGTCCGTCTGCCTCGGCGCGAACTACCGGGGCTACCGCTGCGAGATCGGCCGCACCTTCGTGATCGGCACCACTCCGGCCGACTGGCAGATCGAGCTGTACGACCTGGTCTTCGCCGCCCAGCGGGCCGGCCGGGAGTCGCTGCTGCCCGGGGCCGCGTACCGGGAAGTGGACCACGCGGCGCGGTCCGTACTGGACTCGGCGGGGCACGGCGATGCCCTCGCCGGGTGCATGGGACACGGGGTCGGCCTCGAAATCGACGAGGACCCGCAGCTTGCACCTACGGCAATGGGTAAACTGGACGCTTGCGTGCCGGTCACCGTCGAACCGGGGGTTCACCTCCCGGGCCGGGGAGGTGTCCGGATCGATGACACGCTCGTCGTGCGCCCCGAGGCGGACGGCGGTCCCGAGCTACTCACCATTACGACCAAGGAGCTGCTCGCACTGTAGTCCGCTGTGCCGGGCTGGGTGCGCCTCCCTGGTCTTCCAGTGCAGGAGATTCCGCAACCGTGGCTTCCACGAACGACCTCAAGAACGGCATGGTGCTCAAGCTCGACGGTGACCAGCTCTGGTCCGTCGTCGAGTTCCAGCACGTCAAGCCCGGCAAGGGCCCGGCCTTCGTGCGCACCAAGCTCAAGCACGTGCTCTCCGGCAAGGTCGTCGACAAGACCTTCAACGCCGGCACGAAGGTCGACACCGCCACGATCGACCGCCGTGACATGCAGTTCTCGTACATGGACGGCGACTACTTCGTCTTCATGGACATGCAGACCTACGACCAGCTGATGGTCGACCGCAAGGCCGTCGGCGACGCCGCCAACTTCCTCATCGAGGGCTTCACCGCCTCCGTGGCCCAGCACGAGGGCGAGGTGCTCTACGTCGAGCTCCCGGCCGCCGTCGAGCTGACCATCGAGCACACCGACCCGGGCGTCCAGGGCGACCGCTCCACCGGCGGCACCAAGCCCGCCAAGCTGGAGACCGGCCACGAGATCCAGGTCCCGCTCTTCGTCACCACCGGCGAGAAGATCAAGGTCGACACCCGCACCAGCGCCTACCTCGGCCGGGTGAACGGCTAACCGTGGCTGCCCGGAGCAACGCGCGCAAGCGCGCCTTCCAGATCCTCTTCGAGGCCGACCAGCGCGGCGTTCCCGTGCGCGAGGTCCTCGCGGACTGGATCCGGCACGCGAATGCGGACGTCCGGCAGCCGCCGGTCAACGCCTTCACGATGGACCTCGTCGAGGGGTACTCCGAGAAGGTGAACCGCATCGACGACCTGATCGTCACCTACGCCGTGGACTGGGAGCTCGACCGCATGCCGGTCGCCGACCGGAACATCCTGCGGCTGGGCGCCTACGAGCTGATCTGGGTCGACGAGACCCCGGACGCCGTGGCGATCGACGAGGCGGTGCAGCTGGCGAAGGAGTTCTCCACGGACGACTCGCCCGCGTTCGTCAACGGCCTGCTGGCCCGCTTCAAGGACCTGAAGCCGAGCCTGCGCCGCGGCGAGGACTGACGCGCGCACCGCGCACACACGGAAGGGCCCGCAACGTCCGCGTTGCGGGCCCTTCCGTGTGCGCGCCCCGTGCGGGACACGAAAAACCGGCGGGTGCCGGGACCCTGGGGTCCCGGCACCCGCCGGTACGTTTCTGCTGGTGGCCGGCCCCGGCCGGGGACTAGATGTCCTCGTGGGCCACGGCGCGGCGCGCGTCGGCGTCGAGGACGCCCCAGCTGATCAGCTGCTCGGTCAGGACCGAAGGGGACTGGTCGTAGATGACGGCCAGGGTGCGCAGGTCGTCCTGGCGGATCGACAGCACCTTGCCGTTGTAGTCGCCGCGCTGGCTCTGGATGGTGGCGGCGTAACGCTGGAGCGGGCCGGCCTTCTCGGCGGGCACGCCCGCCAGGCGCTCCAGGTCGAGGCGCAGCTTCGGCGGCGGCTCGGCGGCTCCGCCCGGGGTCGTGCCCGGGAGCAGCTCCTGGACCGGAACCCCGTAGAAGTCCGCCAGCTCGGCCAGGCGCTGGACGGTCACGGCGCGGTCCCCGCGCTCGTACGAACCGACCACCACGGCCTTCCAACGGCCCTGGGACTTCTCCTCGACTCCGTGGAGGGAGAGGCCCTGCTGGGTGCGGATGGCGCGGAGCTTGGCCCCGAGCTGTTTGGCGTATTCGCTGGACATAACGCTCCCGGACGCTGTGACGTGCGGCTCCGCCGCGCGGCTGGTAACTCACTGTGAGGTTACGCAGCGTTACGTGGATGCGTCAAGCCGAATGGTCGTCGACGCCCTCGTACGGGGAGGAGCGCGGGGCCCCGGTGCGCAGGTGGCCGCGGGGTCCTGGTACCGTGGACGGCGTACATCAGACGTCCTTTAAGGTCCGTCCCGTGAGGCGGAGAAGGAGGTCCTCTTCATGGACAGCCAGGTTTCCCAGGTCTCTCCCGATGAAGCGATGCGCCCCGTGCTGGAAGCGCAGGACATCGCCCGGGTCCTGACCCGTATCGCCCACGAGATCGTCGAACGCGCCAAGGGCGCCGACGACGTGGTGCTCCTCGGCATCCCCACCCGCGGTGTCCACCTCGCCCGCCGGCTGGCCGCCAAGCTCGAGGAGATCACCGGGACGAAGGTCCCGGTCGGCTCCCTCGACATCACCATGTACCGCGACGACCTGCGGATGAAGCCCGCGCGGGCCATCGGCCGCACCGAGATCCCCGGTGACGACATCGACGGCCGCCTCGTGGTCCTCGTCGACGACGTGCTCTTCTCCGGCCGCACCATCCGGGCCGCCCTCGACGCGCTCGGCGACCTCGGCCGCCCCCGCGCCGTCCAGCTCGCGGTCCTCGTCGACCGCGGCCACCGTGAACTTCCGATCCGCGCCGACTACGTGGGCAAGAACCTGCCCACGTCGCTGCGGGAGACCGTCAAGGTCCAGCTCCAGGAGGAGGACGGCCGCGACGCCGTACTGCTCGGCCAGCGGACCGTCCAGGCAGCAGCGCAGTAGCCCACCCCGGGTACGGGGCCCCGAGGCGGGGTCCGTGCCCCGGCCTGCCCTGCCCGCACCACCGTCAGCCCCGCCTGCCTGCCCTCCCGACTTACGGAGCACCCAGATGAAGCGCCACCTCATCTCGGCCGCCGACCTCACGCGCGACGACGCCGTCCTCATCCTCGACACCGCCGAGGAGATGGCCCGCGTCGCCGACCGGCCGATAAAGAAGCTGCCCACCCTGCGCGGCCGCACGATCTGCAACCTGTTCTTCGAGGACTCGACCCGTACCCGGATCTCCTTCGAAGCCGCCGAGAAGCGCCTCTCCGCCGACGTCATCAACTTCGCCGCGAAGGGCTCCAGCGTCTCCAAGGGCGAGTCCCTCAAGGACACCGCCCAGACCCTGGAGGCCATGGGCGTCGACGCGGTCGTCATCCGCCACCACGCCTCCGGCGCCCCCTACCGGCTGGCCAACTCCGGCTGGATCGACGCCCCGGTGATCAACGCCGGCGACGGCACCCACCAGCACCCCACCCAGGCCCTGCTCGACGCGTTCACCATGCGCCGCCGCCTGGTCGGCCGCGACGCCGGGCTCGGCAAGGGCCTCGACGGCCGCCGGATCACCATCGTCGGCGACGTCCTGCACAGCCGCGTGGCCCGCTCCAACGTCGACCTGCTGCACACCCTCGGCGCCGAGGTCACGCTGGTGGCCCCGCCCACCCTGGTGCCGGTCGGCGTCGAGAACTGGCCCTGCGAGGTCTCCTACAGCCTGGACGACGTGCTGCCGAAGTCCGACGCGGTCATGATGCTGCGCGTGCAGCGCGAGCGGATGAACGCCGCCTTCTTCCCCACCGAGCGCGAGTACTCCCGCCGCTACGGCCTGGACGCCGCCCGCATGGCGCGGATGCCCGAGCACGCCGTCGTGATGCACCCCGGCCCGATGGTCCGCGGTATGGAGATCACCGCCGAGGTCGCCGACTCCGACCGCTGCACGGTCGTCGAGCAGGTCGCCAACGGCGTCTCGATCCGCATGGCCGTCCTGTACCTGCTGCTCGGAGGCTCCGAGCCCGCCGTCACCACGTCCCGCACCGAGGAGAACAAGTAACCATGAGCAAGATCCTTATCCGCGGTGCGCAGGTCCTCGGCGGCGAGGCGCAGGACGTCCTGATCGACGGCGAGACCATCGCCGAGGTCGGCACCGGACTGTCCGCCGACGGCGTCGACACCGTCATCGAGGCCGCGGGGCAGATCCTCCTCCCCGGCCTCGTCGACCTCCACACCCACCTGCGCGAGCCCGGCCGCGAGGACTCCGAGACCGTCCTGACCGGCACCCGCGCCGCCGCCTCCGGCGGCTACACCGCCGTCTTCGCCATGGCCAACACCTTCCCGGTCGCCGACACCGCCGGCGTCGTCGAGCAGGTCTGGCGCCTGGGCAAGGAGTCCGGCTACTGCGACGTGCAGCCCATCGGCGCCGTCACCGTCGGCCTGGAGGGCAAGAAGCTCTCCGAGCTGGGCGCCATGCACGAGTCCGCCGCCCGCGTCACCGTCTTCTCCGACGACGGCAAGTGCGTGGACGACGCCGTGATCATGCGCCGCGCCCTGGAGTACGTGAAGGCCTTCGGCGGCGTCGTCGCCCAGCACGCCCAGGAGCCCCGCCTCACCGAGGGCGCCCAGATGAACGAGGGCACCGTCTCCGCGGAGCTGGGCCTGGGCGGCTGGCCGGCCGTCGCCGAGGAGTCGGTCATCGCCCGCGACGTCCTCCTCGCCGAGCACGTCGGCTCCCGCGTGCACATCTGCCACCTCTCCACCGCCGGCTCCGTCGAGATCGTCCGCTGGGCCAAGTCCCGCGGCATCGACGTCACCGCCGAGGTCACCCCGCACCACCTGCTCCTCACCGACGAGCTGGTGCGTTCGTACGACCCGGTCTACAAGGTCAACCCGCCGCTGCGCACCGAGCGCGACGTGATGGCCCTGCGCGAGGCGCTCGCCGACGGCACGATCGACATCGTCGCCACCGACCACGCCCCGCACCCGCACGAGGACAAGGACTGCGAGTGGGCCGCCGCCGCCATGGGCATGGTGGGCCTGGAGACCGCGCTCTCCGTCGTCCAGGAGACGATGGTGGAGACCGGCCTGCTCGACTGGGCGGGCGTCGCCGAGCGCATGTCCGTCGCCCCGGCCCGCATCGGCGGCCTGTCCCACCAGCACGGCCGGCCCGTCTCGGCAGGTGAACCCGCGAACCTGACCTTGGTCGATACCTCGTACCGTGGTGTCGTGGACCCCGCACACTTCGCCTCCCGCAGCCGCAACACGCCCTACGAGGGCCGTGAGCTGCCGGGGCGCGTCACTCACACCTTCCTGCGGGGCCGGGCAACGGTCGTGGACGGGAAACTCGCGTGACACCTGCAGTAATCCAACTGGCCGCCGAGGCCGCCGAGCGACACTCGGCGGAGGTGACCGACTGGGGCGCCCGCATCGCGTGGGTGGCCGGTCTGCTCGTCTTCGTCGCGTTCGTGTACTGGCTGATGCGGCAGGGCTGGAAATGGCGCGGCACCCTGCAGAGCGATCTGCCGGAACTGCCCGCCGCCCCCGGCGGTCTCCCCGAGCACCGGCTGGCCCTGACCGGCCGGTACCACGGGTCCACCACCGCCGGGCAGTGGCTCGACCGGATCGTCGCCCACGGTCTGGGGGTGCGCAGCCGCGTGGAGCTCACCCTCACCGACGCGGGCCTCGACGTGGTCCGTCCGGGTGCCACCGACTTCTTCGTACCGGCCTCGCAGCTGCGCGGCGCCCGCCTCGACAAGGGAATCGCGGGCAAGGTACTCACCGAGGGCGGTCTGCTCGTCGTCACCTGGGCGCACGGCGACAAGCTGATCGACTCCGGATTCCGCTCCGACCGTGCGGCCGAGCACGCCGCCTGGGTCGAGGCCATCAACTCCATGAACACATCCATCACGACGGAAGGCGCCGAACGATGACGACCTCCACCAGGGGAGCAGCCAAAGCTCCCGCCGTACTCGTCCTGGAGGACGGCCGGATCTTCCGCGGCCGCGCCTACGGCGCAGTGGGGGAGACCTTCGGCGAGGCCGTGTTCTCCACCGGCATGACCGGCTACCAGGAGACCCTCACCGACCCGTCGTACCACCGGCAGGTCGTCGTGATGACCGCCCCCCACGTGGGCAACACCGGCGTCAACGACGAGGACCCCGAGTCCTCCCGCATCTGGGTCTCCGGCTACGTCGTGCGCGACCCCGCGCGCATCCCGTCCAACTGGCGCTCGCAGCGCTCGCTGGACGAGGAGCTCGTCAAGCAGGGCGTCGTGGGCATCAGCGGCGTCGACACCCGCGCCCTGACCCGCCACCTGCGCGAGCGCGGCGCCATGCGCGTCGGCATCTTCTCCGGTGGGGCGATCGCCGACGACGCGGCCCTGCTGGCGAAGGTCCAGGCACAGCCGCAGATGAAGGGCGCCAACCTCTCCGCCGAGGTCGCCACCAAGGAGGCGTACGTCGTCCCCGCGATCGGCGAGAAGCGCTTCACCGTCGCCGCCGTCGACCTCGGCATCAAGGGCATGACCCCGCACCGGATGGCCGAGCGCGGCATCGAGGTCCACGTGCTGCCCGCCACCGCCACCGTCGAGGACGTGTACGCGGTCGACCCGGACGGCGTCTTCTTCTCCAACGGCCCGGGCGACCCGGCCACCGCCGACGGCCCCGTCGCCGTCATGCAGGGCGTCCTGGAGCGCAAGACCCCGCTCTTCGGCATCTGCTTCGGCAACCAGATCCTGGGCCGCGCGCTCGGCTTCGGCACCTACAAGCTGAAGTACGGCCACCGCGGCATCAACCAGCCGGTCCAGGACCGCACCACCGGCAAGGTCGAGGTCACCGCGCACAACCACGGCTTCGCCGTCGACGCGCCCCTCGACAAGGTGTCCGAGACCCCCTTCGGCCGCGCCGAGGTCTCCCACGTCTGCCTGAACGACAACGTCGTCGAAGGCCTCCAGCTGCTCGACCAGCCGGCCTTCAGCGTCCAGTACCACCCCGAAGCGGCCGCCGGCCCGCACGACGCCGCGTACCTCTTCGACCGCTTCGTTAGCCTGATGGAGGCCGAGCGTGCCTAAGCGCACCGATATCCAGTCCGTCCTGGTCATCGGCTCCGGCCCGATCGTCATCGGCCAGGCCGCCGAGTTCGACTACTCCGGCACCCAGGCCTGCCGCATCCTCAAGGCCGAGGGCCTGCGGGTCATCCTGGTGAACTCCAACCCCGCGACGATCATGACCGACCCGGAGATCGCCGACGCCACGTACGTCGAGCCGATCACCCCCGAGTTCGTCGAGAAGATCATCGCCAAGGAGCGCCCCGACGCGCTCCTGCCCACCCTCGGTGGCCAGACGGCCCTGAACACCGCCATCTCCATGCACGAGCAGGGCGTGCTGGAGAAGTACGGCGTCGAGCTCATCGGCGCCAACGTCGAGGCCATCAACAAGGGCGAGGACCGCGACCTCTTCAAGGGCGTCGTCGAGGCCGTCAAGGCCAAGATCGGCCACGGCGAGTCCGCCCGCTCGGTCATCTGCCACTCCATGGACGACGTCCTGGCGGGCGTGGAGACCCTCGGCGGCTACCCCGTCGTCGTGCGCCCCTCCTTCACCATGGGCGGCGCCGGCTCCGGCTTCGCCCACGACGAGGACGAGCTGCGCCGCATCGCCGGCCAGGGCCTCACGCTCTCCCCGACCACCGAGGTGCTCCTGGAGGAGTCCATCCTCGGCTGGAAGGAGTACGAGCTGGAGCTGATGCGCGACACCAAGGACAACGTGGTCGTCGTCTGCTCCATCGAGAACTTCGACCCGATGGGCGTCCACACCGGCGACTCCATCACCGTCGCCCCGGCGATGACGCTCACCGACCGCGAGTACCAGCGGCTGCGCGACATCGGCATCGCGATCATCCGCGAGGTCGGCGTCGACACCGGCGGCTGCAACATCCAGTTCGCGATCAACCCGGACGACGGCCGCGTCATCGTCATCGAGATGAACCCGCGCGTGTCCCGTTCGTCGGCGCTCGCGTCGAAGGCCACCGGCTTCCCGATCGCCAAGATCGCCGCCAAGCTGGCCATCGGCTACACGCTGGACGAGGTCCCCAACGACATCACCGAGAAGACGCCGGCCTCCTTCGAGCCGACCCTCGACTACGTCGTCGTCAAGGCCCCGCGCTTCGCCTTCGAGAAGTTCCCCGCCGCCGACGCCACCCTCACCACCACCATGAAGTCGGTGGGCGAGGCCATGGCCATCGGCCGCAACTTCACCGAGGCCCTCCAGAAGGCCCTGCGCTCCCTGGAGAAGAAGGGCTCGCAGTTCACCTTCGTCGGCGAGCCCGGCGACAAGGAGGAGCTGCTGCGCGTCGCGGTCCGCCCGACCGACGGCCGCATCAACACCGTCATGCAGGCCATCCGCGCCGGCGCCACCCAGGCGGAGGTGTTCGAGGCCACGAAGATCGACCCGTGGTTCGTCGACCAGCTCTTCCTGATCAAGGAGATCGCGGACGAGCTCGGCTCCGTCGAGAAGCTGGAGCCCGAGATCCTCGCCGAGGCCAAGCGCCACGGCTTCTCCGACGCCCAGATCGCCGAGATCCGCGGTCTGCGCGAGGACGTCGTCCGCGAGGTCCGCCACGCCCTCGGCGTCCGCCCGGTGTACAAGACGGTCGACACCTGCGCCGCCGAGTTCGCCGCGAAGACCCCGTACTTCTACTCGTCCTACGACGAGGAGTCCGAGGTCGCCCCGCGCACCAAGCCCGCGGTGATCATCCTGGGCTCCGGCCCGAACCGCATCGGCCAGGGCATCGAGTTCGACTACTCCTGCGTCCACGCCTCCTTCGCGCTCAGCGAGGCCGGCTACGAGACCGTGATGGTCAACTGCAACCCCGAGACCGTCTCGACGGACTACGACACCTCCGACCGCCTGTACTTCGAGCCGCTGACGCTCGAGGACGTGCTGGAGATCGTCCACGCCGAGTCGCTGGCCGGCCCCATCGCCGGCGTCGTCGTCCAGCTCGGCGGCCAGACCCCGCTGGGTCTCGCCCAGGCGCTCAAGGACAACGGCGTCCCGGTCGTCGGCACCTCGCCCGAGGCCATCCACGCCGCCGAGGACCGCGGTGCCTTCGGCCGGGTCCTGGCCGAGGCCGGTCTGCCCGCCCCCAAGCACGGCACCGCCACCACCTTCGCGGGCGCGAAGGCGATCGCCGACGAGATCGGCTACCCGGTCCTCGTCCGCCCGTCCTACGTGCTCGGCGGCCGCGGCATGGAGATCGTCTACGACGAGACCCGCCTGGAGTCGTACATCGCGGAGTCGACCGAGATCTCCCCGACCCGCCCCGTGCTGGTCGACCGGTTCCTCGACGACGCCATCGAGATCGACGTGGACGCCCTCTACGACGGCGAGGAGCTCTACCTCGGCGGCGTCATGGAGCACATCGAGGAAGCCGGCATCCACTCCGGCGACTCGGCCTGCGCCCTGCCCCCGATCACCCTCGGCGGCTACGACATCAAGCGCCTGCGCGCCTCCACCGAGGCCATCGCCAAGGGCGTCGGCGTCCGCGGCCTGATCAACATCCAGTTCGCGATGGCGGGCGACATCCTCTACGTCCTGGAGGCCAACCCGCGCGCCTCCCGGACCGTGCCCTTCACCTCGAAGGCCACGGCCGTCCCGCTCGCGAAGGCCGCCGCGCGCATCGGGCTCGGCGCCACCATCGCCGAGCTGCGCGCCGAGGGCATGCTCCCCAAGGAGGGCGACGGCGGCACCCTGCCGCTGGACGCGCCGATCTCCGTCAAGGAGGCCGTCATGCCGTGGTCGCGCTTCCGCGACATCCACGGCCGCGGCGTCGACACCGTCCTCGGCCCGGAGATGCGCTCCACCGGCGAGGTCATGGGCATCGACTCGGTCTTCGGCACGGCGTACGCCAAGTCGCAGGCCGGCGCCTACGGCCCGCTGCCGACCAAGGGCCGCGCCTTCATCTCGGTCGCCAACCGCGACAAGCGCTCGATGGTCTTCCCGGCCCGCGAGCTGGTCGCGCACGGCTTCGAGCTGCTGGCCACCTCCGGCACGGCCGAGGTCCTCAAGCGCAACGGCATCAACGCCACCGTCGTGCGCAAGCTCAGCGAGGGCGAGGGCCCGAACGGCGAGAAGACCGTCGTCCAGCTCATCCACGACGGCCAGGTCGACCTGATCGTCAACACCCCGTACGGCACCGGCGGCCGCCTCGACGGCTACGAGATCCGCACGGCGGCCGTGGCGCGCGGCGTCCCGTGCCTGACGACGGTCCAGGCGCTCGCCGCCGCCGTCCAGGGCATCGACGCGCTCGGCCGCGGCGAGGTCGGCGTGCGCTCCCTCCAGGAGCACGCGGAGCACCTGAACGCCTCCCGCGACTAGCAGCCCGTACGAAAGGGGGACACCGGCGACAGCGACCGGTGTCCCCCCTTTCATGAGGTCCTTCCGAGCGCACATAGGGATTCAAGGGATTAATCGGACGATGTACAAACTGTTCTTCAACCTCGTCTTCAAGCGGATGGACCCCGAGCAGGCCCACTACCTGGCCTTCCGCTGGATCCGCCTGGCCGCCCGCACCCCGGTGCTGCGCACCTTCGTCGCCGCGGCCCTGGCCCCGCGCCACGAGGGACTGCGCACGGAGGCCCTGGGCCTGCGCATGCACGGCCCCTTCGGGCTCGCGGCCGGCTTCGACAAGAACGCCGTGGCCATCGACGGCATGGCGATGCTCGGCTTCGACCACGTCGAGATCGGCACCGTCACCGGCCGGGCCCAGCCCGGCAACCCCAAGAAGCGGCTCTTCCGCCTGGTCCCCGACCGCGCGCTGATCAACCGCATGAGCTTCAACAACGAGGGCTCCGAGGCCGTCGCGGCCCGCCTGGCGGCCCGCAACCCGGTCTTCAGGACCGTGGTCGGCGTCAACATCGGCAAGACCAAGGCGGTCCCGGAGGCCGAGGCCGCCGCCGACTACGTGGTCTCCACCGAGCGCCTCGCCCGCCACGCCGACTACCTGGTCGTGAACGTCTCCTCGCCGAACACCCCGGGCCTGCGCAACCTCCAGGCCACCGAGTCCCTGCGGCCGCTGCTGACCGCCGTGCGGGAGGCCGCCGACCGCTCGGTCACCGGCCGCCGCGTCCCGCTGCTGGTCAAGATCGCCCCGGACCTCGCCGACGAGGACGTGGACGCCGTCGCCGACCTCGCCCTGGAGCTGGGCCTGGACGGCATCATCGCCACCAACACCACCATCGCCCGCGAGGGCCTGGGCCTGAAGTCGGACCCCGCCCTGGTCAAGGAGACCGGCGGACTGTCCGGCGCCCCGGTCAAGGAGCGCTCGCTGGAGGTCCTGCGGCGCCTGTACGCCCGCGTGGGCGACCGGATCACCCTGGTCGGCGTCGGCGGCATCGAGAACGCCGAGGACGCCTGGCAGCGCATCCTGGCGGGCGCCACCCTGATCCAGGGCTACAGCGCCTTCATCT
Source organism: Streptomyces sp. NPDC093801 (assembly GCF_040701585.1). NCBI lineage: Bacteria > Bacillati > Actinomycetota > Actinomycetes > Kitasatosporales > Streptomycetaceae > Streptomyces > Streptomyces sp. NPDC093801. Next base: position 131,571 of record NZ_JBFBDP010000021.1, on the reverse strand, counting down.
ACGAGGGCCCGTTCTACGCCCGCGCCATCCACAAGGGCCTGGCCGCGCGCCTGGCCGCCAGCCCGTACGCGACCCTGGCCGAGGCCGTGGGCGCCGAGACCCGAAAGGCCGCCCAGTGACCTCCCAGACCCCTGTGACCCCCTTCGGGGCCCGTCTGCGCGCCGCCATGGACGCACGCGGCCCCCTGTGCGTCGGCATCGACCCGCACGCCGCCCTGCTGGACTCCTGGGGCCTGGCCGACGACATCGCCGGGCTGGAGCGGTTCTCCCGCACCGTCGTCGAGGCGCTGGCCGACTCGGTGGCGGTCTTCAAGCCGCAGGCCGCCTTCTTCGAGCGCTTCGGCTCGCGGGGCGTGGCGGTGCTGGAGCGGACCGTGGCCGACGCGCGGGCCGCCGGGACCCTGGTCGTCATGGACGCCAAGCGGGGCGACATCGGCTCCACGATGGCCGCGTACGCCTCCGCCTTCCTGGACCCCTCGTCCCCGCTGTTCTCGGACGCCCTGACGGTCTCCCCGTACCTGGGCTACGGCTCGCTGAAGCCGGCCGTGGACCTGGCGCGCGAGTCCGGCGCCGGCCTGTTCGTCCTGGCCCTCACCTCCAACCCGGAGGGCGCCGAGGTCCAGCGGGCGGTGCGCGCGGACGGCCGCTCGATCGGGGCGACCATGCTGGCGCACCTGGCGGCCGAGAACGCCGGGGCGGAGCCGATGGGCTCCTTCGGCGCGGTGGTCGGGGCGACCCTGGGCGACCTGTCCTCCTTCGACCTGGACATCAACGGTCCGCTGCTGGCCCCCGGCATCGGCGCCCAGGGCGCGACCGCGGCCGACCTCCCGGCGGTCTTCGGCGCGGCCGTGGGCAACGTGGTCCCGAACGTCTCCCGGGGCGTCCTCAAGCACGGACCGGACACCGATGCCCTGCGGGCCTCCGCGAAGCGGTTCGCGGACGAGATCCGCGAGGCCGTCGCGGCCTGATCGGACGGGTCGCGGACCGGCGCGGAGCACGGGCTGTCGAGAATCGAACGTCTTTCGCCGGACAAAACCGGGGTAGTTTGTCCGTGATGTACGGTTCAGTGGAGGCTGACCAGGACTTTTCGTCCGTTCTCGCTGACTGGAGCGGCCTTGGCCGCTAGTCTCCGACCAGAGTGAACGCGCAGCGAACCAGTTCCACCGCTGTTCGGGAGCTCGCCCGGCGTGGTGCCCGAGGGCTCCCCGCCGGTCCGTATCCGACAGTTCGACATCCGAGGTGACGTAGGCGTGGCTCTTCCGCCCCTTACCCCTGAACAGCGCGCAGCAGCGCTCGAAAAGGCCGCCGCGGCTCGCCGGGAGCGGGCCGAGGTGAAGAATCGACTCAAGCACTCCGGCGCCTCCCTCCACGACGTCATCAAGACGGGCCAGGAGAACGACGTCATCGGCAAGATGAAGGTCTCCGCCCTTCTCGAGTCGCTGCCCGGCGTCGGCAAGGTCCGCGCCAAGCAGATCATGGAGCGCCTCGGCATCTCCGAGTCCCGGCGTGTCCGAGGTCTCGGTTCCAACCAGATCGCCTCCCTGGAGCGTGAGTTCGGCGGTAGCGGCGCCTGAGGCGTCGCCCGAAGTTCTCCCGGCGTTCTCAGGCAGTCCCGAGAACCTGGATAATTGCTCCATGGCAGCAGAGGTTCGTCCGCGGCTGACCGTGCTCTCCGGCCCCTCGGGGGTCGGCAAGAGCACGGTCGTCGCGCATATGCGCAAGGTCCACCCCGAGGTCTGGCTCTCGGTGTCGGCCACCACCCGCAAGCCGCGGCCCGGTGAGCGACACGGAGTCCAGTACTTCTTCGTCAACGACGACGAGTTCGACAAGCTGATCGCCAACGGCGAGCTGCTGGAGTGGGCCGAGTTCGCGGGCAACCGCTACGGCACACCGCGCGGCGCGGTACTGGAACGCCTCGACAACGGCGAACCGGTGCTGCTGGAGATCGACCTCCAGGGCGCCCGGCTCGTCCGCGAGTCGATGCCCGACGCCCAGCTGGTCTTCCTCGCCCCGCCGAGCTGGGACGAGCTGGTCCGCCGGCTCACCGGCCGGGGCACCGAGTCGCCCGAGGTCATCGAGCGGCGGCTCGACACCGCCAAGGTCGAGCTCGCTTCCGAGTCCGAGTTCGACACCACCCTGGTCAACACCTCCGTCGAGGACGTGGCGCGTGAGCTGCTAGCCTTGATGGCAGTTGTCTGATCTTTTATCCATCTTCGGAAGGTAGAGCGTGTCCTCTTCCATCACCGCGCCCGAGGGCATCATCAACCCGCCGATCGACGAGCTGCTCGAGGCCACGGACTCGAAGTACAGCCTCGTGATCTACGCGGCCAAGCGTGCGCGTCAGATCAACGCGTACTACTCGCAGCTCGGTGAGGGCCTGCTGGAGTACGTCGGCCCGCTGGTGGACACCCACGTCCACGAGAAGCCGCTCTCGATCGCCCTGCGCGAGATCAACGCGGGTCTGCTGACCTCCGAGGCCATCGAGGCCCCGGCCCAGTAAGGCACGACATCGTCACCACAGGCCCGGCAGCACGGCTGCCGGGCCTGTGGTGTGTCATAGGTACGGACGCAACCGATCACGGGAGAAGCAGTGGACAAGCCGAAGGTCGTGCTGGGGGTCAGCGGCGGGATCGCCGCGTACAAGGCGTGCGAGCTGCTGCGCCGGCTGACCGAGTCCGGGCACGAGGTGCGGGTGGTGCCCACGGCGGCGTCCCTGAACTTCGTCGGTGAGGCCACCTGGGCCGCGCTCTCCGGCAACCCGGCCTCCACCGAGGTCTGGGAGAGCGTCGACGAGGTGCCCCACGTGCGCATCGGCCAGGGCGCCGACCTCGTCGTCGTCGCCCCCGCCACCGCCGACATGCTGGCCAAGGCCGCCCACGGCCTGGCCGACGACCTCCTCACGAACACGCTGCTCACCGCCCGCTGCCCGGTGGTCTTCGCCCCCGCGATGCACACCGAGATGTGGGAGCACCCCGCCACGCAGGAGAACGTCGCCACCCTGCGCCGCCGCGGGGCCGTGGTGATCGAGCCCGCCGTCGGGCGGCTGACCGGCAAGGACACCGGCAAGGGCCGGCTGCCCGACCCGGAGGAGATCTTCGAGGTCTGCCGCTCCGTCCTCGCCCGCGGCGCGACCGCCCCCGACCTGGCCGGACGGCACGTGGTCGTCAGCGCCGGAGGCACCCGCGAGCCCCTGGACCCGGTCCGCTTCCTCGGCAACCGCTCCTCCGGCAAGCAGGGCTACGCGCTGGCCCGCACCGCAGTGGCGCGCGGGGCCCGGGTCACCCTGGTGTCCGCGAACACCGCGCTGGCCGACCCGGCCGGGGTGGACGTCGTACGGGTCGGCACGGCCCTCCAGCTGCGCGAGGCGGTGCTCAAGGCGGCCGCCGGCGCCGACGCCGTGGTGATGGCCGCCGCCGTGGCGGACTTCCGGCCCGCCGCCTACGCCGACGGCAAGATCAAGAAGCAGGAGGGGCGCGAGCCCGACCCGGTGGCCCTCGTGCGCAACCCCGACGTCCTCGCGGAGATCTCCGCCGAGCGGGCCCGGCCGGGCCAGATCGTCGTCGGATTCGCCGCCGAGACCGATCACGTGCTCGACAACGGCCGGGCCAAGCTCCGCCGCAAGGGGTGCGACCTGCTCGTCGTCAACGAGGTCGGTGAAACCAAGACCTTCGGATCCGAGGAGAACGAAGCTGTGATCCTGTCGTCCGACGGCGGTGAGGTGCAGGTCCCCTATGGTCCGAAGGAAGCTTTGGCGGATGTGATCTGGGACCAGGTCGCGGGCCGCCTCGCGCCCGCGAGCGGGCCGCGACCCGCCTGAGCGTCGCCCTTCTCGATCGGAAATCCGTACGCCAGAATGGAGTGCCGCAGGTCACACGGCTCCCATAGGGCGAGACGGGTGGTCCGGCAAACGGTGGCGACCGATAAACTGCATCTGGAACGTGATCGGGCGCAGCCCCCGGTATCGTTCCGCCAAATGATCAGCCAGCAGCCGCTGCAACCCCAGGGAGCATTGTGTCCCGTCGTCTGTTCACCTCGGAGTCCGTGACCGAGGGTCACCCCGACAAGATCGCTGACCAGATCAGCGACACGATCCTCGACGCCCTCCTCGCCGAGGACCCGACCTCGCGCGTGGCCGTGGAGACCCTCATCACCACCGGCCTGGTGCACATCGCGGGCGAGGTGACGACGAAGGCGTACGCCCCGATCGCCCAGCTCGTCCGCGACAAGATCCTCGAGATCGGCTACGACTCCTCGAAGAAGGGCTTCGACGGCGCCTCCTGCGGCGTGTCGGTGTCCATCGGCGCCCAGTCCCCGGACATCGCCCAGGGTGTCGACACGGCCTACGAGTCCCGGGTCGAGGGCGACGAGGACGAGCTCGACAAGCAGGGCGCGGGCGACCAGGGCCTGATGTTCGGCTACGCCTGCGACGAGACCCCCGAGCTGATGCCGCTGCCGATCCACATCGCGCACCGGCTCTCGCGCCGCCTGTCCGAGGTCCGCAAGAACGGCACCATCCCGTACCTGCGCCCCGACGGCAAGACCCAGGTCACCATCGAGTACGACGGCGACAAGGCGGTCCGCCTGGACACGGTGGTCGTCTCCACGCAGCACGCCGCGGACATCGACCTGGACTCGCTGCTCGCCCCCGACATCCGCGAGTTCGTCGTCGAGCACGTGCTCGCGCAGCTCGTGGAGGACGGCATCAAGCTGGACACCGAGGGCTACCGGCTGCTGGTCAATCCGACGGGCCGCTTCGAGATCGGCGGTCCGATGGGCGACGCCGGCCTGACCGGCCGCAAGATCATCATCGACACGTACGGCGGCATGGCCCGCCACGGCGGCGGCGCCTTCTCCGGCAAGGACCCGTCGAAGGTCGACCGCTCCGCCGCGTACGCGATGCGCTGGGTCGCCAAGAACGTCGTCGCCGCCGGCCTCGCGGCCCGCTGCGAGGTCCAGGTCGCCTACGCGATCGGCAAGGCCGAGCCCGTCGGCCTCTTCGTCGAGACCTTCGGCACCGCCAAGGTCGACGTCCAGAAGATCGAGGACGCCATCGGCGAGGTCTTCGACCTCCGCCCGGCCGCCATCATCCGCGACCTCGACCTCCTGCGCCCGATCTACGCCCAGACCGCCGCCTACGGCCACTTCGGCCGCGAGCTCCCCGACTTCACCTGGGAGCGCACCGACCGCGTCGACGCCCTGCGCGCCGCCGCCGGCCTGTAAGAGCCGCAACGCCGTGCGGCCCCGGACCCTTGAGGTCCGGGGCCGTACGGCGTCCAGGCGGCTGTGGCGTCCGCCCCGCACGGGCTGCCCGGGCCCTCCCGGTGCGAGGGTGACGGCTCCGTCCGGAGCCGGCGTGGGCCCGGTGTCGAAGGACCGCGGTGGCGCCGCCGCCCGCCGAAACCCCGGGAGGGCTCCGACTGTCGGTGCCCTTTGGTAAGAATGCTGCTGTGAGCAGCGAGAACGCACCCGACGCAGACGGCCCCGGCGGCCCGCCGGAACAGCTCGCACTGCTCCGGGACCTGGTCGCCGAGGCGAAGGCCAAGGCGCCCAAGGCCAAGCCGCGGACCTGGCGCGGGGCCGCTCTCGCCGAGGAGCTGCCGGTGGCCCGGGTCCTCGTGAACAAGGGCGTCCTCCACCTCGACCGGCTCTTCGACTACGCCGTCCCCGCCGAGCTCTCCGAGGCCGCCCGGCCCGGGGTCCGGGTCCGGGTCCGCTTCGGGGCGGGTGCCCACCGGGTGCACGGCGGCCGCCGTGAGGGCGGCGGGCTCATCGACGGGTTCATCGTCGAGCGGTGTGCCGAGTCCGACTACGAGGGGGCGCTCGCCGCCCTCGCCCAGGTCGTCTCGCCCGAGGTGGTGCTCGGCCCCCGCATGCTGGCCCTCGCCCGGGCCGTGGCCGACCGGTACGCGGGCAGCCTGGCCGACGTCCTCCAGCTGGCGCTGCCCCCGCGCAACGCCCGTGCCGAGGCGAAGCCCTCCCCGGAGCCGCTGCCCCCGCCCCCCGTGCCCGAGCCGGGCGGCTGGACGCGGTACGGCGCCGGGAGCGCCTTCCTGCGGGCCCTGGCCGGCGGCGGCACCCCGCGCGCGGTGTGGACGGCCCTGCCCGGCCCCGGCTGGGCCGACGAGCTGGCCCGGGCCATGGCGGCCACCCTCGCCTCCGGCCGCGGCGCCCTCGCCGTCGTACCCGACGGGCGCACCGCGGCCCGGGTCGACGCCGCCCTCACCGCCCTGCTGGGCGAGGGCCGGCACGCCCTGCTGACCGCCGACTCCGGGCCCGAGAAGCGCTACCGGGAGTGGCTCGCGGTCAACCGGGGCTCGGTACGGGCCGTGGTCGGCACGCGGGCCGCCATGTTCGCGCCCGTACGGGACCTCGGGCTGGTCGCGGTCTGGGACGACGGCGACTCCAGCCACGGCGACGACCACGCCCCTTTCCCGCACGTCCGCGAGGTGCTGGAGCTGCGCGCGGTGACCGACGGCTGCGGCTTCCTCGTCGGCGGCACCAGCTGCACCGTCGAGGCCGCCCAGCTGGTCGAGTCCGGCTGGGCCCGCCCGCTGGTCGCCGACCGGGAGACGGTGCGCGCCGCCGCCCCGCGCGTCCGGACCGTCGGCGACGAGCTGCTCGCCCGGGACGGGGCCGCCCGCGCGGCGCGGCTGCCGAGCCTGGCCTGGGAGACCGTCCGGGAGGGCCTCAAGAGCGGGCCCGTGCTGGTCCAGGTGCCCCGGCGCGGGTACGTGCCCCGGCTGGCGTGCGAGCGCTGCCGGACCCCCGCCCGCTGCACGGTGTGCGCCGGCCCGCTGGAGGCACCCGACGAACGGGACCTGCACTGCGGCTGGTGCGGGCGGGGCGAGCCGTCCTGGCACTGCGAGGAGTGCGGCTCCTTCCGGCTGCGGGCCCAGGTGGTGGGCGCGCGGCGGACCGCCGAGGAGCTGGGCCGGGCCTTCCCGGCCGTGCCCGTGCGGACGTCGGGGCGCGACCACGTCCTGGACGAGGTGCCGGACCGCCCGGCGCTGGTGGTCTCCACCCCCGGGGCCGAGCCGGTCGCGGCGGGCGCCGGGTACGCGGCGGCGCTGCTGCTGGACGGCTGGGCGATGCTGACCCGCCCCGACCTGCGGGCCGGGGAGGACGCGCTGCGCCGCTGGATCGCCGCCGCCTCGCTGGTCCGCGGGGGCGGGCAGGTCGTGGTCGTCGCCGAGCCGACGCTGCGGCCCGTCCAGGCCCTGGTCCGCTGGGACCCCGTGGGGCACGCGGTGCGGGAGCTCGCGGAGCGGGCCCAGCTGGGGTTCCCGCCCGTGTCGCGGATGGCGGCGGTGGCAGGGCGCCCCGAGGCCCTGGAGGACTTCCTGGGGGCCGCCGCCCTGCCGGCCGACGCGGAGGTGCTGGGTCCCGTGCCGCTGCCCGGCCGGCAGGGGGAGGCCTCGCCGGGGGAGCGGGCCCTGATCCGGGTTCCTCCGGGGAGCGGGGCCGCGCTGGCCGCCGCGCTGAAGTCGGCGCAGGCGGCCCGTACGGCCCGGGGGGTGGCGGTCGCCGACGCGGTCCGGATCCGGATCGATCCGCCGGACATCGGCTGAGTTCCGGGTCGGGGCCGTGGGGCGCGGGTGCGGGTGCCGCTGCGCGGAGCGGGGTCCCCCACCCGCCCTTCCACCGTTCCCCGGGCTCCGCCCGGACCCGTTGCGCTCAAACGCCGCGCGGGCTGGGTCTCGCGCAGCGGGATTCCAGCACCGCGGGCGTTTCGGGCGGGTGGGGACGGACCCGCAGGGCCCCGCCGTCCGGAGGCGGCGGGGCCGGTGCCGTCGGGGGTCGGCGTCCCGGCGGCGGGGCGGCGTCAGCCGTTGCGGGGGCCGGGGAAGGCCGACTGGCGGACGGCCGGAGCGGCCGCGGCCTGGGTGTCCTCGCGGACGGGCTGCGGCGGCACCGAGCGCGCCGCGGGGATGGTGGGCAGCGGGCCCAGCGTCCGGGTCGCGGTGCCCTCGGCCGGCGGCTCCGCGGCCTCGGCGGCCTGCGCGCGCCGGGCGCCGTAGCGGCGGTGAACGGCCTGCTTGGTGACGCCGAGCGCCGAGCCGACCGCGTCCCAGGAGAAGCCGAGGGAACGGTCGAAGTCCACGGCCGCGGTGACGAGCGTCTCGACGCTGTCCCGCAGTTCCTGGGCGAGGCGGACGGTGGGCGCGGGCGCCCTGCCGTAGACGACGAAGCCCGTGGAGGGCCCGGAGCGGCGCGGGCGGTACACGTTGCCGAGCTGGGCGGTGAGCGTGCGGAGTGCGTCCACCTGCCGGCGAACCCGCTCGATGTCCCGCACCAGGAGGTGCAGACTGGCCCGTGCTTGGGCGTCATGGGTGGCGTGGTCGGCCATGGAGAAGCCTCTCGAACCGGTGCTGAAGAGCGGATCGGGCCGCAGACACCGTTCTTGATCGCGGCCCGTTTCGGTCAATCTCTCTTGACCAACGCGCCAACGGGCGACCAGGTCACGCCCAGGGGGCGTGTCGGCATATGCGAGAGGCGCGCGTGTGTGCGTACGCCCCCGGTCCCAGCGGTGGGTGCGGGGGGTCACGCCCCCTAGACTGGACCGCTGCTGACGCCGAGATAGCGAGGTAGGACCCCAGTGAAGCTCGTCTTCGCAGGCACCCCCGAGGTCGCCGTGCCCGCCCTGGACGCCCTGATCGCCTCCGGGCGGCACGAGGTCGCGGCCGTCGTCACCCGGCCCGACGCACCGGCCGGCCGCGGCCGCCGGCTGGTCGCCAGCCCGGTCGCCGAGCGCGCCGAGGAGGCCGGCATCGAGGTCCTGAAGCCGGTCCGCCCGCGCGACCCGGAGTTCCAGGAGCGGCTGCGCGAGATCGCCCCGGACTGCTGCCCGGTCGTCGCGTACGGAGCCCTGCTCCCCAAGAGCGCGCTGGACATCCCCGCCCACGGATGGGTCAACCTGCACTTCTCGCTGCTGCCCGCCTGGCGCGGCGCCGCGCCCGTCCAGCAGTCCATCATGGCCGGCGACCAGGTGACCGGGGCCTCCACCTTCCGCATCGAGGAGGGGCTCGACACCGGCCCGGTCTTCGGGGTCCTCACCGAGGAGATCCGCCCGACCGACACCAGCGGCGACCTGCTGACCCGCCTCGCCTTCGCCGGTGCCGGGCTGCTGACCGCGACCATGGACGGCATCGAGGACGGCACCCTGCGCGCCGTCGAGCAGCCCGCCGAGGGGGTGTCCCTCGCGCCGAAGATCACCGTCGAGGACGCCCGCGTCGACTGGAACGCCCCCGCGCTGCGCGCCGACCGCGTCGTGCGCGGCTGCACCCCGGCGCCGGGCGCGTGGACCGTCTTCCGCGGCGAGCGCCTGAAGCTGGTCTCCGTCGGGCTCGTCCCCGACCGCACCGACCTCGCGCCCGGCGTCCTGGCCCCGGCCAAGAACAACGTGTACGTCGGCACCGGCTCGCACGCCGTCGAGCTGCTCTGGGTGCAGCCGCAGGGCAAGAAGCCGATGAAGGGCGCCGACTGGGCCCGCGGGGTGCGCATCGCGCCCGGCGAGCGCCTGGGCGGGGCCGACGTAGGCTGATTCCATCGGCAGCCCCCGCCCGGCCGGGGGCGCCCGCCGCACCCGCGCCACCGCGGCACCGCCGCACCCGCACCACCGCGGCATCCGCACCACCGCAGTACCCCGAAGCACCTCGTACCTCCGGAGCACCTTTCACGTGAGCGAAAAGTCCCCCCAGCCCCGTCGCAGCCCCGCCCCGGGCGGCCGGCCGGCCAAGCCCTACCGCCGGCCCCAGAAGGACCCCGTCCGGATGCTGGCCTTCGAGGTGCTGCGGGCGGTGGACGAGCGCGACGCGTACGCGAACCTCGTCCTGCCCCCGCTGCTGAAGAAGGCCCGCCAGGACGAGCGGTTCCAGGCGCGCGACGCCGCCCTCGCCACCGAGCTGGTCTACGGGACCCTGCGCCGCCAGGGCACCTACGACGCGATCATCTCCGCCTGCGTCGACCGGCCGCTGCGCGAGGTGGACCCGCCGGTCCTGGACGTGCTGTCGCTCGGCGCGCACCAGCTCCTGGGCACCCGCATCCCCACGCACGCCGCGGTCTCGGCCAGCGTGGAGCTGGCCCGGGTGGTGCTCGGCGACGGGCGGGCGAAGTTCGTGAACGCCGTCCTGCGCAAGATCGCGGCCCATGACCTCGACGCCTGGCTGGAGCGGGTGGCGCCGCCGTACGAGGACGACGCCGAGGAGCACCTCGCGGTCTACCACTCCCACCCCCGCTGGGTGGTCAGCGCCCTGTGGGACGCCCTGGGCGGCGGGCGCGCCGGGATCGAGGACCTGCTGGAGGCCGACAACGAGCGGCCCGAGGTCACCCTCGTGGCGCGGCCGGGCCGGTCCACGCCCGAGGAGCTGGTGGAGGCGCTCGGCGAGGAGTCGGCGCTGCCCGGCCGCTGGTCGCCGTACGCCGTCCGGATGGCCGAGGGCGGCGAGCCGGGCGCGCTGGAGGCGGTCCGGGAGGGGCGCGCCGGCGTCCAGGACGAGGGCAGCCAGCTGGTGGCCATGGCCCTGGCGGCGGCCCCGGTCGAGGGCCGCGACGAGCGCTGGCTGGACGGCTGCGCGGGCCCGGGCGGCAAGGCGTCGCTGCTGGGCGCGCTGGCCGCGGAGCGCGGGGCCTTCCTGCTGGCCTCCGAGAAGCAGCCGCACCGGGCCCGCCTCGTGGAGCGGTCGCTGTCCGGCAACCCGGGCCCGTACCAGGTGATCGCCGCCGACGGCACCCGCCCGCCGTGGCGCCCGGGTTCCTTCGACCGGGTGCTGATGGACGTCCCCTGCTCCGGTCTGGGCGCGCTCCGGCGCCGCCCGGAGGCCCGCTGGCGGCGCCGCCCGCAGGACCTGGAGGGCTTCGCGCCGCTCCAGCGGGCCCTGCTGCGCGAGGCGCTGTCGGCGGTGCGGATCGGCGGCGTCGTGGGCTACGCGACCTGCTCCCCGCACCTGGCGGAGACCCGGGTGGTGGTGGACGACGTCCTCAAGGGCCGGGGCGCCGGCAACGCCCCCGTGTCGGCCGAACTCATCGACGCCCGCCCGTACATGGAGGGCGTCCCGGCCCTCGGCGACGGCCCGGACGTCCAGCTGTGGCCGCACCTGCACGGCACGGACGCCATGTACCTGGCCCTCCTGCGCCGCACCGCGTAGCGGCGCTCAGCCGGCGGCGGCGTGCTCCACGCCCGCGCACCAGACGCGCAGGACGCGGCGGGTGGCGCGGACGTCGGTGAGGGGGTCGCCGTCGAGGAGGACGAGGTCGGCGCGGCGGCCGGGTCGGATCGCGCCGCGGTCGGTGAGGCCGAAGCGGCGGGCGGGCAGGACGGTGGCGGCGCGCACGGCGTCCAGGGGTGTCAGGCCGGCGTCCACGAGCAGTTCCAGCTCGTGGTGCAGGCTGCTGCCGTGGGACGGGGTGAAGGGCACGCCGGGGGTGGCGTTGGCGTCCGTACCGGCGAGGACCGGCACCCCGGCCCCGTGCAGGGCGGCGACGCTCGCCCGGGCCGGTGCGTACTCCACGCCCGGCAGCCCGGCCGCGGCGAGGCCCTCCATCATCGTCAGGGTCGGTACGGCGGTCCGCCCGGCGGCGCGCATCCGGGCGGCGGCGGCCGCGTCGAGGGGCCGGTCCCCGGGGACGTGGGTGAGTACGTCGGCCCCGGCCTCCTGGGCCATGGCGTACGCCTCGACGGCCGCCGCGTGGGCGACGACGAGCCGGCCGTGCGCGTGCGCGGCGGCGACCAGGGCGTCGAGCGTGGGCCGGTCGAGGGCCCCGGGGCCGGGCCGCTCGGCGACGACCTTGATGTAGTCCGCGCCCTCGGCCACCCGGGCCGCCACGAAGCGCTCCGCGTCCTCGGGGCCGGTGACGAAGCTGTCCGCCGGCATTCCGGGCATCCGGGAGTGCAGGCCGCCCGCCGCGATGGCGAGGGCGCCGGGACTGCGGATGTCCGTGAGCCCGGGGACGGCGCGCAGGGAGTCGACCAGGGCCGGGGGCCAGGTGGCCATGTCGAGGGCGGTGGTGACGCCGTGGTCGCGCAGCTGCCGCAGGTTCTCGGGGCCGTGCAGGTGGACGTGGGAGTCGATCAGCCCGGGGAGGAGCACGGCGCCCCCGGCGTCGACCACCCGGGCCCCGCCGGGGTCGGTGGCGATCAGCCCGCCGTCGACGACGACGGTGGCGGGTTCGAGGAGCCGCCGGCCGTCGAAGACCCGGGCGTTGGTCAGGGCCGTCTTCACGCAGTCCTCCAGGGGCCGTGGGCGGTCATTGTCCCGCGGACCGCCCGCCGCGCACGGGGGACACCGGCACCGGGCGGACACGTGTGCGCGGTCCCGCCCGACCGGGAAGGACGGGCGTGCATCGACGCGGTGATCACTTAAGCAGTGCTACGGAAACCGCGAGTTCCGGGGCCGTGGCCGGAAGTGCCCCAGGGCATGGCAGGCTTGGGGCATGGCCGTTCAGATCAATCCCAGCATCCTGTCCGCCGACTTCGCCCGTCTCGCCGAGGAGGCGAAGGCCGTCGAGGGGGCCGACTGGCTGCACGTCGACGTCATGGACAACCACTTCGTCCCGAACCTCACCCTCGGCGTCCCGGTCGTGGAGTCCCTGAGCCGTGCCACGGAGACCCCGCTCGACCTGCACCTGATGATCGAGGACCCCGACCGCTGGGCGCCGCAGTACGTGGAGGCCGGCGCCGGCTCGGTGACCTTCCACGCCGAGGCCGCCGCGGCCCCGGTGCGCCTCGCGCGGGAGATCCGGGCCCTGGGCGCCCGGGCGGCGATGGCGCTGAAGCCCGGCACCCCGATCGAGCAGTACGAGGACATCCTCCCCGAGCTCGACATGGTGCTGATCATGACGGTCGAGCCCGGCTTCGGCGGCCAGTCCTTCCTCGACATCATGCTGCCCAAGGTCCGCCGGACCCGGGAGCTGATCGCGAAGCACGGACTGGACCTGTGGCTCCAGGTCGACGGCGGGGTCTCGGCCACGACGATCGAGCGGGTCGCGGAGGCCGGCGCCGACGTGTTCGTGGCCGGGAGCGCGGTCTACGGGGCGGTGGATCCGGCCGCCGCGGTGCGGACTCTGCGTGACCAGGCGGGTGCGGCCATCGCGGCGGCGCCCTGGGCCTGCGACCACTGAGACAAGCGTTGGTGAACGGCTCGGTGAACGGAAGCCGTCCAGGCTGATCAATGGCCGTTGGATCTGACAGGATGAACGGCGAGTCGAGAGTGTGAACACGACAGTGTGAACAGCAGTGAGGAGAGCGCGGTGTCTGCAATGTCGGCGGGACGGTCAGCCCTGCGGATGGGACCCGCGGAGCTGGTGCAGGCGGCGGCCATGGCGCGCCGCTTCTACCTGGAGGGCAAGTCCAAGATCCAGATCGCCGAGGAGTTCGGCGTGAGCCGCTTCAAGGTGGCCCGGGTCCTGGAGACCGCCCTCGAACGCGACCTCGTCCGCATCGAGATCCGGGTCCCCGCGGAACTGGACGCGGAGCGCTCGGACGCGCTCCGCGCCCGGTACGGGCTGCGGCACGCCGTCGTGGTCGAGTCCCCGGCCGACGCGAGCGAGGACGCGCCCGATCCGGAGAACCTCGGCGCGGTCGCGGCCGACCTGCTGGGCGAGCTCGTCAACGAGGGCGACGTCCTGGGACTGGCGTGGGGCCGGTCGACCATCCACATGGCCGCCTCCCTGCACCGGCTCCCGCCGTGCACCGTCGTCCAGCTGACCGGCGTGTACGACGCCGGGACGGCCGAGCGCGGGTCCGTGGAGGCCGTGCGGCGCGCCGCGCAGGTCTCCGGCGGGGACGCGCACCCCATCTACGCGCCGATGCTGCTGCCGGACCCGGCGACGGCTGCGGCGCTGCGCAACCAGACGGGCATCGCGCGGGCCTTCGAGTACTTCGACAAGGTCACCGTGGCGGCCGTGTCCATCGGCTCCTGGGAGCCGGGCATCTCGACCGTGCACGACATGCTCACGGACGAGGAGCGGGCGCACTACGCCTCGCTGGGCGTGGCGGCCGAGATGTCGGCCCACCTGTTCGACGCGGAGGGCCGCCGGGTCGGCCGGGACCTCGGCGAGCGGTGCATCACCGTCGAGGCCGACCGGCTGCGCCGGATCCCGGAGGTCGTGGCGATCGCGGGCGGGCTGCGCAAGGCCGCCGCGATCGGTGCGGTGCTCAGATCCGGGCTGGTGACCAGCCTGGTGACGGACACGGCGGTGGCGGACTACCTGCTGACCGAGTCCGCCCCGGGGCTGCGGCCGGCGCTGGAGCGGGCAGACCCCGACGAGCTCTGACGGGCCCTGGCCGCGGGCGGAGGGTGTCGCAATCGAGACCCGCTCCCCGGGCCGGAACGCCGCCCGGCCGCGCATACTGGCTTCAATGACCAGGCCCGCGGCGTCCCGCCGCCACTTGCCGTCCAGTCCCTTCAAAGCCCCCGTCGAGCCGCCCGTACGGGGGTTCGGCGTGGGAGACCGGGTGAACCACGATCAGTACGGTCTCGGCCGGGTCGTCGGCGTCGAGGAGGGCGTGGCCGTCGTCGTCGACTTCGGCGCCACGCGCAGACGCGTCCTGAGCCCGTATTCCAGGATGGCGGTGCTGTGAGGTCACTGCCGCAGTTCGCGTAAATATCGGATATTTGGCACGATCGGCGCATGATCCTTCGGAGCGTGCCCCGGTCGTTGTCACGCGTGCTGGGGGCCCTGTTCCTGTGCGCCGTCCTCGTGGGCGCGGCGGGCTGCGGCGGCGGCTCCGCCCCGGCCGCGCCGGCGCCCGCCACCGCCGGGGCCGGTGCCACCGCCCCCGGGTGGGCGAAGGGGATGGCCACCGTACGGGCCGACGCGCTGCCCCCGCAGGCGCGCGAGGTGCTCGCGCTGATCGACAAGGGCGGCCCGTACGCGTACCGGCAGGACGGGACCGTCTTCGGGAACTTCGAGAAGGCCCTGCCGCAGAGGAAGCGCGGCTACTACCACGAGTACACGGTCAGGACCCCCGGGGAGCGCGACCGCGGGGCCCGTCGCATCGTCACGGGCGAGGGCGGCGAGTTCTACTACACGGACGACCACTACGAGACCTTCAGGGCGGTTCTCCGATGACCCTCGACCCGCAGCCCCTCGCCCCGGCCCTCGCCGCGGCCGAGGGGGCCGGCTGGACGACCGTACGGCTCGACCTGGACGGCGTGCGCAGCAAGGCGGCGCTGATGCGGCGCTGCGGGGCGGCCCTGGCCGTGCCGGAGTGGTTCGGCGCGAACTGGGACGCGCTGGCCGACGCGCTGATCGACCTGTCCTGGCTGCCGGACGCGCCGGGGCGGCTGCTGGCGGTGACCTCCTGGCGCGGGTACGCCGCCGAGCGGGCCGAGGACTGGGAGACGCTCGCAGAGGTCCTGGAGGAGGCCGTGGACTTCTGGCGCGGTCAGCAGGGGGCCCCGCCGCTCACGGTGGTCCTGGCCGGCTGAGCGGGGGCCGCGGGAGGCGCAGCAGGCCCCGCGCCCTTCCGGGCCGCGGGGCCTGCTCGTTCACTCGTCCTTCGCCTTCGGGATCCACGGCGGGGTCTGGCCCCAGGACCAGACCGGGACCTTGGCCGCGTCCACCGGCGGCGGGTTGGGGCCCGAGTAGATCAGGGCCATCCGGGTGCCCCACTCGATGTAGTAGACGAACACCGCCCGGAACTCGGGGTCCGTCGGGAGGCCGACCTCGTCGGCCGTGTCCAGCAGCAGGTCCACCCAGCGGCGGCGCTGCTGCTCGGTGATGCCGCGTCCCAGGTGCTTGGTGGCCATGTGCATGTGGCCGCCGTGGTGCGCCGAGTAGTCGGCCGGGCCGCCGAAGACCTCCGACAGCCAGACCGCGACGTGCTGCGGGTGCTCCGCGTCCATGCCCGCGAAGACCGGGGCCAGGACCTCGTCCTGCAGCGCGTGGGCGTAGAAGGCGTCGGTGAGCCGCCGCATGGCCTCCGCCCCGCCCATCCACTCGTAGATCGTGGGCGTGGTGCTCATGACTGTCCGGCGGCCTTTCCCGGGCCGACCACGTCGGTGACGGTGTAGTGCTGCATCTCCTCGATGTTCGTCACGTACGGGCGGATCGCCTGGAAGAACGCCGGGAAGTGCTCGCCCTTGCGGAAGCCGTTCAGGTGGGCGTCGACCGAGGTCCAGCGGATGCGCAGGATGTACCGCTCGGTGTCCTCGGTGTTGTGCGCCAGCTCGTAGTCGATGCACTCGGGCGAGGCGGCCAGGGCCTCGGCCGCGCGGGCGTACGACTCCTCGAAGGCCTGCTGGTCCTGCGAGGCGATCCGGTAGCGGATGTACTCGACGGTGGTGGTCATGGTGTGCGTGCCTCTCCCTGGGATCAGGTCGTCCCGGATACTTTCCGGGATCATCAGTGCCCGGTGGGGATTTCCGTCACTCCGGCCGAGACTTCTGGATGTCGGGGCCCTGCGCACGGACCTGGTGCACCTTGTCGAGGGACTCCCGCAGCTCGCGGAGCCACTCGTCCGCGTTCTCCCCGACCAGGCGCACGCACCACGCCAGGGCGTCCGCCCGGCTGCGCGCCACGCCGCCGGCGACCAGGGTGTCGAGCACCTGGCGCTCGGACTGGCGCAGCCGGGTCATGACCGGCACCGCGAGGTGGGTGAAGAGCACGGTCTCCCCACCCGACCTCACGCCCCAGGCGACCTTGCGGCGGTAGAGCTCCTCGGCCTCGCGGGCCACCTCCACGCGCTGCTCGCGGGTGCGCTCGCGGAACTCCTTGACCGACTCGGACGCCGGGACGGCGCCGACGACGGTGATCTCCTCCCGGTCGACGGTGACCGAGACGAGGGACTCGTAGACGTCCACCGGCAGGCGCTCGGCGAACCACGCGCGGAGCTTCTCGCTCTGTTCGGCTGTAATCATGTAATCAACGTTGCATCCGCTCTCCTCGTGATCGCAAGGGCCCGGCCGTTCGCTCTCGGCGTCAGCCCATCGAGCGGTAGCGGTGGATCAGGGAGACCGCCATCGCCCCCTCGCCCACGCCCGAGGCGACCCGCTTGACCGAGTGGGCCCGTACGTCGCCCGCCGCGAAGACCCCGGGGACGCTGGTCTCCAGCGGGTAGGGGGCGCGCTCCAGGCTCCATTCCGCCGGGAGCTCCCCGCCGTTGGCGATCAGGTCGGAGCCGGTGAGCACGAAGCCGTACTCGTCCCGCTCCACCACCCCCGACAGCCAGTCCGTGTGCGGGCGGGCCCCGATGAACGTGAACATGAACCGGGCCGGGACCTCCCGGTCCTCGCCGGTGTCCGCGTCGTGCAGGGTGATCCGCTCCAGGTGCTCGCCGCCGTCCAGGGCGGTGACCGTCGTGCGGACCTTGACCTCGATGTTCGGGGTGCGCCCGATCTCGTCGATCAGGTAGCGGGACATGCTCGCGTCGAGGGAGGCCGCCCGGACCAGGATGGTCACCCGGGCCGCGTACTTGGCGAAGTGCACCGCCGCCTGGCCGGCCGAGTTGGCGCCGCCCACGATGAACACGTGCTGCGAGATGCAGGCCGAGCTCTCCGTGGTCGCCGCCCCGTAGTACAGGCCCGCGCCCTCGAAGCGGTCCGCGCCGGGGGCCTCCAGGCGGTTGTACGAGACCCCGGTCGCCAGGAGCACCGTCTCCGCGCTGATCTCCGTCCCGTCCGCCAGGGTCAGGATCTTCGCCGGGTCGTCCCGGGTGAGGGAGACCACCTCCACCGGGTGCAGGATCTCGGCCCCGAACCGGGAGGCCTGGATGGTGGCCCGGCGGGTCAGGTCGCCGCCGGAGAGGCCCGAGGGGAAGCCGAGGTAGTTCTCGATCAGGCTGGAGGTGCCGGCCTGGCCGCCCGGGGCGCGGGAGTCCAGCATCAGCGTGGACAGGCCCTCGGAGGCCGCGTACACGCCGGCGGCGAGCCCCGCCGGGCCGGCGCCGACGATCACGCACTCGTAGTGCGGGCGGGAGGCCGTGGTGGACAGGCCCAGCCGCCGGGCGAGTTCCGTGTCGGTCGGGGCCGAGAGCACCGAGCCGTCCGGGAAGCGCACCAGCGGCAGCGCCGCCCCGGCCCGCGCGTCGGCGATCACCGTCAGCGCCTCGGGGTCCCGCTCGACGTTCAGGAAGCGGAACGGCTGCCCGTTGCGGGTGAAGAAGTCCCGGACGGCGTGGGTGCCGGGGGAGACCAGGTGGCCCGCGACGATGATCCCGTCGTAGGCCGGCCGGTAGGTGGCGAGCCAGTCCGAGAGCAGGTCGTCCAGCACCGGGAAGAGCCGCTCGTGCGGCGGGTCCCAGGGCTTGAGCAGGTAGTAGTCCAGCCGGACCCGGTTGATGGCGGTGATGGCCGCGTCCGTCTCCGCGTACGCCGTCAGCAGCACCCTGCGGGCGTCCGGGAACCGGCTCACCGCCTCCAGCAGGAACTCCACGCCGGTGACGTCGGGCATCCGCTGGTCGACGAGGAACAGCGCGGGGTCGTGGCCGCGCTCGTCGAGGGAGTCCAGGATCTTCAGGGCGTCGGCGGCCGAGGAGGCGCCCAGCACCCGGTAGCGGTCCCCGTAGGCGCTGCGCAGGTCGCGGCGGACGGCCCGCAGCACCTGCGGGTCGTCGTCGACGGCCAGGATCACCGGCTTGCGGCTCTCCGCCCGCTCGGGAGCGGCGGCCGTGCTCGTGGCGGGGGAGGCGGGGCTCCCCTGGGCCGCGCTCACGCCGGCTCCAGCATCAGCTGGTCGGCGTAGCACCAGGCCCAGTCCTCACCGGGCTCGTGCGAGGCCGCGATCGGGTGGGAGGTCGCCCGGTAGTGCCGGGTGGCGTGACGGTTCTTCGAGGAGTCGCAGCATCCGACGTGCCCGCAGCTCAGGCACATCCGCAGGTGCACCCAGGCGTCCCCCAGGCGCAGGCACTCCTCGCAGCCCTCGGCTGATGGCTTCACCGGACGTATCTGGTCGATGTGTGTGCACAACAGGTCCTTCGTCATCGTCCCCGTCCCTCTCCTCACGCACTCCTGACCCGGCGCGCCCCGCGCATCACGGCGCGTCCAGACCATAAGTCGGGGATCTTGAATTGGTTCAGCGATCCGGCCGAGGTCAGGAAGTCCGGCACGTACTTCCTGACCTCGCCGGACTACTAGGTGAGGTGTCGTCACCACCTTGCCCGCTACCTCACGAAGTCGCATTCCGGCCCTTTGACGCGGGCTCCGGGCGCACGCAGTGTGGTGAACGCAAACGACAACAGGCCGCGCCTGGAGGAATCCGTGAGCAGAAAGATTCTGGTCATTGTCTCCGAACACGGTTACTGGTCCGAGGAACTGATCGGTCCCGTTTCCAAGTTCGACGAGCAGGGCTACGAGATCACATTCGCCACGCCGACCGGAAAGCGCGCCCACGCGCTTCCGCCGAGCCTCGACCCGGACTTCGTCGACCCTCCGCTCGGCCGCTCGGTCACCTCGGAGGAGAACGCCCGCCTGGGCCGGGAGTTCGAGCAGTCGAACCGCCTCGACACGCCCCTCGACATCGAGGCGTGGGTGCCGGAGCGCCCGTACACGAGCGACGGCGCGTACCTGCGCAAGCTGGAGCAGTACCACCGGGACCTGGAGAAGCTCGAGGCGGACATCGCCGGCTACGACGCGGTCCTCATCGTCGGCGGCAGCGGTCCCATCGTCGACCTCGCCAACAACGAGCGGGTCCACGCCCTGATCCTGGCCTTCAAGAACGCCGGCAAGGTCGTGGCCGCCGAGTGCTACGGCGTCGCCTGCCTGGCCTTCGCCCGCGACTGGGGCGACCGCAAGAGCATCATCTGGGGCAAGCACGTCACCGGCCACTGCAAGGAGTACGACTACAAGGACGGCACCGGATTCCTCGGCACCGACTTCAACATGGGCCCGCCGCCGTACCCGCTGGAGTACATCCTGCGCGACGCGACGGGGCCGCGCGGCGCCTATCACGGTAATTTCGGCCACCCGCTGTCGGTGATAGTCGACTACCCCTTCGTCACCGGCCGCTCCACCCCCGACTCGTATCTCACGGGGCAGAAGATCGTGGAAGTCCTGGAGAACGGCCTCACCCGTTACGGGTGGTAGGGGAATGAGGGGGAGTCCGATGAATTCCGAAGCCACTCCCGGACGGGAAAGGCTGATCGAGCAGTTCAAGGCCGACGGCCTGACGGTGATGTTCGGAAATCCGGGAACGGTGGAACAGGGATTCCTCGACGCGGTCGACGCGGCGGCGGACTTCCAGTACGTCCTGGCCCTCCAGGAGACCGTGGCCGCCGGCATCGCCGACGGCTACGCCCGGGCCACCGGCGGTGCGGCCCTGCTCCAGCTGCACTCGGGCGTGGGGCTGGGCAACGGCATCGGCATGCTCTACCAGTCGCTGCGCGGCCACACCCCGCTGGTCGTGGTCGCCGGCGACGCCGGGGTGCGCTACGACGCCATGGACGCCCAGATGGCCTCCGACCTGGTGGCCATGGCCAGGCCCGTCACCAAGTACGCGACCCGGGTCACCGACCCCCGTTCCGTCCTGCGCACGATCCGGCGGGCCGTGAAGATCGCCCTCACCCCGCCGCGCGGTCCGGTGTTCGTGGCCCTGCCCATGGACGTGCTGGACGAGCCGAACTCCGAGCCCGTCCTGCCCGCCACGGTCCCGCTCACCGACGTGGCGCCCTCGCCCGCCTCGGTGGGCCGGGCGGCCGAGCTGCTCGCCGCCGCCGAACGCCCGGTGGTCCTCGTCGGGGACGGGGTCTCGCTCTCCGGGGCGCAGGCCGAACTCGCCGCCGTCGCCGAGCTGCTCGGCGCCGACGTGTACGAGGTCGACTCCTCCGAGGTGAACATCGCCGCCTCGCACCCGCTGCGCCGCGGCCAGACGGGCCACATGTTCGGCCCGCACAGCAAGGAGCTGGTCGGGGAGGCGGACGGGGTGCTGATCGTCGGCACCTACGTCTTCCCCGAGGTGTTCCCCGAACTGGAGAGCCCCTTCCGGCCCGGCGCCAAGGTCGTGCACATCGACCTGAACGCCTACGAGATCGCCAAGAACCACCCCGTCGACCTCGGGCTGGCCGCCGACCCGCGCCAGGCGCTGCGCGCGCTGGCCGGCGTACTGGAACGGCGGCTGACCCCGGCCCGGCGGGCGGCCGCGGCCGCGCGGCTGGAGGCGCGGACCCGGGAGCGGGCCGACGCCGCCGGGCAGGCGTCGCCGGACGACGACACGCCGATGGGCGTCTTCCTGCGGACCCTGGCCGAACGCACCCGCGGGGACCTGATCGTCTTCGACGAGGCGCTCACCACCTCCCCGCTGGTCACCCGCCACCTGCCGCCCGAGCGCCCCGGCGACTACCACCTCACCCGGGGCGGATCGCTCGGCGTGGGCTTCCCGGGGGCGGTCGGCGCCAAGCTGGCCCGCCCGGACCGGCTCGTCGTCGGCTTCGCGGGCGACGGCGGGTCGATGTACACCTACCAGGCGCTGTGGACGGCGGTCCGGCACGGGATCGACGCCAAGTTCGTGGTCTGCAACAACCGCAAGTACCGGCTGCTCGACGACAACATCGCCCAGTACTGGCGGGAACGGGACATCGCCGAGCACCCCTTCCCGGGTTCCTTCGACCTCTCCCGCCCCGAGATCGACTTCGCGGGGCTGGCCCGGGCGCTGGGCGCTGACGGGACGCGGGTGGAGAAGCCGGACGAGGCGGCGGCCGCCGTGGACCGGATGCTGGCCCACCCCGGCCCGTTCCTCGTCGACGTCCAGATCTGAACCGACCGGACCCCACCGAACAGGAGGAGACCGCATGCCCGCCGAGCGGCTGACCGAGGACGCGATCCGCACCTTCGCCGAGAACTGGTACGTGGCCCTGGACCGCCACCTCCCGCCGGAGCAGGTCCTCGCCCTCATCACCGAGGACCTGGAGTTCCAGGTCCCCGAGGACACCTTCCTCGGCCACCAGGGCTTCGGCCGCTGGTACGAGGCCGTCACCCACCGGTTCTTCGACGAGGTGCACACGGTCACCAAGGTGGAGCCGGTCATCGAGGGCGACCGGGCGATCGTCCGGGTCCTCGTCAACTGGCAGGCCAAGATCTGGGACCCGCCGGCCGCCCGCAGCCAGTGGCTCGGCTTCGACGCCGACCAGACCTGGACCGTGGTGGCCGGCCCGGATGGACCGCTGATCAAGCAGTACACCGTGAACGAACTGGCGCCGATGCCCGGTTCGGGCTCGCTCTGAGAGGGACGCGGCGATGACCGAAGTGACCCGCGAGCGGGTCGAGGCCGCCTACCGCGCCCTCGGCTCCGGAGACCGCGCGCGCATCCTGGAGTACTACGCCGAGGACCTGCGCTGGCTGGTGCCCGGAAACCACCCGCTGGCCGGCTGGTACGAGAGCCTGGACGCCTTCCTGGAGCTGATGGGCCAGACCCACAAGCTCACCGGCGGCACCTTCCGCATGGAGCTGGAGGCGGTCCTGACCGGTCCGGACTGCAGCGCCGACGTCTGCCGCAACACCGCCCTGCGGGACGGCGCGGACCCGGCCGGAGCCTCCCCGTACGAGCGGATGGACTACCCGGTCTTCCACTTCATGAAGTGGCGGGACGGGCGGATCGTCGAGGGCCGCGACGGGCTCTTCGGCGACACGGCCAGTGCCTTCAGCCAGTTCTGGGCGCCCTTCGCGCCGGACGGCACCCGCAGGGACCGATAGGGGGATGAGAGACGCGATGGACGCCCGAACGATCCTGAACAGGTACTACGAGTACGCCAACGCCGGCGACTGGGACCGCTGGTGCGACCTGTTCGCCGAGGACCAGGTCATGGACGAGCAGCTCGCCGGACACATCGAGGGCCTGGAGACCCTGCGCTCGATGATGAAGGGCATGGGGAGCATGTACCGGGTCTTCCGCAACGAGCCGGTGCACTTCCTGGTCGACGGGGAGAAGGCCGCGGCCGTCTCCCACATCACCGCCGTCAGCCCCTCCGGCCGGGCCATCGAGGCCGAGGTGATGAACTTCTTCCGGATCGTGGACGGCCGGATCGTCTACATGGCGAACTACCACGACACCGTCCCCTTCCAGGTGCTGAGCCAGGACTGAGGGGACCGGACCGTGGCCACAGAGCAGTACGACTACGTGATCGTCGGCTCCGGCACCGCCGGCAGCGTCCTCGCCGACCGCCTCTCCGCCGATCCGGACGTCTCCGTCCTGGTCCTGGAGGCCGGCGGCCACCGCATCCCGCCCGAGGTGGACGACCCGTCCTCCTGGTACAAGCTGCTCGGCGGGCCCGTCGACTGGGGCTACACCAGCGTCCCGCAGCCGGGCCTGGGCGGGCGCCGCACCTACGAACCGCGCGGCAAGGCCCCCGGCGGCAGCAGCAACCTCTACATCATGATGCACATCCGGGGCCACGCCTCGGACTTCGACAACTGGGCCTACCAGGGCGCGGCCGGCTGGGCGTACGAGGACGTGCTGCCGTACTTCGCCCTCCTGGAGGACCAGGAGGACGTCACCGCCCCCACCACGGGCACCGGCGGCCCCCAGCGCGTCACCAACGCCGGGCGCCACGACCCCAACCCGGTCTCCCGCGCCTTCATCGACGCCGCCGTCGAACTCGGCCACCGGGAGATCGCCGACTTCAACACCGACGGTCCCCGCGGCGGCCTCTTCGGCACCGGCTGGCACCACATCGACGTGGCCGACGGCCGCCGCCAGGGCACCCTGGCCGCCTACCTGGAGCCGGCCCTCGCCCGCCCCAACCTGACCCTGCGCACCAGCGCCCAGACCACCCGGCTGCTCATCGACGGGGACACCTGCACGGGCGTCGAGTACGTCCAGAGCCGGCCCCCGGCCGAGATCCCGGGCCGCACGGTCCGGGACGGCCACAGCACCGCCGCCGCCCCGGGGCTGCACACCGTACGGGCCCGCCGGGAGGTGATCGTGGCGGCCGGGGCGATCGAGTCCCCGAAGCTGCTGCTGCTCTCCGGCATCGGCCACCCCGAGCGGCTGCGCGAGCACGGGATCGAGGTCACCGCGGCCCTGCCCGGGGTCGGCGAGAACTTCCACAACCACGTCCTGACCGGGCTGATGGCCGAGGTCACCCAGGAGCTCCCGGCGCCGGCGCAGAACCTGTCGGAGAGCGCGCTGTTCCTGTCCTCCCGGCCCGGACTGCCCGCCCCGGACCTCCAGATCGCCTTCGTCCACGTCCCGTTCGACGTGATCGTCGGCCAGGACCACCCGAACACGGTGTCCATCCTGCCCGGCGTCGTCCGCCCGGTCTCGCGCGGCTGGATCCGGCTCGCGAGCGCCGACCCGCTCGCCCACCCGCTGATCCACCCGAACTACCTGGGCGACCGCTGGGACCTGGAGCGGATGGTGCAGGGCGTCCGGCTCGCCCGGGAGATCTTCGCCACCTCCGCCTTCTCGCCCTGGTACAAGCAGGAGCTCCAGCCGGGGCCCGGCGCCGTCACCGACGAGGACCTGCGGACCTTCGTCCGGCAGAAGGCCGAGAGCTACCACCACCAGGCGGGCTCCTGCCGCATGGGCATCGACGACCTCGCCGTCGTCGACCCCGAGCTGCGGGTGCACGGCGTACGGAACCTGCGCGTCGCCGACGCCAGCGTGATGCCGGCCGTCCCGTCGGGCAACTGCCACACCGCCATCGCGATGATCGCCGAGCGCGCGGCGGACTTCCTCACCGGCCGGAACAGGGGGGCCCGACGTGCCTGACGCCGTACTGCGCGAAGGCGCGCTGAGCGGGACGCGGATCGCGGTCCTGGTCGAGAGCGACTTCTACGAGCCGGAGATCTTCTACTACCAGCGCCGGTTCGCGGAGGAGGGCGCCGAGGTCCACTTCCTGACCCGCCTGTGGGGCAACGACTCCATCACCTTCACCGGGCACGAGTACCGGGCGCCGTTCACCGCCGACCGCTCCCTGGAGGCACTGGACGACGAGGAACTGCGCGGCTACGCGGCCGTCATCGTGCCCTCCGGCATGGTGGCCGACCGGCTGCGCTACACCGAGGACGTGGACGTGCTGGCGCCCGCGACCGAGTTCCTGCGCCGGGCCTTCGAGGAGCCGACCGTCCTCAAGGGGATCATCTGCCACGGCATGTGGCTGGCCTCCTCCATCCCCGACAAGGTGCGCGGCCGCAAGGTCGTCTGCCACAACAACCTCGTCGGCGACGTCCGCAACATGGGCGCCGAGTACGTCGACGAGGACGTGGTGGTCGACGGGGACCTGGTCACCGGCCGCACCGGCGCCCACCACCACCTGTTCGCCCGCCGGATCATCGAGCTCCTCGCGGCGCGCCGGGGCCGGGGGAGCGCCTGATGCCCGGCGCCGGCGGGCGCCCGATGGTCTGGTCGCACGTGGGCCTCAACTGCGCGGACCAGAAGAGCACCGAGGAGTTCTACTCCCGGTACTTCGGCTTCACCCGGGCCCGGGTGGTCGACCTCGGGGAGAGCCGGATCGTGTTCCTGCGCAAGGGGGACGCGTACCTGGAGCTCTTCGAGGCCGCCGCCGAGCCGGCCCGTACCGCGCACGACGACGGCCCGCCGGCCCCGGGCCGGATACGCCACCTGGCCTTCCAGACCGACAGCGTCGACGCCTTCCTCGCGGAACTGGGCGACGCCGCCGACGTGACCCTGGGGCCGCTGGACTTCGACGACTTCCTCTGCGGCTGGCGGACCGTGTGGGTCCGCGACCCCGACGGGGTGATCGTCGAGGTCAGCCAGGGATTCGAGGACGACCGCTCACACGACAAGGACGGTGCATGACATGGCGGGCTCGCCCGGCTTCTCCTTCTCCGACACGATCGCGGGCTACGTCGTCCGCTTCGACTCCGCGTCGCGGCTGCTGCGGCTGAGGACCGCCGACGACCGGGAGTTCGACGTCTCGCTCGCCTCGGGCCCCAGCGCCGAGCTGGTGCGCAACCTCGACGAGCCGTACATCGACGCCTCGGGACACATCGACGAGATGCTCTCGGCCGGCCGGTTCCTGTTCGCCTACGGGGTCCACTACCCCGAGCAGGGCGGCCGCTTCGACGCCAAGAGGCTGGTGTTCCTGGGCCGCAGTGCCGAGGACTACCGCTTCGAGGAGGCCGGCTGGTGGGTGAAGCAGATCGAGTCCCTCGCCGACTTCTACAAGCGGGCGCAGTTCGGCGACGGACCGGTGGACTTCACCCAGTACCGCACCGAGATCCGGCTCGGCGGCGACAAGACCGCCAGCCACGTCCAGGAGACCGACACCATCTCCCGCCTGGTCTACGGCATGGCCTCGGCCTACCTGCTGACCGGCAAGGACGAGTACCTGGAGGTCGCCGAGCGCGGCACCGAGTACCTGCGCAAGCACATGCGGGTCGTGGACACCGAGGAAGACGTCGTCTACTGGTACCACGGCATCAGCGTCGACGCGGACAGCGAGCGCAAGCTGTTCACCTCGGAGTTCTCCGACGACTACGACGCCATCCCGATGTACGAGCAGATCTACGCCCTGGCCGGCCCCATCCAGACCTACCGGATCACCGGCGACGTCCGGATCAAGAACGACGCCGACGCCACCATCCGGCTGTTCGACAAGTTCTTCCTCGACCGCGAACAGGGCGGCTACTACTCGCACGTCGACCCGATCCTCTTCAGCCCCGACCACGAGTCCCTCGGCGAGAACGCCGAGCGCAAGAACTGGAACTCGGTCGGCGACCACGCGCCCGCGTACCTGATCAACCTGTACCTGGCGACCGGCGAGCAGAAGTACGCCGACTTCCTCGAGTACACCTTCGACACCATCGCGGACAAGTTCCCGGACTACAAGAACAGCCCCTTCGTCCAGGAGCGCTTCTTCCGCGACTGGTCGCACGACACCGCGCACAGCTGGCAGCAGAACCGCGCGGTCGTCGGGCACAACCTGAAGATCGCCTGGAACCTGATGCGGATGAACTCGCTGAAGGCCAAGCCCGCCTACGAGGAGCTCGCCCGGAAGATCGGCGAGATCATGCCGGCCGTCGGCAGCGACCTCCAGCGCGGCGGCTGGTACGACGTCGTGGAGCGGGTGAAGGAGGGGGACCAGGAGACGTATCGTTTCGCCTGGCACGACCGCAAGGCCTGGTGGCAGCAGGAGCAGGCGATCCTCGCCTACCTCATCCTCCAGGGCACCGTCGGCGGCGACGCGAGCCTGCGCGAGGCGCGCCAGGCGCAGGCCTTCTACAACACCTTCTTCCTCGACCACGACGAGGGAGCCGTGTACTTCAACGTGCTCGCCAGCGGCACGCCGTACCTGCTCGGCACCGAGCGGCTCAAGGGCAGCCACTCGATGTCCATGTACCACTCGGCGGAGCTCTGCTACCTCGCCGCCGTCTACAACAACCTGCTCATCAACGGCCGGGAGATGGACTTCCACTTCCAGCCCGACCCGACCGACCTGCCCGGCCGGACGCTGCGCGTCTCGCCCGACCTGCTGCCCGCGGGCTCGGTGCGGATCGCCTCCGTGGAGATCGACGAGAAGCCGTACGAGGAGTTCGACGCGGACGAGCTGACCGTCCACCTCCCCGACGTCCAGGGGCGGGTCAAGGTCAAGGTCCGGCTCCGGCCGGTGGCCCAGAAGTAGTGCCCAACGGGGGGCGCCCCAACCAGAGGGGAAGCACGACATGAGTCTGAACGTGAAGGAACGCCGCAACAAGACGGGTACCGTCCTCGTCGCCACCGGCGAGATCAACAGCGAGACCTCCGGCACCCTGCTGGAGACCCTGCTGCCGCTCGTCCGCGAGGGCCGGCCGCTGCGCATCGACCTGACCGCCGTCACCTACGTCTCCAGCGCCGGCCTGCGCACCCTGCTGGTCGTCTACCGCGAGGCCCAGCACGCCGGCGTCGCCGTCACCCTGTACGGGGTGAGCGAGGAGGTCCGGTTCGTCATGTCGGCCACCGGCTTCCTCGACTTCTTCGAGACCGGCGAGGCCGCGGCCGCCGCCGGCCGGGCCAAGGCCGTGCGATGAGCGAGGCCCGCTCCGAACGAGTGCTGCGCGTGGACGCGTACCCGACCCACGAAGTGGGCGGGTACCGCGTCCGCGCGGGCAAGCCGTTCCCCTTCGGGGCCAACGTGGTCCCCGGCGGGGTCAGCTTCTCCGTCTTCTCCGACCAGGCCACCTCCATGACCCTGGTCATCTACAAGCGCGGAGAGCCCGAGCCGATGGCCGAGCTGGAATTCCCCGAGGAGTTCCGCACCGGCAGCGTCTTCTCCATGACGGTCTTCGGCCTCGACCACGAGAACATCGAGTACGGGTACCGGGCCGACGGCCCCTACGACCCGGTCACCGGCCACCGCTTCGACGCCCGGCAGGTGCTCTCCGACCCCTACGCCCGGCTGATCGCCGGCCGCGACGTGTGGGGCGTGGAACCCGACCGCAGCCGCGGCTACCAGTACCGCTCGCGGGTCTGCCTCCAGGACTTCGACTGGGGCGACGACACCCCGCTGGGGATCCCCGCCGAGGACCTCGTCGTGTACGAGGCCCACGTGCGCGGCTTCACCCGGCACCCCTCCTCGCAGGTCACCGCCCCCGGCACCTTCGCGGGGCTGCGGGAGAAGATCCCGTACCTGAAGGAGCTCGGGGTCAACTGCATCGAGCTGCTCCCCGTCTTCGAGTTCGACGAGAGCGACAACCCGCGCAGCAACCCGGAGACCGGCGAGAAGCTCTACGACTACTGGGGCTACAACACCGTCTCCTTCTTCGCGCCGAAGGCCGGCTACGCGGCCACCGGACGCTACGGGATGCAGGGCGACGAGTTCCGCACCCTGATCAAGGACCTGCACGCGGCCGGCATCGAGGTCATCCTCGACGTCGTCTTCAACCACACCGCCGAGGGCAACGAGCAGGGCCCGACCATCTCCTTCAAGGGCCTGGACAACGCCACGTACTACATGCTCACGCCCGAGGGGTACTACTTCAACTTCAGCGGCACCGGCAACACGGTCAACTGCAACCACCCGGTGGTGCGCAACTACGTGCTCGACTGCCTGCGCCACTGGGTCGCCGACTACCACGTCGACGGCTTCCGCTTCGACCTCGCGGCCATCCTCGGCCGGGACCTGGACGGCACCCCGCTGCCCAACCCGCCGCTGCTGGAGATGCTCGCCTTCGACCCCGTCCTGCGGCACACCAAGCTCATCGCCGAGGCCTGGGACGCGGGAGGCCTCTACGAGGTCGGCAACTTCCCGGCGTACGGCCGCTGGGCCGAGTGGAACGGCAAGTACCGCGACACCGTGCGCCGCTTCCTCAAGGGCGACCCCGGGGTCACGGGGGAGCTGGCGACCCGGATCGCCGGCTCGCCCGACCTCTACTCCAGCCGCGGGACCACCGCCTCCGTCAACTTCCTGACGGCCCACGACGGTTTCACCCTGGCCGACCTGGTCGCGTACGACGGCAAGCACAACGAGGCCAACGGCGAGGGCAACAACGACGGGGCCAACGACAACAACAGCTGGAACTGCGGGGCCGAGGGCCCCACGGACGACCCCGAGGTCAACGCCCTGCGGCTGCGCCAGATGAAGAACGCCCTGGCCATCCTGCTCACCAGCCAGGGCATCCCGATGCTGCTGTCCGGGGACGAGGTCGCCCGCACCCAGCAGGGCAACAACAACACCTACTGCCAGGACAACGAGCTGTCCTGGTTCGACTGGGACCAGGTCGACGAGAACGCCGAACTGCTCCGGTTCACGCGCGAGATGATCGCCTTCCGGGGCCGCCACCGCGAGCTGCGCTCCACCACCCACCCCACCGGCCGGCTCCGCGACAGCCTCGGGCTGCCGGACATCAGCTGGCACGGGGAGCGGGCCTGGCAGCCCGACTGGTCGCCCGAGAGCCGCCTGATCGCGGTGGCCCGCTGCGGCACCGCCGACGAGGACGTGGTGTACGTCGCCATGAACTCCCACTGGGAGGCGCACGACCTGGAACTGCCCGCCCTGCCCCACGGGCGCAGCTGGCACCTGTTCGCCGACACCGGCGCCGAGGCCCCGTACGACATCCGCACGCCGGGCACGGAACAGGAGCTCGACAACGCCGGCAAGTACCTGATCGGCCCGCGCTCGGTCGTGATCCTGGTCGGCCGTGCCAACGACCCCGAGTGACCGAAGGAGACCTGACATGCCGCTTTCCGTGTCCTTGAGCATCGAGGGCGACACCACCGTGATCGAACTGACGGGCGAGCTGGACGCCAAGACCGCGCCGGAGTTCCACCAGACCATCGAGAAGGCCGCCGGTCACGGCACCAGCACCGTCGAGATCCGGATGGCGGGCGTCGGCTACATGGCCAGCGCCGGGCTGCGCTCGCTGGTCTTCGCCCAGCAGAAGGTCGCCGACCACGTCACCATCAAGGTGGTCGGCGCCATCGAGCCCGTCTCGCGGACCATCCGCACGGCCGGACTCGACCGCAGCATCCTGCTCTCCGATGACTGAGCACGCGGCCCGGGCCGGTGAGTGACGTGGTCGAACTGGCGAGGAAGCCCGCAGTACTGGAGGTGCCCGCGACCGTCGGGGCACTGGGCGAGATCGCCGCGTTCGTCCTGCGGCTCGCCGGCCGGGCCCGGCTCGGCACCGGCGCGACCTACCGGATCCGGCTGGCCGTGGACGAACTGGCCACCAACATCGTGATGCACGGGTACCGGGGCGGCGAGGGGCGGATCACCGTCCTGGGCCGCTCCGGTCCCGACGGGGTGCGGATCACCATCGAGGACTCCGCCCCCGCGTTCGACCCCGTCGCAGGCCGCCTGCCCCCCGCCCCCGGGATCCCCCCGGAACGGCGGCGGGTCGGCGGCCTCGGCATCCACCTGGCCCTGACCAGCGTGGATTCGTACACCTATGCCCACAGGGACGGTCGCAACGTCAGCACGCTGACCGTCAAGGCTGAGGGGACGGACGCATGCCCTCCACGACCGTGATCATCCTGGACGTGCACCCGCTGCCGCCGGCCGAACTGCTCGAAGCGCTCCGGCTGATGGACGCGGAACTCGTCACCCCCTCCCTCGCGCACCTGCTGCGCGACCGCCCGGACGCGCTGCCCTCCGCGGACGTGCTGCTCGTCCCCGCCGAAGCCGACGGGGACACCGTGCGCACGGTCGTCCGCCGGCTGCGCCGCTGGGCCGGGGCGCCGATCGTGGTGGCCTGGACCGTGGCGGACTTCGCCGCTCTGGAGCGGCACGTCCGCCTCGGCCACGACTTCCTCGTCCCGCCCTTCCTGCCCGCCCTGGTCGGGGCCCGGCTGCGCAGCTGCACCGAACGGGCCGGGCTGGGCCGCACCGTGCAGGAGGCCGACGCGCGGGCCGAACTCATGGGCTACGAGAAGGAACTGGAGATCGGCCGGGAGATCCAGGCCGGCTTCCTGCCCGAATCGCTGCCCGTTCCCGCCGGCTGGGAGATCGACGTGCGCTTCCGGCCGGCCCGGCAGGTCGCCGGGGACTTCTACGACGTCTTCGAGATCTCCCGGGGCCGCAGACTGGCCCTCGTGGTCGCCGACGTCTGCGACAAGGGAGTGGGAGCCGCCCTCTTCATGGCCCTCATCCGCTCCCTGCTGCGGCACACCGCGGAGAACAGCGGCCTCCAGCACCTGATGGCCGCCGGCCGCACGGGCGGCAGCCGGCGCACCCCGGTGGTCGGCGCCACCCCGCTGCTCAACGCGGTCACCGCCACCAACGGCTACCTCACCCGCAACCACCTCAGACAGGGATACTTCGCCACCCTCTTCTTCGGTGTCCTGGACCCCCACACCGGCAGCCTCGTCTACATCAACGGCGGCCACAACCCGCCGCTGCTGCTCTCCGGCGACGGCTCCGGCACCCGGGCGCTGGAGGTCACCGGGCCCGCGGTCGGGGTCCTGCCCGACTGCGTCTACACCCTCGGCTACGCCCAGCTCGACCCGGGCGACACCCTTTTCGTGTTCACCGACGGAGTGCCCGAGGCGCGCTGCCCCGAAGGCTACTTCCTCGGTGACGACAGGATGCTCGAACTGCTCGCCGGCCCCCCGGCGAGCGGCCGGGACGTGGTCGACCTGATGGACCGGGCGGTGCGCGAGCACACCGGCGCCGCCGAACAGCACGACGACGTCACCATGCTGGCCCTGCACCGGCCACGTGCGGCGCGGGGGCCGCATGCGGACGGCACGGGCTACCGGGTGGTGGCGTGATGACCCGGACCATCGTGGTGCACTCGCACCGCGGCGGCACCGGGAAGTCCTCGGTGCTGGCCAACCTGGCACTGCTGCTCGCGGCCGCCGGACGGCGGGTCGGGGTGGTCGACACGGACCTCCAGTCGCCCACCCTGGACCTGCTGTTCGGGGTGGCGCCCGGAGCCGGCTCGCTGGCCGACTACCTGCTCGGCCGCTGCGAGATCGAGACCGCGGCCCGGCGGACGGCGGTCCCCGGACTGTACGTCGTACCGGCCCGGACCGGGACGGCGGCCCTGCGGGAGCTGATGGCGACCGGGTACGACGTCGGACTGCTCCCGGAAGGCTTCGAGCGGCTGGCGCGCAGCCACGCGCTGGACGTCCTGCTGCTCGACACGCACGCCGGGCTCAACAACGAGTCGGTGACCGCCATGGGCAGCGCCGACATCGTCCTGATCATGACGAGGGCGGACCGGATCGACCTCTCCGGGGTCGAGGAGACCATCGCCCTCGCCGGGCGGCTGGCCTGCCGGCGCGCCCTGGTCCTCAGCATGGCGCCCGAGGGCGTCGACCACGACGCCGTCCGCCGGCGCGCCGAGGAGGTATACGGCACCCCCCTGGCCGGAATCCTCCCGTACGTGCCGGAAATGGCGGCCCTCTACGGCGAACGCATATTCGCCGAAGCCTTCCCCGACCACCCCCTGGTCGGTGAATTCCGCTCGATCCTCACGGCGTTGGACGCACGTGACGAAGTATCGCGGGCCTGACGTCACCCCCTTACGCCCCTCAAGAGGGGCGTGTTGAATCGGCAGCGAATCCAGAACAAGGAGAGAATCATGAGGATTCTCGTCGTCTTGACGGCAAAGGCCACCCTCCATCTCCTGGACGGGGAGCAGCACCCCTCGGGCTTCTGGGCCGAGGAATTCGTGGTTCCCTACACCCTCTTCCGGGACGCCGGCCACACCGTCGACGTGGCGACGATCGGGGGCGCCGCCCCCACGGTCGACCGGACCAGCATCGACCCCCAGTTCCTGCGCTACGTCCGCCCGGAGGGCTCGCCCGACGAGGACGCGGCCAACGCGGCCGAGTACGTGCGGGTCATCGAGCAGGCCCCCCAGCTCCGCAGCCCGCTCGCGATCGAGTCCCTCGGCGAGAAGGACGTCGCCGGGTACGACGCCCTCTACATCAGCGGCGGCCACGGGGCCATCGGCGACCTGCCCAAGTCCGACGAGCTGGCGCAGGTGCTGCGCTGGGCCATCGCGCAGGACAAGCCCATCGCCACCGTCTGCCACGGCCACACCGCCCTGCTCTCCCTGCGCGACGGAGAGGGCCGCTGGCCGTTCGAGGGCTACCGGATGACGGCGTTCTCGCACGAGGAGGAGCTGGTCACCAACATGGCCGGCCGGCTCCCGCTGATCCTGGAGGCCGAGCTGACCCGGCTCGGCGCCCGCTACGAGAAGGCCGACGCGATCTGGGACTCGCACGTCGTCGTCGACCGCAAGCTCACCACCGGACAGAACCCCTACTCCTCCAGGGCCCTTGCCGAGACGTTCCTGCGCCGGCTCGAAGAGGCCTAGCCCCGCGACACCGGAAGGTGCAGCCATGACCAAGCGCGAGCTCAACGGCCACCCCCTGGCCCATCCCGGGAAGCTGTTCATCGGCGGCCAGTGGGTCCCGGCCCGGGACGGCCGTACGGAACCGGACATCAGCCCGATCGACGGGCAGGAGATCGTACCGGTGGCCCAGGCTGCCGCGACCGACGCGGACGCCGCCGTCGCGGCCGCCCGCACGGCGTACGAGGAGGGTCCGTGGAGCAGGCTGTCGGCCCAGGAGCGCGCGCTGCGGCTGAACCGCGTCGGTGAGCTGATCGAACGGGACCTGGAGGAGATCGCCCTGCTGGAGACGGTGGACATGGGCAAGCCGTTCGCCTTCTCCAGCACCGTCGACGCCCCCATGGCCGCCCAGCTCATGCACTACTACGCGGGCGCGGTCACCCGGGTCGACGGTTCCTCCAGGGCTCCCGCCGGCGGTCAGCTCGCCTACACCCTGCGCGAGCCGCTGGGCGTGGTCTGCGCCATCACCCCGTTCAACTTCCCGCTGCTGCTGTCGATGACCAAGATCGCCCCGGCCCTCGCGGCCGGGAACACGGTCGTCCACAAGCCCTCACCGGCCACCCCGCTCACCGCCCTGAAGATCGCCGAGCTGTTCCAGGAGGCGGAGATCCCCGACGGGGTGCTGAACGTCGTCACCGGACCCGGGGTGGAGCTGGGGGAGACCCTCACCGGCCACCCCGGCATCGACAAGATCGCCTTCACCGGCTCCACCGCCGTCGGACAGTCGATCATCCGCAAGTCGGCCGGCACCCTGAAGAAGGTGACGATGGAACTCGGCGGCAAGTCCGCCAACATCGTCTTCGCCGACGCCGACCTCGACGCCGCCGAGGAACTCGCCTTCTTCGGCATCTACTACAACAAGGGCGAGATCTGCACGGCCGGCTCCCGGCTGCTGCTCCAGCGCCCCATCCACGACGAGCTGGTCGAACGCCTGGTCCGCCGGGCCGCCGCCCTCAAGCCCGGAGACCCGCGCGACCCGGAGACCCTCTTCGGCCCGCTCGCCCACCGCGCCCAGTTCGACAAGGTCAGCTCGTACATCGAGGTGGGTGAGAAGGAAGGCGCGGTGCTGCGCACCGGCGGCACCGGCTGGACCCCCGAGGGGGCCTCCAGCCAGGGCCTCTACTTCCTGCCCACCGTCTTCACCGGCGTGGACAACGGGATGCGGATCGCCCAGGAGGAGATCTTCGGGCCCGTCCTGTCGGTCATCCCCTTCGACACGGAGGAGGACGCCGTGCGCATCGCCAACGACAGCGCGTACGGCCTCGCCGCCGGGGTCCACACCAAGGACCTGCGGCGGGCCCACCGGGTCGCCTCCCAGATCAAGGCCGGCACGGTCTGGGTCAACTGCTACAACCAGTACGACCCCTCCGTCCCCTACGGCGGCTACAAGGCCTCCGGCTACGGCCGCGAGTGCGGCCCGGAGTCCCTGGAGAGCTACACCCAGACCAAGTCGGTCTGGATCGGCATGGACTGACGTCCGGCACCGCCGGACCGAGCGATCGAGGAGCCTCAATGCGGACAGGCGTCATCGGCACCGGGCGGATCGGCTCGACCCTCGCGAGGATCCTGGTGGCGGCAGGCCACGAGGTGGTCCTCGCCAACGCCACCGGGCCCCGCTCGCTCGCCCCGCTGCTCGCCGAACTGGGGCCCGCCGCGACCGCGGCGGACCCCGTCGGAGCGGCCGGCCGGGCCGACCTCCTGGTGCTGATGGTGCCCTACGCGAGCGTGCGCGGGCTGCTGCCCCCGCACGTCGTGCAGGACAAGGTGCTGGTGGACGCCACCAATGCCTTCGCCGGCCCCGGCACCCCCGCCGACCTGGGCGGGCGCGCGTCCAGCGAGCTGGTCGCCGAGTGGTATCCCGGCGCCCGGGTCGTGAAGTCCCTGAACACCATGCATTACGAAACCCTCGCCGTCGCCGGTAATGCCGGAGGTGAGCGCCTCGCGCACTACACGGCGGGCGACGAGCCGAAGGCGAAGGAAATCGTCGCGGGAATCCTGACCGATCTCGGATTCGCCGCCGTCGACACCGGACCGCTGCATTCCGGAGGAATTCTCCAGCAGCCCGGCGGCCCCCTCTTCAACCGGTCGCTCACGGAAGCGCAGGCGCTCGCATGGATCTGACACCCGCCCCCACGCTGACCCTCCACGTGAACGGAAGACCCGAGGAGTTCGCGGCGCGGCCGAGCGAACTCCTCGTGGAACGGCTCCGCGACGGACTCGGGCTGACCGGCACCAAGGTCGGCTGCGACACCGGCCAGTGCGGCACCTGCGTGGTCCGCCTCGACGGCAGGTCCGTCAAGAGCTGCCTGGTGCTCACCGCCTCCGCCGCCGGCTCCGAGGTCACCACCATCGAGGGGGTGTCCGCCCGGGGCGGGGAGCTGACCGGCCTCCAGGAGGCCCTGCGCCAGGAGCACGGCACCCAGTGCGGGTTCTGCACCCCCGGCATGGTCATGGCCCTCGGCGAGCTCGTCGAGAACACCGCTCCCGGAGCGGCGCCCACCGAGCCCGAGATCCGCGAGTGGCTCACCGGCAACCTGTGCCGCTGCACCGGCTACCACAGCGTGGTCCGGGGCGTGCAGCGCGCCTGCGCCGCGGCCGCCGGGTCCGCGGAGGGAACCGGCACCGCTGACACCGCCGTGCCCGCGGCCGAGGGGCGGTGAGCGCGATGACCACCGTGACGGGGGAGAGCACCACCGGGGGCGGGGTCCTCGGACAGCCGCTGGACAGCCGCGAGGACCCGCAACTGCTGCGCGGCGAGGCCGTGTACGTGGCGGACATCGACCTGCCGGGCACCGCGCACATGGCCATCCTGGGCAGCCCGGTGGCCCACGCGAGGATCCTCTCCATCGAGACCAAGGCGGCGGAGCAGCTGCCGGGCGTCCTGAAGGTGGCCACCGCCGCCGACTTCACCGACGTCATGCCGCTGCCCTGCATCTGGATACCCGGCGGGGTCGAGAGCCACTTCCCGCCCCACCCCTACGGACTGCCCGGCGCCCGCCCGGTCCTCACCGGCGACACCGTCCGCCACGTCGGCGACCCGATCGCCGTGGTCGTCGCCGAGACCCCGCGCCAGGCCGCCGCCGCGCTCGCCGCGATCGCCGTGGAGTACGAGCCGCTGCCCGTGGTCACCCGGGCCGACGAGGCCCTCGCCGAGGGTGCGCCGCAGCTCCACGAGGCCGTCCCCGGCAACCTGAACGCGTACTGGACCTGCGGCGACCAGGACCGCACCGACGCGGCCATCGCCCGCGCCGAGGTCACCGTGGAGCTGGACCTCGTCAACCAGCGCACCATCAACAGCCCCATCGAACCGCGCGGGGCCGTCGGCGACTACAACGCCGCCACCGGCGAGTACACCCTCTACGCCTCCACCCAGGGCCCGCACAACCACCGCTTCCTGCTCTCCGCGCTGGTCCTCGGCGTCCCCTTCAACAAGCTCAGGGTGATCGCCCCGACCGTCGGCGGCAGCTTCGGCACCAAGGGCTACCTCTACCCCGACATGGCGCTGGTCCTGCTGCTCTCCAAGGCCCTCGGCCGGCCCGTGAAATGGGTCGACACCCGCACCGGGCTGATGAACTCCACCGTCCAGGGCCGCGACCACCGCCAGCACGTCACCCTGGCCGGCACCCGCGACGGCCGCATCACCGCCGTGCGCTGCACCAGCTACGCCAACCTCGGCGCCTACCCCTCCACCATCGGCCCCGGCGTCGCCACCGCCCTGATGGGCCGCTCCATCACCGGCATGTACGAGGTCGACGCCGCCTTCTGCGAGGTGTACGCGGCCTTCACCAACACGGTCTCCCTCGGGGCCCAGCGCGGCAGCGGCCGCGCCGAGGCCGCCTTCCTGATGGAGCGCCTCGTCGACCGGTACGCCTCCGAGATCGGCATGGACCCGGCGGAGGTCCGCCGCAGGAACCTGGTGCCCGAGGAGAAGTTCCCGTACGACAACGGCCTCGGCTGGACCTACGACTCCGGGAACTACGCGCCCAACTTCGAGCGCGCCCTGGAGCTGGCGGGCTACGCCGACATGCCCGCCCGCAAGGCGGCGGCCCGCGCCCGCGGCAGGCGCCTGGGCGTCGGCATCGCCACCTACGTCGCCATCTGCGGGGTCGGCCCCTCCACCCGGATGTCCAAGGAGGGCATGCTCGGCGGCACCTGGGAGAGCGCCAACATCCGCGTCCACCCCACCGGCGAGGTCACCGTCACCGTCGGCTCCGCCTCCACCGGCCAGAGCCACGGCACCGTGTTCGCGCAGGTGGCCGCCGACGAGCTCGGCATCGACCCGGCCCAGGTCCAGGTGTACGAGGGGGACACGCTCAAGGCCCCGTACGGGCAGGGCACCTACGGCTCCCGCTCCTACAGCATGGCGGCCCCCGCCATCGCCCTCACCGCCCGCAAGATCAAGGCCAAACTGGTGCGGGCCGGGGCCGTCTTCCTCGGCGTCCCCGAGGACGAGGTGGTCTACGCGAACGGCGGCGTCCACGAGGCCGGCAACCCCGGGAACGCCAAGACCTTCTCCGAGCTGGCGATGGCCATGTGGTACGGCTGGGGGCTGCCCGCCGAGATCGAGCCGGCCCTCGACGAGACCACCCACTTCGACCCGCCGGACTTCAACTACCCCTTCGGCACGCACGTCGCGGTCGTCGAGATCGACGAACTCACCGGCGAGACCGAGGTGGTGGGCTACACGGCCGTCGACGACGCCGGGAACGTCGGCAACCCGAAGATCGTGCACGGCCAGATCGAGGGGAGCATCGTGCACGGCCTGGGCCAGGCCCTGATGGAGGCCGCCGAGTACGACGAGAACGGCGTCCTCGTCAGCTCCGACCTGACCCGCTACGCCCTGCCGCGCGCCGCCGACGTGCCCTTCTTCACCCTCGACCGGACCGTCACCCCCTCGCCGCACAACCCGCTCGGCGCCAAGGGGGCCGGTGAGATCGCCACCGTGCCGCCCGCCGCCGCCGTCGTCAACGCGGTCGTCGACGCCCTCGCCGACCTGGGCGTCCGGCACATCGACATGCCGCTGACCCCCGAGAAGGTCTGGCGCGTACTGGAAGGGGGAGACCGGTGATCCTCACCGAGTTCGACTACGCCCGGCCGGCCTCCCTCGACGAGGCCCTCGCCCTCCTGGCCGGCCCCCCGGGAGCCCGGGTCCTGGCCGGCGGCCAGAGCCTGCTGCCCGACCTGCGCAGCGGAGCCGACCGGGCCCGCCTGCTGGTCGACGTACGGCACCTCGCGCAGCTGCGGGGGGTCGGACAGGACGGCGCGGAGCTGCGGATCGGGGCCCTGACCACGCTCGCCGAGCTCGCCGCGCACCCGCTGGTGCTCGCCGGGGCGCCGGAGCTGGCCGCCGCGGCCCGCGCCAACGGCGACCCCCAGGTCCGCAACCTCGGCACCGCCGGCGGCAACCTGGCCGCCGGCGGGCGCCCCACCGACCTGCCCGTCGCCGCCGTCGCCGCCGGCGCCCGGGCCGAACTGGCCGGACCCGGCGGGACCCGTACGGTCCCGGCCGAGGAACTGGCCGCCTCCGGGGTGCCCGCCGGGGAGGTGCTGACCGCCCTGCTGGTGCCCGCCGCCGGAGGGGCGGCGGCCTTCGAGAAGACCGCCGACCGGGCCACCCGCTACCCGCTGTGCGCCGCCGCCGTGCGGATCACCCCCGACGGGCCGCGGATCGCGGTCACCGGAGCCACCCCCCGCGCCCTGCGCCTGCGCGGGGTCGAGGACCGGCTGCGCGGGGGCCCGTACTCGACGGGGGCGGTGCTCGCGGCGTTCCGCGCCGAGCCCAGGGAGCTGTTCGTCCCCGGGCGCGGTACCTCGGCCGAGTACCTCGGCCACCTCGCGGGCGTGCTCACCGCCCGCGCGCTGGCGAGGGCGGCGGCCCACAGCAGCGCCTGACGGCCCGCCGGGGCAGGGCGGGGGAGTGGAGTTGACCAGCGTGCCCGAACCGACCGACACGACGACCACGGGAGACACCCCGCACCCAGGCGGCCGCGCGGCGGCCGCGCCGAGACCGTCCGGCTTCTGGGTGGTGGGCGCGGTCCTCGTCCTGCTGATGCTCTCCTCCTCCGTCCCCTCCGCCCTCTACGTGCTCTACCAGCAGCGCTGGGGCCTGTCCTCCGGCGTCGTCACGGTGGTCTTCGCCGTGTACGCCGTCACCGTGCTCGCCGGACTGCTGCTGTTCGGGTCCCTCTCCGACACCCTGGGGCGCCGGCCCGTCCTCGGTGCCGGGCTGGTCCTGGCGATCGTCTCCATGGGCCTGTTCGCCGGGGCCGGCGGGCTCGGCCTGCTGCTCGCCGCCCGCGCCGTCCAGGGGCTCGCGGTGGGCCTGGCCACCGGGGCCATGGGCGCGGCCCTGCTGGAACTCAGCCCGCGCTCGCGGCCCGCCCTCGGGGCCCAGGTCAACAGCGCGGGACCGACCGTCGGCATCGGCCTGGGCGGGCTCGGGGCGGGACTGCTCGTCCAGTACGCGCCCGCCCCGACCGTGCTGAGCTACCTGCTGCTGGGCGGGGCCTTCGCGGTCACGCTGGTCGGGGTGGTCCGGATGGGCGAGAGCGCGCCCGGGGCGGGCGGCCGGCCCCGGGTGGCGCCGCACCGGATCCGGGTGCCGGCCGCCGTGCGGCGCCGGTTCGCCGTGCTGGTGCTGACGGTGGTGGCCGTCTGGACCGTCGGCGGCTTCTACCTCTCGCTCGGGCCGCACCTGGCCCTGTCCCTGCTCCACACCACCAACTACCTGGCCGGAGGGGCCACCGTGGCCCTGCTCGCGGGCTCCGCCACCTGCGCCCAGCTCCTGCTGGGCCGTACGGAGCCGCTGCGCACCGCGGTCCTCGGGCTGCTCGGCCTGCTGGCCGGGCTGGCCCTGGTGCTGCTGGCCCTGGGCACCGGCTCGGCGCCGCTGTTCCTCGCCGCCACCGCCGTCCTCGGCAGCGGCTGGGGAGCGGCGTTCCTCGGCTCCTTCCGCGCGATCAGCACCCTCGCCGAACCCGCGCACCGCGGCGAACTGACCGCCGCCGTCTACGTCTTCGCCTACCTCGCCATGAGCGTCCCGGCGGTCCTCGCCGGACTCCTGACCAACATCCACGGCCTGCAGCGCACCGCGGTCGGCTTCATGGCGGCCGTCGCCGCGGTGTGCGCGCTGGCCCTGTTCACGACCCTGCGGCTGGCGGCACGCACCAGGGCCGAGGGGAGCACCCTGTGACCACCGTGAGCACCAAGGAGCTGCGGACCGCCCTCCAGGGGCTGGAGATCTTCGCGGCGATCACCGAGGACCAGCTGGACTGGCTGGTCTCGGTCTCCGTACCGCGCGTCCTCGCCGACGGGGAGGTCCTCTTCCGCGACGGGGAGGAGGCCACCTGCTTCCACGTGCTGGTCTCCGGCGGGCTGGTCGTCACCAAGGTCGTCGACGGCCGGGAGGAGGTGCTGACCCGGCACTCCACCGAGGAGGAGGGCGCCGCCGCCGAGGAGCACGACGGGAAGCCCGCCGCCGCGCACCGGTTCACCGGGGAGCTGCCGCTGCTGACGGACGGGTCCTACGTGGCCACCGCCTCGGCCAGCGGGCCCGCGACCACCGTCGTGGCCTACCCGAAGCCGGTGTTCTTCGAGATGCTGACCCGCTGCGACGGGGTGGCCGCCGTCCTGATCCCCGTGCTGGCCTGGCGGATCAAGTCCTCCGAGGTCCAGGCCCGCAAGCGGGCCACCGTCGAGGCCCTCGGCACCCTCGCCGCCGGCCTCGCGCACGAGCTGAACAACCCGGCCGCCGCCGTGGCCCGCGCCGCGCAGGAGCTGGTGCCCGCGCTGGAGCGGCTCACCGCCACCGCGTACGGCTGGGGCGCGGCCGCCACGGACGCGGAGCGCGGCGTACTGGAGCGCCTGGCCGGGGAGCTGGACCGGCTCCCGCCGCCGCAGACCTCCGACCCGCTGGCCCAGGCCGACGCGGAGGAGGAGATCACCGACTGGGCCGAGGAGGCCGGCGCGGCGCGGCCCGGGCTGCTCGGCTCCGGGGCCTCCGACCTCGGACTGGAACTCGGCCGGCTGCGGGAGTGGCTGGAGGGGATCGGCGAGGGTGCCCTGCCGGCCGCCCTCGACCACCTGGCGGCGCTGCTGGAGGCCCGCTCACTGGCCGCCGAGCTGCGTGCGGCCGGCCCCCGCATCTCCCAGCTGGTCGCGGCCACCCGGGACTACGCCAACCTCGACCGGGCCCCCGAGCAGCGGTTCGCGGTGACCGACGGGCTGGAGAACACCCTGGTCGTGCTCCGCTCCAAGCTCACCGGGATCACCGTCGTCCGCGCCTACGCACCGGACCTGCCGGAGCTGACCGGCTACCCCGGCGAGCTCAACCAGGTGTGGACCAACCTGGTCGACAACGCCGCCGAGGCCATGGAGGGCGCGGGCACGCTGACGCTGCGCTGCCACGCCGAGGGCGTCTGCATGGTCGTGGAGATCACCGACACCGGGCGGGGCATCCCCGAGGACGTCCTGCCGCGCATCTTCGAGCCCTTCTACACGACCAAGGACGTGGGCAAGGGCACGGGCCTGGGGCTGCACCTCAGCTACCGGATCGTGACCCAGCGCCACCACGGGTCGATCTCGGCCCGCTCCCGCCCGGGTGAGACCCGGATGCTCGTCCGCCTGCCCCTCGCGGGCTGAGCCGCCGGGCCGCCGCCCCGGGGCCCACCCGCGATCCGTCACCCCGCGAGCCGTCACCCACTCCCACCGAAAGGAAGTCGAACATGGCCAAGTACGACATCTCCGCGCTGCACCCGGTCTTCGTCCGCCAGATGGACGCCCTGGCCGCCCTGGACATCGAGGCGGTGATGAAGAACTACACCGAGGACGCCGTCCTGCTCCGTTTCGAGGGGGCGTCGGTGGGCATCGAGGCCGTTCGGGAGACGTTCACCGGATATCTCACCCTGAAGCCCGCGCTCGTCGAACTCCAGGAGTACATCGAGACCGAGGACACCATCTTCTACCGGGCGATCATGAACCTGAACGGCGCTCCGGAGCACGCGTTCGGGACGCTCGTCGTCCGCGATGGCCGGATCTGGCGCCAGACGGCCGGCTTCGGCAGCTGACCGCCCTTTCGTGGGTAGCGTGCACGGGGAGGGCGGAGGCGGCGCCCTCCCCGTGCACGTGAGGGAATCGTGAAGGGGAGGCCATGGAGCAGGAAACCAACCGGGTGGAGGCGTTCAGCGACGGCGTATTCGCCATCGTGATCACCATTCTGGTGCTGGAGTTAAAGGTTCCGGAAGAGCAGGGGTCGGCCCTGTGGCACGGACTCTGGGAGCAATGGCCGCACTATGCCGCGTATCTGGTGAGTTTCCTCATCATCGGCGTGATGTGGGTGAACCACCACACGATCTTCAGTCATCTCAAGCGGGTCGACCGGCCCCTGTTGTTCCTGAATCTCATGGTGCTGATGGTGGTTTCGGTGATTCCCTACACCACCAACATCCTCGCCGAGCACCTCACGGACGGGGATTCGGCCAATGTCGCGGCGATCCTGTACA
This sequence comes from Streptomyces sp. NPDC093801, assembly GCF_040701585.1. Taxonomy (NCBI): domain Bacteria; kingdom Bacillati; phylum Actinomycetota; class Actinomycetes; order Kitasatosporales; family Streptomycetaceae; genus Streptomyces; species Streptomyces sp. NPDC093801. The sequence goes on along the minus strand of NZ_JBFBDP010000021.1, from coordinate 88,401 downwards.
GCATGTGGACCGTCGTGTACGCCCTCGCCTTCCTGGCCTTCTGGTGGTACGTGACCAAGGTCGGCCACCTCTTCCACGAGGCGGTGGACAAGGACGGTGCGCGGGCCACCCGTGTCCGATTCGGACTGGGGGCCGTCGCGTACCCCTTGACGGTGATTCTGTCCTTCTTCTCCGCACCTCTCACACTCGTCGCACACTTCCTGATCGCCCTCTACTACGCCGCGAACCAGATCCCCATCCCGCTCGTGGTAGAAGAAGAGCGGCTCGAATCTGGCAGCGACCTCAGGAAGTAGCCGCAGGGCCCTACGGCCGTTCTCGGCGGTCAAGTAGGGTCAAGGTCTGGTCTGGTCGCGGGGGAGGCTCCAGATGGTTCGCGCAGTACTGCCGGAAGATTCCGCAACGGAAATCTCCGAATTGATCGACGAATTGATCTCGCTATTCTTCGAGTCTTTACCGCGGCGGGACCAGCGAAACTGGGCCCGCGTTTATCTCAATGGTCTGGTGCGGACCAGCGGGAAGAAAACGATCCGCAACATCGCCGGAACGGGGGCCAGTTCCGTCGAACAGAGCCTCCAGCAGTTCATCAGCAAGTCCCCGTGGGACTGGACCCCGGTACGGCGGTCCCTCGCCCAGCACCTCGAACGCACGGCGCAGCGCCCGCTGGCCTGGGTGGTCCAGCCCATGGTCATCGAGAAGGCCGGTGACCGCTCCGTCGGTGTCGGCCGGCAGTTCGTGCCCCAGCTCGGCCGCACCGCCAACTGCCAGCAGGCCGGGGGGATCTGGCTCGCCTCCAGCGAGGCCAGCTTCCCCGTCGAGTGGACCCTCACCCTGCCCGGCCCCTGGACCAGCGAACTGCTGCGCCGCCGCCGGGCCGGCATCCCCGACACGGCCCGCTCGCAGACGCCCGCGCTGGACGCCGTGCACGCCGTCCAGCGCATGGCCGCGAGCTGGCAGCTCCAGCGCCGCCCGGTCGTCATGGAGGTCTCCAACTCCGACCTCCCCCAGGTCCTGGAGGCCTTCGCCCTCCAGGACATCCCCTTCGTCCTCAAGGTCGACGGCTCCCTGCCCGTCTCCTTCGGCGGTGCGGGCCGCCACAAGCCCGGCCCGTACACCGCGCCGGCCCGCGAGCTGATCGACTCGCTCCGCTCCCAGCGCCGCGTCGTCGAATGGACCCGGCACGGCCGTTCCGAGGGAGCGGTCACCCTGCTCACCTCGGCCCACATCCTCGCCACCCCCGCCGAGGACCGGCCCGCCGCCGCCCCACCCGCCCCCCTGCTCCTGATGGGCGCCTGGACCGAGGCCTCCCTGCTGCCCTCCGAGTTCTGGATCACCAACATCGGGGACCGGCCGCTCGCCCAGCTCTTCCTGCTCGCCAAGCTCACCGACCGGGTCGCCCTGGACTTCACCGAGACCTGCGAACCCGTCGGCATCCGCGACTTCGAGGGCCGCTCCTTCCGCGGCTGGCACCACCACGCCACCCTCGCCAGCGTCGCCCACGCGGCCCGGCTCCTCGGCACCGGCGGGCGGACCCCCGACCCGGTGTCCCTCGCCTCGCCCGCCCGCTACCCGGGCGGCCACGCCACCGGCCGGCCCCCCGCCGTCCTGCCGCCGCGCCCCCTGATCCCCGGCCAGTCCGCGCGCCGCGCGTACATCCGCTGATGCTCGACATCGCCGGACCGCTGCGCGGCTGGTGCGCAGAACGCCGCGAGTTCGCGCTGGCCACCGTGGTCGCCGTCAGCGGCAGCGCGCCGCGGGGGCCGGGCGCCTCCCTGGCCGTGGACGCCGGCGGCACCGCGCTCGGCTCCCTCTCCGGGGGCTGCGTGGAGTCCGCCGTCCACGAGCTCTGCCTGGACGCCATCGCCTCGGGCCGCGGCGGCGTCCACCGCTTCGGCTACAGCGACGACGACGCCTTCGCGGTGGGTCTGACCTGCGGCGGGGTCCTGGACGTGCTGGTCACCCCGGTGCGCGACCAGGACCCCGTCCGGCCCGTCCTCGGCTCGGTGCTCGACGCCGCCGCCGGCGGGGGCCGGGCCGCGCTGGCCCGGGTGGTCTGCGGACCGCCCCGCCAGCTCGGCCGGGCCCTGGCCGTCCACGCCGACGGCTCCTGGGAGGGCGGGCTCAGCGGCGGCGCAGCGCTCGACCGGGCCGCCGCCGACCGGGTCCGGGCCCTGCTGCTCGCCGGGCGCACCGGCACCGCGGAGCTGGGCACCGCCGGCGGGCTGTGCGGCGAGCCCCTCACCCTGCTGGTGGAATCCGCCGCCACACCGCCCCGGATGATCGTCTACGGGGCCGTCGACTTCGCCTCCGCCCTGGTCCGGATGGGAGCCTTCCTGGGGCACCGGGTCACCGTCTGTGACGCCCGGCCCGTCTTCGCGACCCCCGAGCGCTTCCCCGGAGCCGACGAGGTGGTCGTGGACTGGCCGCACCGGCACCTGGCCGCGGAACGCGACGCCGGGCGCCTGGACGGCCGCACGGCCGTGTGCGTCCTGACCCACGACGCCAGGTTCGACGTACCCGTCCTCACCCTGGCGCTGCGGCTCCCGCTCGCCTACGTCGGGGCCATGGGCTCGCGCCGCACCCACGCCGAGCGGACCGAACGGCTGCGGGCCGAGGGGGTGACCGAGGCCGAGCTGGCCCGGCTCAGATCGCCCATCGGCCTCGACCTGGGAGGACGCACTCCCGAGGAGACGGCCGTCGCCATCGCCGCCGAGCTCACCGCCGTCCGCCACGGGGCCACCGCGGCACCGCTGACCGGCGGCCTGAGCCCCCTGCACCGCCCCTTCGGGACCATCGGCTCGTAGGAAACGACCACACGGCTCGGAATGTCCTGGACGATCGGCCCGGGCCGTGTGAACGGCGGGCCGTGGGAGAATGAAGTACGTGCGTTTCCTCGGCTGCCTTCTGTCGAGGTACCTCCGATCGACTGGGATGTTCAGCACGTGCGTTTCCTCAATGACCTGAAGCCGCCGTACGACCTGACGTACGACGATGTGTTCATGGTGCCGAGCCGCTCCGCGGTCGGCTCCCGCCAGGGCGTGGACCTCTCCTCGCCCGACGGCACCGGCACCACCATTCCGCTCGTGGTGGCCAACATGACCGCCATCGCGGGCCGGCGCATGGCCGAGACCGTCGCCCGCCGCGGTGGAATCGTCGTCATCCCGCAGGACATCCCGATCGAGGTCGTCACCGACGTCATCTCCTGGGTCAAGACCCGCCACCTCGTGCTCGACACCCCGATCACGCTGGCGCCCACCCAGACCGTCGCCGACGCGCTGTCCCTGCTGCCCAAGCGCGCCCACGGCGCCGGCGTCGTCGTCGACGCCGACCACCGCCCCGTCGGCGTGGTCACCGACCACGACCTCACCGGCGTGGACCGCTTCACCCAGCTCTCCGAGGTCATGTCGAAGGAGCTGCTGCTCATCGACGCCGACATCGACCCCCGCGAGGCCTTCAACCAGCTCGACGCCGGCCACCGCAAGCTGGCCCCGGCCGTCGACGAGGACGGCAGGCTCGTCGGCATCCTGACCCGCAAGGGCGCCCTGCGCGCGACCCTGTACAGCCCGGCCACCGACGCCGACGGCAAGCTGCGCATCGCCGCCGCCGTCGGCATCAACGGCGACTTCGTGGGCAAGGCCAAGCAGCTCCTCGACGCCGGCGTGGACACGCTCGTCATCGACACGGCCCACGGCCACCAGGAGTCGATGATCAACGCGATCAAGGCCGTCCGCGCGCTGGACCCGAAGGTCCCGATCGTGGCCGGCAACATCGTCGCCGCCGAGGGCGTCAAGGACCTCATCGACGCCGGTGCCGACATCATCAAGGTCGGCGTGGGCCCCGGCGCCATGTGTACCACCCGCATGATGACCGGCGTCGGCCGCCCGCAGTTCTCCGCGGTGCTGGAGTGCGCCGCCGAGGCGAAGAAGTACGGCAAGCACGTCTGGGCCGACGGCGGCGTCCGCCACCCGCGCGACGTGGCCATGGCCCTCGCCGCCGGCGCCTCCAACGTGATGATCGGCTCCTGGTTCGCCGGCACGTACGAGTCCCCGGGCGACCTCCAGCAGTCGGCCGAGGGCCGCCTGTACAAGGAGTCCTTCGGCATGGCCTCCGCCCGCGCCGTGCGCAACCGCACCTCGGAGGAGTCGGCCTACGACCGCGCCCGCAAGGCGCTGTTCGAGGAGGGCATCTCCACCTCCCGCATGTTCCTCGACCCGCAGCGCCCGGGCGTCGAGGACCTGATCGACTCGATCATCGCCGGTGTCCGCTCCTCCTGCACCTACGCGGGCGCGGCCTCCCTGGCCGAGTTCGAGGAGAAGGCCGTCGTCGGCATCCAGTCCGCCGCCGGCTACGCCGAGGGCAAGCCGCTCCACGCCAGCTGGAGCTAGTCCTCCCGCACCTGTGACGACGCCCCGCCCCCCGCCGGACCGGCAGGGGGGCGGGGCGCCGCCGTGTGGACGCCCGCCCGGTACTTGGGGATCCGGACCGTGATCTTCATGCCGGCGCCCACGCCCGTCTCGACGACCAGGCCGTAGTCGTCCCCGTACACCTGCCGCATCCGCTCGTCCACGTTCGGCAGCCCGATGCCCGGGGAGGAGCCCGCCCGGTCCCCGGCCAGGATCCGGCGCAGCCGGGCCGGGTCCATGCCCACCCCGTTGTCCTCGATCGTCAGCACCGCCTCCGCGCCCGCGTCCCGGGCCGCGATGGTGATCCGGCACTCCCCGGCGGAGTCCTCCACCCCGTGCTTGACGGCGTTCTCCACCAGTGGCTGGAGGCACAGGAACGGCAGCGCCACCGGCAGCACCTCCGGCGCCACCTGCAGGGTCACCTTCAGCCGGTCCCCGAACCGGGCCCCGGCCAGGGCCAGATAGCGTTCGATCGAACGCAGCTCCTCCGCCAGCGTGGTGAACTCCCCGTGCCGGCGGAAGGAGTAGCGGGTGAAGTCCGCGAACTCCAGCAGCAGCTCCCGCGCCCGCTCCGGATCGGTCCGCACGAACGAGGCGATCGCCGCGAGGGAGTTGAAGATGAAGTGCGGGGAGATCTGCGCCCGCAGCGCCTTGATCTCCGCCTCCATCAGCCGGGTCCGCGCCCGGTCCAGCTCCGACAGCTCCAGCTGGACGGAGACCCAGCGCGCCACCTCCGTCGCCGCCCGCACCAGCACCGCCGACTCCCGCGACCCGTAGGCGACCAGCGCCCCCAGCAGCCCGTCCTCACCGGTCAGCGGGGCGAACACCGCCCACTTCAGGGGGCAGCCCGGCCGCTGGCACTCCGTCCGCACGCTCTGGCTGCGCCCCGACTCCAGCATCACCGCCACCCGGGCCATCGCCCGCCGCTGGTGGTGGTCGGCGCCCGGCCCGTCCCAGGCCAGCACCGCCTCGCGGTCCGTCAGGCACAGCGCCTCCGTGCCCAGCAGCGAACGCAGCCGCCGGGCGGCCTTGCGGGCCGCGTCCGGGGTCAGCCCGGCGCGCAGCGGGGGAGCGGCCAGCGAGGCGGTGTGCAGGGTGTGGAACGTCGCCCGCTCCACCGGGGTCCCCAGGTCCAGCCCCGCGGCGCGCTCCCCGCGCCGGGCGTGCCGGTGGCCGCCCGCCCAGCCCAGGGCGAGCAGCAGGAGCGCCCCCGTCACCACGAGCACCCCGAGCGCCGCCCCGGTCACCACGCGCCCCGCCCGGCGGCCCGTGCCCCGGCCACGTCCTCGGGCAGGTGCAGCCGCGCCAGCGCCGCCGCCGTCCCGGCCGGCACCCGCGACCGGGTGGCCAGCGACACCAGCACCATCGTCAGGAACCCCAGCGGCACGGACCACACGGCCGGCCAGGCCAGCAGCGCGTGCGCCCACCCCGCCGGAACCCGCCCGCTGCGCGTGGCCACCACCGCGCCCAGCGCCGCCCCGCCGCCGGTGAGCAGCCCGGCCACCGCACCCGGCGGAGTCAGCCCGCGCCACCAGATGCCGAGCACCAGCAGCGGGCAGAAGGAGGACGCCGACACCGCGAAGGCCAGCCCGACCGCGTCCGCGACCGGCACCCTCGCGGTGACGAACCCGCCCGCCAGCGGCACCGCCATGGCCACCGCCACGGCGAGCCGGAAGCTGCCCACCCCGCGCCGGGGCAGCACGTCCTGGTGCAGCACCCCGGCCACCGCCATGGTCAGCCCCGAGGCGGTCGACAGGAACGCCGCGAAGGCGCCCCCGGCCAGCAGCGCCCCCAGCAGGTCGCCGAGCAGCCCGCCCAGCATCCGTTCCGGCAGCACCAGCACCGCCGCGTCCGCGTCCCCGGTCAGCGCCAGCTCGGGCGCGTAGATCCGGCCCAGCGCCCCGTACACCTGCGGCAGCAGGTAGAAGACCCCGAGCAGGCCCAGGACCACCAGGGTGGTGCGGCGGGCGGCCCGGCCGTCGGGGCTGGTGTAGAAGCGCACCGCGACGTGCGGCAGCCCCATGGTCCCGAGGAAGGTGGCCAGGATCAGCCCGTACGTGGCGTACAGCCGGTGCCCGCCGTCGCCCCCGGACAGCGGCTGCGACCAGCCCGGCGTGTCCGTGACGGTCCCGGCACGGGAGTCCGGGACGGCCGAGCCGGCGGTGAACTCCAGCCGGGTGCGGGCCTGGACGGAATGCCGGCCGGCCGTCAGCGTCAGCGGCGCCTCCCGGTAGGCGCGCCCGTCCACCCGGCCCGTCACCTTCAGCTCCAGCGGCTCGCGCACGGACAGCCGGACGTCCTTCGCGACGGTGACGGCGGTGTGCTCGCGGAAGACGGCCGGGGCGTCGAAGGAGGCCCGGGGCGCGCCGTCGGCCGTCCAGGCGGCGATCAGGAAGAAGGCCGGCACCAGCAGGGCGGTGAGTTTGAGCCAGTACTGGAAGGCCTGCACGAAGGTGATGCTGCGCATCCCGCCCGCCGCCACGGCCGCCGTGACCACGCCGGCGACGACCAGGCCGCCCACCCACTGCGGGGCCCCGGTCAGCACCTCCAGCGTCAGCCCGGCCCCCTGGAGCTGCGGCAGCAGGTACAGCCAGCCGACGCCGAGCACGAACAGCACCGCGATCCGCCGCACCGCCCGGGACCGGAGCCGGTCCTCGGCGAAGTCCGGCAGCGTGTAGGCGCCCGAGCGGCGCAGCGGCGCCGCGACGAACACCAGCAGGACCAGGTACCCGGCGGTGTACCCCACGGGGTACCAGAGCATCTCGGGCCCCTGGAGCAGCACCAGCCCGGCGACCCCGAGGAAGGAGGCGGCGGAGAGGTACTCCCCGCCGATGGCGGCCGCGTTCAGCCGCGGGCCGACCGTGCGCGAGGCGACGTAGAAGTCGGAGGTGGTCCGCGATATCCGCAGCCCGAGCGCGCCGACCAGCACCGTGACCAGGACGACGACGGTGACCGCGGTCAGCGCGTACGTCTGGTTCAACAGGGGTCCTTCGGCCGGGGCGGGGGTCTTGGGAGTCTACGCAGCGCCCGCCCCCCGGAACAGGCGTGTTCCGGCCCCCCGACCTGGCCGGGGACGCGGCGTCAGAACGCCGGGTCGCGGTGTTCCGTGCAGTCGCGCAGGGCGATCTCCAGCTCCACGTACGACTCCTCGGCCCGGCGGAAGGCCAGGGTCAGGGCCGCCTCCGCGCTCGGGGACAGCTGCTCGCGGGTGCCCTCGCGGGCCTCGTACAGCACGTCCGCCCAGCGGGCGGCCGCGCTCCGCAGCCGGGCGAGCAGCGCCTCGGCCTCCGCGGGCCCGGAGGCCCGGGTGCGGGGCAGTCCGGTCAGCGCCTCCAGCAGCGTCTCGATCTCGGACATCTCGTTCCTCCCGGAGCCGGAAGATCACACGATAAGGCCGCCCCGGAGGCGGCGGGCCGCCGTGTCCCGCCCCTGCGGCCGACGGGCCCGGCGGATCGCCGTACGCCCCTCCCCGAGCGACGAACGGCGCTCCGGCACGCCGGACGGTCGCCCGGGAGCGGGCGCACGAGCCGGTCGCACGGACGGGCGCACGGACGGGTCCACGGCCGCGGGCACAGGCCTGGCGGGAGGGTCAGCCGGTGGCCTGGCGCATCAGGAGGTCGCGGAGCTGGCGGGCGTGACGCCGGCTCACCTGGAGTTCGGCCGAGCCGACCCGGACGCTCGTGGTGCCCGCGTCCACACGGAGTTCGTCGATCCGGCCCAGCGCCACCAGATGGCGCCGGTGGATGCGGACGAATCCGCGGGCCGCCCAGCGCTCCTCCAGGGTGGACAGCGGGATCCGCACCAGGTGGCTGCCCCCGTCGGTGTGCAGCCGGGCGTAGTCGCCCTGGGCCTCGACGTACGCGATGTCCGCGATGGCCACGAACCGGGTGACCCCGCCCAGTTCGACGGCGATCTGCTCGGGCGCCCGCTCGGCGCCGGCCGCCCCGGGGGCGTCCCGCCGGGCGGGGACGGCCGGGGGCGGCGCGGGGGGTGCGGGCTCCCCCGGCCCGTCCGGGCCGCCGAGCAGGGCCCGGGCCCGGCGCACCGCCTCGGCCAGCCGCTCCGGCCGCACGGGCTTGAGCACGTAGTCCACCGCCTTGAGGTCGAAGGCCTGGACGGCGAAGCCCTCGTGCGCGGTGACGAACACGATCAGCGGGGGCCGCGCGAACCCGGCCAGCAGCCGGGCGATGTCCAGCCCGGTCAGGCCGGCCATCTGGATGTCCAGGAAGACCACGTCGATGGCGTCGGGCCCGTCGGGTCCGCTCTCCACCGCCCGCGTGATCCGGCGCAGCGCCTCGGTGGCGTCCGAGGCGCCCTCCGCGCTGAGCACCCGGTCGTCGGAGCGCAGCAGGTAGAGGAGTTCCTCCAGCAGGGGCTTCTCGTCGTCGACGGCCAGTACGCGCAGCATGGGCCGAGTCTAGGCAAGGCACCGGCGCCGGAAAACGGTGCGCGACCCCCGCCCGGGGGGAGGAGGGCGGGGGCCGCGCGGCCGGTGCGTGGGGGAGGTGAGGGACCGGCGGCCGGTCCCGCCGGGGGGCTACGGGGCGGTGGTGATGAGCTTGCCGTCGGGGGCGACGGCGTACCAGGTGCCGCCCGCGCCCTGCCCGTTGGTGTCGCCGGGCTTCTTGTCGCCGGTGAAGGTGTAGACGGGCCAGCAGTTGACGGTCTGCTGCTTCTTGCCGTCGGGGCGGTCGAGGACCAGGTAGTTCTTCTCGACGATCCCTTCGCCGCGCTCCGCCGGCGGGACGACGGGCCACTTGGCCAGGCACTCGCCGGTGCACTTGGAGACCATCGGCCAGGCGGTGTCGGGCTTGAAGCGGTAGACGGTCATGCCGTTGCCGTCGACGACGTGGTCGCCCAGCTTGGCGTCCTTGGCCACCGTCAGGCCCCCGGCGGCCTGCCCGGCTCCGGCGGGGGCGGGGGAGGCGGCGGGGGCGGCGGCCTTCGCGGCCTTCTTGCCGTCGGGGGCGAGGGCGAACCAGGTGCCTCCCACGCCCTGGCCGTTCAGGTCGCCGGCCTTGGTGTCCTTGGCGTAGCGGTAGGCGGGCCAGCCGGCCACCGTCAGCTGCTTGCTGCCGTCCTTGCGGACCACCTCGCCCAGCAGGGCCGGGTCCATGCCGGCCGCGGCGCTCGCGTCGCCGGCCGGGACCACCGGCCAGGCCTTGGCGCAGTCCCCGTCGCAGTTGGAGGCCGGCGGCTTGGCGGTGTCCTTGTCGAAGCGGTACAGGGTGAAGCCGGCGGCGTCGGTCAGCACCGGCCCGAGCCGGTCGGTGGTCGAGACCGTGAGCGCGCCCCCGGGCTTGGCGCCCGCGTCCCCGGCGGCCTTGTCGCCGGCGTAGGGGTCGGCGGCGGGAGCTGCGGCGGCGGCCCCTGCCGGCTTCGCCGCGTCGGCCTTGTAGGCCTTGTCGTCCCCGTTGCAGGCGGTCGCCGCCAGCACGACGACGACCGCGACCGCGGCCAGGGTGGTTCCGCGCTTGATGCCCATGCTGTTCTCTCCCACGTGTGGTGTCCGCCGGGTCCGGGTCCTGCTCGTCGCCGGAACCCGTCAACTCGTGCGGAACACGGCGCCGGGGGAGCGTCCTGTTCAGCGGGAGCGGTGTGGGGTGTTTCACTCACCGGCCGTCGAACCCGGCCCGGCGCAGGGCCGTGACCACAGCGAGGCCCAGGGCCCGGTGTCCGGCGTCGTCGGGGTGCAGTCCGTCCGCGAGGTGCTCGGGCCCCAGCAGGTCCCGGCCCGGCAGCAGGGCGAGCCGCCCGTCCCCGGCGGCGATCCGGTCCCGGGCGGCCCGCTCCATGGCGTCGCGCAGGGCGCCCAGGGTGGCGCCGAGCCGGTTCGGGGTGCGCTCGGCGTCCGGGCGCAGCACGGGGGAGACCAGCAGCAGCGGGGTCCGGGGGTGGCCCTGGCGGACCAGGTCGAGGAAGACGCGGGTGGTCTCGTACAGCAGGGAGGCGGTGTAGGGGACGCGGGTCCAGCAGTTGGTGCCGAAGGCGAGGGTGAGGACGTCCGCGGGGAGGGCGGCGAGCTGCTCGGCGGTGGCCAGCTCCCCGCGCGCGGCGCCCGCGTACCCGAGGTTCACGGTGTCCCAGCCGAGCGCCCGCCCGGCGACCGCGGGCCAGCCGTGGGCGGGCCGGGTGGACCACCAGCCCTCGGTGATCGAGTCGCCGTGCACCACCCAGCGCGGGGCGGGCGGGGCGGGTGCGAGGGTTCCGCCGACCCCGCGCAGCCCCAGGACCAGCGGGGACTGCGCTTCGGGCGGGTGGACGGTGTAGGGCCCGGGCCCGCCCGGCAGGCCGATGCGCACGACGGCCTCCGCGGCGGGGTCGGTGAAGACCTCGCGGACCATCCCGTGGCGGTCCCAGAGGGAGAAGCCGTGCGCGAGGTCGCGCAGGGCGTCGGTGGGGCCGGGGACGGCGGCCCGGTAGCGGACCTCCACCGCGTGCGCCCCGCGGGCGAGGAACTCCAGGCGGACCCCTATCGGCAGGGTGGCCCGCTCGCCGGTGTCCCACGGCAGGCGCTCGGTGTCGGCCGGGTCGGCCCGTACGGGCCGGTCCCCGTCCACCCAGGCGACCCCGCGCAGGAAGGGGCCCGGGTCGAGCCAGGCCGTGGCCGTGCGGTCTGCGTCCATGGCGGCACGCTGCGGCAATTCTGACGGACTGTCAAGAACGGAGATCGGGGGAGGCCGCGCACTGATCGATCATCCGCATGCAACAAAGGACCATCCAGGACAGATCCGCGCAACGATCGTGCGCCAATGTGCAAGGATGGTGCATTACGGGCGGTATCACTCAGCTCGTAGGCTCACCCCCTGTACGTGGAGTGGCGCGGACCGCCTGCTCGGCGGTCCCCCCATGCCCAGACTCCCGTCTGTGTCCTGCCCGGACCGCTGCGGTCGACGCCCGAACCGTCCCCATCCGCAGTGTCAAAGGAGTCCCCTCGTGCTCGATCAGGGCCAGGCACCCCCGCTCTCCCCGGAGACGCGCAAGCCCGTGAACCCGCTGCTGCGCCGCAAGCCCGTCGAGCGACTCGTCGCCGAGGGCGGCCAGGGCGAGGGCGGCACGCTGCGCCGCTCGCTCACCATGTGGCAGCTGACCATGATCAGCATCGGTGCCACGCTGGGCACCGGCATCTTCGTCGTCCTCGGCACCGCCGCCCCCAAGGCCGGCCCCGCCGTGACGATCTCCTTCATCATCGCGGGCCTGACCGCGCTCTTCTCGGCCCTCTCCTACGCCGAGCTCGCCGGCTCCGTCCCGGTCTCCGGCTCCTCGTACTCGTACGCCTACGCCACCATGGGCGAGTTCATAGCCTGGATCTGCGGCTGGTGCCTGGTCCTGGAGTACGCCGTCTCCGTCGCGGCCGTCGCCGTCGGCTGGGGCCAGTACCTCAACGAGCTCCTCGACGGGACCATCGGGGTCACCATCCCCGAGTCGGTCTCCGCGCCGCTGGGCGAGGGCGGGTTCATCAACCTGCCGGCGCTGGTCGTCGTCCTGCTCTCCATGGTCTTCCTGATGCGCGGCGCCAAGGAGAGCGCCACGGTCAACTCGATCATGGTCGGCGTGAAGATCGTCACGCTGCTGCTCTTCATCGGCATCGGCGTCATGGGCATCAAGTCCGGGAACTACACCCCGCTCGCCCCGCTCGGCGTCACCGGCATCAGCGCCGCCGCCTCCACGCTCTTCTTCTCGTACATCGGCTTCGACGCCGCCTCCACCGCCGGTGAAGAGGCCAAGAACCCGAAGAAGGACCTGCCGCGCGCGATCATGCTCTCGCTGGGCATCGTCACCGTCCTCTACGTCCTCGTCGCCTTCGTCGCCGTCGGCGCCATGCCGTGGAAGGACTTCGAGGGCACCGAGGCCGCGCTCGCCCAGATCATGACCGACGTCACCGGCACCAGCGTCTGGGGCGTCGTCCTCGCCGCCGGCGCCGTGATCGCGATCTTCTCCGTCGTCTTCGCCGTCCTCTACGGCCAGACCCGCATCCTCTTCGCGATGTCCCGCGACGGCCTCGTCCCCAAGGTCTTCGCCAAGGTCGACGAGAAGACCGGCGCCCCCCGCGCCAACGTCGTCCTCGTCTCCGTCTTCTGCGGCCTCCTCGCGGCCTTCATCCCGCTGGGCAAGCTCGCCGACGCCACCAGCATCGGCACCCTCTTCGCCTTCGGCCTGGTCAACGTCGCCGTGATCATCCTGCGCCGCACCAAGCCCGACATGCCCCGCACCTTCAAGGTGGCGCTCTTCCCGGTCACGCCGATCCTGGGCTTCCTCGCCTGCGGCTACATGATGTTCAGCCTCGATACGGCCACGTGGATGGTCTTCGGTGGCTGGATGGCGGTCGGCCTCGTGGTGTACTTCAGCTACGGCATCCGCCGCTCCCGCCTGGCCACGGAAGAAGTGGCCACAGCAGAAAAGTGATCCATCCGCAGTGCGACTGAACGATCTCGACGAACGCATCGTGCACGCCCTCGCCGAGGACGCCCGCCGCTCCTACGCCGACATCGGCTCCGAGGTCGGCCTCTCCGCACCCGCCGTCAAGCGGCGCGTGGACCGGCTGCGCGCCGAAGGCGCCATCACCGGGTTCACCGTCCGCGTCGACCCGGCGGCCATGGGCTGGGAGACCGAGGGCTTCATCGAGATCTACTGCCGCCACAACACCTCGCCGGACGACATCCGGCGGGGGCTGGAGCGGTACCCCGAGGTGGTGTCCGCGTCGACCGTCACCGGCGACGCGGACGCCCTCGTCCAGGTCTTCGCCTCCGACATGCGCCACTTCGAGCGGGTCCTGGAGCGCATCGCGGGCGAGCCCTTCGTGGAGCGGACCAAATCCGTCCTCGTGCTGTCGCCCCTGCTGCGCCGCTTCACCTCCGGCGCGCCCGCGTAGGACGTCCCGCGCCCCCGCCCACCCGGCGGGGGCGTCCTCGTATCCGGGGACAGGACGGCGGCGCTGTCACCGGCGCGTGCCACCATCGCCCGCATGAAGATCCAGCCCTGCCCGCAGCCCGCGTGGGAGGGCGCCCCCGGCCCCTCCACCGCCCTCGACGACGGGCTGTTCGTGGTCGCCGTGCCCGGCGGGGACCTCTTCCTGCGCCCGTCCGCCCTCGCCGACCCGCGGCGGACGGAGCGGGCCGAGCGGATCGCCGCCACGGTCCGGGAGGGCTACCTGCTGACCGTCCTGCGCCGCCGGCGCGAACTCCTGGACGGTCTGGCCCGCCTCGCCGCCCGCGCCGCCGCCACCCCGGTGCCCGTGGGCGGCTACGAGGCCGACCCGGCGCTGAGCGCCCCGGAGCTGGTCGCCGAGGTCGCCGCGGTCCTCGGGACGGGTGCGGACGCGGCGGCCCTGCACCTCCAGCTCCTGGCCCTCGCCCGCCCCACCGACCGGGCCGTACGCCGCTGGAACGGCTGGACGGCCGCCCGGCACAAGGCGGCCCAGGCGGAGCTCCTGGCGACCGGCGCCGTGGTGACCGCGAAGCGGCCCCGCGCGGGCCGGACGCTGTTCGCCCCGGGGGAGTGGACGCAGGCCAAGGCCCCGCACCTCCCCGTGGAGACGGCGAAACTGGCCGCACACGTGGCGTCCGCCTCGGGCACGACCCTCCACCTGCCCCTGCTCCGCCTGCTCGCGCCGGTCCCCCCGCACGAGCTGTTCGCCCGCGCCTGGGCGGAGCGGGGCGCGGCCAGGGCCTGACGGACACGGGGACGGGAGCCGGGCGGAGGGTCGGACAGCCGCTGATCCGCGTGTTCATGCCGGCCGGCCCCCGGCCCCCGCCGACGCTACGGGAGGCCCGGGCGGGACTCAATGAACCCCGTGTCGAGCCGCGCTACGGCCGGCCGTCCCCCGCCCCGGGGGTGCGCAGCCCGATGAACACCGGCTCCCGCCGCAAGGCGAAGCCCATCGACTCGTAGAGCCGGACCGCGTTCGTGTTGTCGGCGGCCGCGTGCAGGAACGGGACGTCCCCGCGCTCGCGGATCCCGGCCGCCACCGCCCGGATGAGCAGCGCGGCCAGGCCCTGGCCGCGGTGGTCCGGGTGGGTGCACACCGCGCTGATCTCCGTCCAGCCCGGCGGCCGCATCCGCTCCCCGGCCATCGCCACCAGCCGGCCCCCGCGGCGGACGCCCAGATAGGCGCCCAGCTCGATGGTCCGGGGCAGGAAGGGGCCCGGCTCGGTCAGCCGCACCAGCGCCGTCATCTCCGCCACGTCGGCCGGCCCCAGCCGGACCGCCTCCGGCGAGGCCTCGGCCCGTACCGCACGCCCGTCCAGCTGCACGCCCGGAATGCAGCGCACGGTCTCCCAGCCGGGCGGCGGGGTCGGCAGGCCGGTCAGCCACACCTCCCGGTCCGGCCCGACCAGCGCGGCCAGGTCCGCCCAGGCGGCCGGGTCGGCCGGGTCGGCGACCGCCGCGAACGGGTTCGCCTCCGGGAGGTAGCGGGCGGCCCCGCGGCCGGAGTACTCGGCGAAGGCGCGGTGCGGGCCGGTCAGCGCGGCCCACACCGGGTTGTCGAGCGGAGCGGCGGGGTTCTCGGTGGACATGCGGTGCGGCACCCTTCCCTGGGGGCGGCCGCCCCCGGGATGCCCCGCGCGGCGGCACGCGACAGCGGCGACGGCGGCAGGCTATGCCCCCGCAGCCCCCGGGAACAGCGAATTCCGGCGTGCGCCCTCCGCTCCGCTCCGCCCGCCGAACCGGGCCCGCGCAACGATTCGCCGCACAGTGGGCAGAACGCGCAACGAATCGATGAGGCCAGCGCAACGCTGACGGCTTGTCCGGATCGAACGCCCGAACGTACCGTTTTACGACCCCCACCCCATCTGCCACAGAGGTTCGCCCATGCCCCCGCTGCGCACCGCACTCCTCCAGAGCTCCGGACGGCTCGGCGACACCGCCGAGAACCTGAAGCGGCTCGACGAGGCCGCGGCGCGCGCCGCACAGGGCGGGGCCGGGCTCCTCGTGACCTCGGAGATGTTCCTGACCGGCTACGCGCTGGAGGTCGGGGACATCGCGGGCCTGGCCGAGCCGGCCGACGGCGAGTCCGCCCACGCCATCGGGGGCATCGCCCGCCGCCACGGGGTCGCCGTCCTGTACGGCTACCCCGAGCGCGACGGCGACACCGTCTACAACTCGGCCCAGCTGATCGGCCCCGACGGGACCCGGCTGGCGAACTACCGCAAGACCCACCTGTTCGGCTGCTTCGAGCAGGAGGCCTTCACCCCCGGCGACACCCCCGTCGTCCAGGCCGATCTGAACGGCCTCCGCGTCGGCATCATGATCTGCTACGACGTGGAGTTCCCCGAGAACGTGCGCGCCCACGCGCTGGCCGGGACCGACCTCCTCCTGGTCCCGACCGCGCAGATGCACCCGTTCCAGTTCGTCGCCGAACAGCTGGTACCGGTACGGGCCTTCGAGAACCAGATGTACATCGCGTACGTCAACCGGACCGGCCCCGAGGGCGAGTTCGAGTTCGTCGGCCTCAGCTGCCTGGCCAGCCCGGACGGGGTCACCCGCACCCGCGCCGGCCGCGGCGAGGAGATGGTCCTCGGCGAGGTCGACCCCGAGCTCCTCACGGCCTCGCGCGAGACCAACCCGTACCTGCGCGACCGCCGCCCCGGGCTCTACGCCTCCCTCGTCTGAGGTCCGTCCGGCCCCTTTCCACCCCCCCGCCCGCCCCAGCCCTGCCTGCTCTGCCGCAAGGAGACGTACCCCCATGACGTCCACGGTGCCCACCACCGCCGTCCCGCACAGCGACGGACAGCTGCCGATCACCATGTTCGGCCCGGACTTCCCGTACGCCTACGACGACTTCCTCGCCCACCCGGCGGGTCTGGGCCAGATACCGGCGACCGAGCACGGCACCGAGGTCGCCGTCATCGGCGGCGGCCTGTCCGGCATCATCTCCGCCTACGAGCTGATGAAGATGGGCCTCAAGCCCGTCGTCTACGAGGCCGACCAGATCGGCGGCCGCCTGCGCACCGTCGGTTTCGAGGGCCCGGGCACCGAGGGCCTCACGGCGGAGATGGGCGCCATGCGCTTCCCGCCCTCCTCCACGGCGCTCCAGCACTACATCGACCTGGTGGGCCTGCAGACCCAGCCCTTCCCGAACCCGCTCGCCGAGGCCACCCCCTCGACGGTCGTGGACCTCAAGGGCGAGACCCACTACGCCGAGACCATCGCCGACCTCCCGCAGATCTACCGCGACGTCGCCGCCGCGTGGAACGCCTGCCTCGACGAGGGCGCCGACTTCTCCGACATGAACCAGGCGATGCGCGAGCGGGACGTCCCGCGCATCCGCGAGATCTGGGCCAAGCTCGTCGAGAAGCTCGACAACCAGACCTTCTACGGCTTCCTGTGCGAGTCGGAGGCCTTCCAGTCCTTCCGCAAGCGCGAGATCTTCGGCCAGGTCGGCTTCGGCACCGGCGGCTGGGACACCGACTTCCCGAACTCCATCCTGGAGATCCTGCGCGTCGTCTACACCGAGGCCGACGACCACCACCGCGGCATCGTCGGCGGCTCGCAGCAGCTGCCGATGCGCCTGTGGGAGCGCGAGCCCGAGAAGATCGTCCACTGGGCGCAGGGCACCTCGCTGTCCTCCCTGCACGAGGGCGCCCCGCGCCCGGCCGTGACCCGTCTGCACCGCACCGCGGGCAACCGCATCACGGTCACCGACGCCAACGGCGACATCCGCACCTACCGCGCCGCGATCTTCACCGCGCAGTCCTGGATGCTGCTGTCCAAGATCGCCTGTGACGACACGCTGTTCCCGATCGACCACTGGACGGCGATCGAGCGCACCCACTACATGGAGTCCAGCAAGCTCTTCATCCCCGTCGACCGGCCGTTCTGGCTGGACAAGGACGAGGAGACGGGCCGCGACGTCATGTCGATGACCCTGACCGACCGCATGACCCGCGGTACCTACCTGCTGGACGACGGCCCGGACCAGCCGGCCGTCATCTGCCTGTCGTACACCTGGTGCGACGACAGCCTGAAGTGGCTGCCGCTGTCCGCGAACGAGCGGATGGAGGTCATGCTGAAGTCCCTCGGCGAGATCTACCCCAAGGTCGACATCCGCCGCCACATCATCGGCAACCCGGTGACCGTCAGCTGGGAGAACGAGCCCTACTTCATGGGCGCGTTCAAGGCCAACCTGCCGGGCCACTACCGCTACCAGCGCCGCCTGTTCACCCACTTCATGCAGGACAGCCTCCCCGAGGACAAGCGCGGCATCTTCCTCGCGGGCGACGACATCTCCTGGACCGCGGGCTGGGCCGAGGGCGCCGTCCAGACCGCCCTGAACGCGGTCTGGGGCGTCATGCACCACCTCGGCGGCTCCACGGACGCCACCAACCCCGGCCCGGGCGACGTCTACGACGAGATCGCCCCGGTCGAACTCCCCGAGGACTAGTACCCGACCGGTACCCCCGGGTCCACGGCCACGGGCCGCCCCCGCGTCGATCACGCGGCGGCGGCCCGTCCCCTGTTTCATCCCGTCGGCGTCAGCAGGCAGCGGCCCACCAGGCCCACGCCCGCGTCGAGGGACTCCTCGAACTCCTGCGCCAGGTCGGGGGAGCGGCGCAGGGTCCACAGGAGCCGGGCCGCCGCCCAGGCTCCCGCGCGGGCGCGCTCCAGGCTCCAGGAGCCCAGCAGGTGCGTCAGCGGGTCGGCGATCTCCAGCAGGTCCGGGCCCGGCATCAGGTCCTCCCGGATGCGCTCCTCCAGGGAGACCAGGGTGTCGCCGACGCGGTGGAAGTCGGCCTCCAGGGCCGCCGGGGCGCAGTCCAGGACCCGGCAGGTGGACACCACCGCCAGGGCCAGGTCGTGCCCGATGTGGGCGTTGATCCCGGCCAGAGCGTGCTGGAGCGGCCGCACCCCCGGGTGGCGGCGGTACTGGAGCAGCGGGCGCCAGCAGGCCGGCGCCCGGTCCGATTCCACCGCCGTCAGGTACCGCTCGGCGAACCGCACGCTGAGCGTCTCGGCCCGCCGGGGCTCGGGGAAGCCCCCGCGCCCGATCCGCTCGTGCAGGCTCTGCGTCACGGTCAGGTACACCCGGTTGAAGACGGCGACGCCGTCCTGCGCGGGCAGCCGCTCGTCGAGGACGCGCATCCGCGCGAGTACCGCTTCCATGACAGGCAGCGTCCCAGCCGGGGCGGCCGGCGCGGGGAACTTGGCCGCGGGCTTCCCCGGTTCGGGCGAAGCGCCGTCAACCCCGCTTGTCCCGGGGCTCCTCGGAGCCGTCGTAGGCCGAGGTGCCCGAGTCCAGCAGCGGCTCCTGCCGCTTGAGGTGCTCCGGCGCGAAGTGGCGCAGCGCGTGGTAGCCGGTGATCACCACGATCGTGCCGAGCGCGATGCCGCCCAGCTCGAAGGTGTCGCTGAAGCGCAGCCTGACGCCGCCGACGCCGATGATGATGCCCGCCGCGGCCGGCACCAGGTTCAGCGGATTGCTCAGGTCCACCCGCGCGTTCAGCCAGATCTGCGCGCCGAGCAGGCCGATCATGCCGTAGAGGATCACGGTGATCCCGCCCAGCACCCCGCCGGGGATCGCGGCGACGACCGCGCCGAACTTCGGGCACAGGCCGAAGAGCAGCGCGAACCCGGCCGCCGCCCAGTAGGCCGCCGTGGAGTAGACCCGGGTGGCGGCCATGACGCCGATGTTCTCGGAGTACGTGGTGTTCGGCGGGCCGCCGACCGCCGTGGACAGCATGGACGCCGCGCCGTCGGCGGCGATGGCCGTGCCGAGCTCGTCGTCCAGCGGGTCGCCCGTCATCTCGCCGACGGCCTTGATGTGCCCCGTGTTCTCGGCGATCAGCGCGATCACCACCGGCAGCGCGATCAGGATCGCCGACCACTCGAAGGCCGGCGCGTGGAACGCCGGCAGCCCGATCCAGTCGGCCTTGCCCACGCCGGAGAGGTCGAGCCGCCAGTGGTCCACGGCCTCGGTCCCGCCCGCCGGGGAGTGGATCTTCCCGAAGACCAGGTCGAGGACCCACGAGAGCGCGTACCCGAAGACCAGGCCCAGGAAGATCGCGATCCGCGACCAGAAGCCGCGCAGGCACACCACGGCCAGCCCGGTGAACAGCATGGTCAGCAGCGCCGTCCACTGGTCCTGCGGCCAGTACGTCGACGCCGTCACCGGAGCCAGGTTGAACCCGATCAGCATCACGACCGCGCCCGTCACCACCGGCGGCATCGCCGCGTGGATGATCCGCGCGCCGAACCGCCGCACGGCCAGACCCGCAAGGAACAGCACCGCGCCGACCACGAACACCGCGCCCGTGACCACCGCGCTGTCCCCGCCGCCGGCCCGGATCGCCGCCGCGACGCCGACGAAGGCGAGCGAGCAGCCCAGGTACGAGGGGACCCGCCCGCGCGTGGCGAGCAGGAAGACGGCGGTGGCGACGCCCGACATCATGATGGCCAGGTTCGGGTCCAGGCCCATGAGGACCGGGGCGACGAAGCTCGCCCCGAACATCGCGACGACGTGCTGGGCGCCGAGCCCGGCGGTGCGCGGCCACGACAGCCGCTCGTCCGGCCGCACCACCGCGCCGGGGGCAGGGGTCCGCCCGTCTCCGTGCAGGGTCCAGCGCAGGCCGAAGCCCATGTTCCACCACTTCCGTTCCGCCGAGAGGTCAAGGATCATGACCGCAGGGCGGTCCGCCATATATTACGGCCGGATAGCAGCGGGTTCGTCCCGATTGGCGGTGTCCGCGGCGCCCGGTACGGGCCCCGGCCGCAGCACCGCCGCCCCCGCGACCAGCGCGCACGCGAGCAGCGTCACCAGGCCGAACGACCACACCAGCGAGGTCGCGTCCGCCACCGTACCGATCGCCGACGGGGCGATCAGCCCCGAGGTGTACGTGATCGTCGCGACCCCGGCGATGGCCTGCGCGGGGGCCGGCCCGCTGCGCGCCGCCGCCGCGAAGGCCAGCGGCACCACCACCGCGATGCCCAGCCCGATCATCCCGAACCCGGCCATGGCCGCCGCCGGCTGGCGGACGGCCACCACCAGCAGCCCGCCCGCGGTGGCCAGCACGCCGCCCGCACGCACGGTGCGCACCGCCCCGAACCGGTCCACGACCCGGTCCCCGGCCAGCCGGGCCACGGCCATGGTCAGCGCGAACGCCGTGGTGGAGGCGGCGGCCGCTCCGGCCTCGGTACCGAGCACGTCCCGCAGGAAGACCGCCGACCAGTCCAGGCTCGCGCCCTCGGCGAAGACCGCGCAGAACCCCACGGCCCCGATCAGCACGGCGGCCTTCGGCGGCCGGGCGAAACGGGGCGGGGCCTGCGCCTCCGGCTCGCTGCGCAGGTCCAGCACCCCGCGGACGGCGGCCAGCCCGGCCGCGGTCAGGACGAGGGCGGCGATCAGGTGGTGCAGCCGGGCGTCGGTCCCGGCGTGCGCGGCGACCGTGCCGGCGGCCGAGCCGAGCAGGGCGCCCACGCTCCACATCCCGTGCAGCGAGGACATGATCGAGCGGCCGAGCCGGTTCTCCGTCTCCACCCCGAGCGCGTTCATGGCCACGTCCGACATGCCGGCGGCGGCCCCGTAGAAGAAGAGGGCGCAGCACAGGGCGGCCAGGTTCGGGGCGAGGCCCGGCAGGACCAGGGACAGGGTCCACAGCGCCAGGAGCCCGCGCAGCGCTGCGCGGGCTCCGAAGCGGTGGTTGAACCGCCCGGCCAGCGGCATCGCGACGGCCGCGCCGAGGGCGGGGAAGGCGAGGGCCAGGCCCAGGGTGCCGGCGTCGATCCGGGCGTGCTCCTGGATCCAGGGGATGCGGGTGGCGAAGGAGCCGGTCACCGCGCCGTGGGCGCAGAAGACGGCGGCTATCGCGAAGCGGGCGCGGCGCAGCCGCGCCGGGCCGGTGCCGGGTTCCCCGGCCGTCACGGTCGTCATGGAATGAAACTATCAGGCAGCCTGCCTGATAATTGAAGTCCTTTCCCTAGGATGGGTCTCGTGACCCCTGTGAAGGCGATGTCCCCCGCCGCTCCCGCCCCGGCCCCCTCGCCCGCCTCCCCGAGCACGGCCCGGGCCATGAACGACCGGCTCGCGCTCGAACTCCTCCAGGCGGAGGGGGCGCTGACGGCGACCCGGCTCAAGGAGCTGACCGGACTCTCCCGCCCCTCCGTCGCCGACCTGCTGGAACGGCTCGGCGCGGCCGGGCTGGTCGAGGTCGTGGGGGAGTCCGGAGCGGAGCGCCGTGGCCCCAACGCCCGCCTCTACGGGATCGTCGCCCGGCGGGCCCACCTGGCCGCCCTGGACGTCCGCACCGACAGCGCGACGGCGGTGGTCACGGACCTGCTGGGCAACCCGCTGGCCCGCGCGGAGCTCCCCGTCGACGCCGTCGGGGAGGCCGTGGACCGGCTGGAGGCACTGGCCCGGCAGGCCGGGGCGCAAGCGCTGCACACGGTGGTCGTCGGCGCGCCGGGCCTGGTCGCCCCGGCCACCGGCGAGCTGCGCGACAGCGGCGGCCTGCCCGCCTGGCACCGGGACCTGGCGGCCGCGCTCCAGCGGCGGCTGCCCGCCACGGTGGTGGTGGAGAACGAGACCAACCTCGCGGCCCTGGCCGAACAGCGCGTCGGCGCAGCCCGGGACGTGGACTCCTTCGTGCTGCTGTGGCTCGGCGACGGAGTCGGGGCCGCGGTGGTGCTCGACGGGCGCCTGCGCCGGGGCGCCTCCGGAGGGGCGGGGGAGATCGGCTTCCTGCCGGTGCCCGGGACCGCCGCGCTGCCCTCCGCCACCGACTGCGGCGGCGGCTTCCACGCCCTGGCCGGCCGTGCGGCGCTGGCCGCCCTGGCGGCGGGGCACGGCTTCGGCGGTCCCGTGGAGGAGGCCCTCGCGGGCGCCGCCGGGGAGGCCTTCCTGGAGGCGGTCGCCGAGCGGCTCGCCCTCGGGGCGGCGGCCGTCGCCGCGGTCCTGGACCCGGGCTGCGTGGTCCTCGGCGGGGCGCTCGGGCGCGCGGGCGGCGAGGACCTGGCCGCCCGCGTCGCCCGCCGGCTCGCCGCGCTGAGCCCCGTGCCGACCGCGGTCCGGGCCACGGCCCTGGGCGACCCGGCGGTTCTGGAGGGCGCCAGGCTCGCGGCCCGCGAGGCCGCCCAGTCCGTCCTCTTCGCCGGCTGACCGCCCCGGGTGCCGCTGCGCGGAATCCAGCCCGCGCGGCGTTCGAGCGCACCCGGCGCGGCGGCGCACCGGACGGTGTCCGGGGCGGAGCCCCCGGGGGGCACCTCCCGGCGGTAGCCGGGGGAGGAGCGGAGAAGGGGCGCGGCGGGGCGACGGCTCCGCGCAGCGGCCCCGTACCGCCGGACGGCTACCCGCGCCGCGCCAGGAACTCCTCGAAGGTGATCCGCCCGACCGCCCGCTCCGGCGCCAGGATCCCCCCGCGCCGGAACCCGGCGTACGCCCGCCCCGCCAGCGGCACCCCCACCACCCGCCGCCGGCTGCCCTTCGCCGCGAGGAAGACCCGGCCCCACTCCTCCAGCGTGCGGACCTGGGGCCCGCCCATGTCCGGCACCCGGCCCGACGGAGCCTCCCCGGCCAGCTCCGCGAGCCGGTCCGCGACCTCCTCGACGGCGATCGGCTGCACCCGTACGCCCTTGGGCACCGCCACCACCGGCAGCTTCGCCAGCGAGGCCGTCACCCGGGCCACCAGGTCGTGGAACTGGGTGGTCCGCAGGATCGTCACCCCCAGCCCGGACCCCTCCAGCATTCGCTCCACCCGCAGCTTCGTCCGGTAGTAGCCGAACGGCACCACGTCCACCCCGACGATCGAGATGTAGACGAGGTTCGTGACGGTCCCGGCGCGCCGGACCGCGTCGATCAGGTGCCCGGCGGCCGCGTCGTCGCCCCCGCGCGGCGAGCTGGCGCAGTGGACCACCACCTGTACCCCCGCCAGTGCCGCGTCCAGCCCGCTGCCGTCGCGCAGGTCGACCGGGTACGCGGCGGAGGACCGGCTCAGCGCCCGGACCTCGTGGCCCTGGTCGCGCAGCATGGTGACGACCAGGGCGCCGAGATTGCCGGTGCCGCCGGTCACGAGGATCGTGCTCATCGTGGGGTGTCCTTCCGCGGGGGAGTGCCTTCCCCCACAGGACAGCCGGGGCCGCCGGAATGTGACACCGGCGCGCGGGAGGGCGCGCGGACGTGCGGGGACCCGGTGGCCGCCGGGCCACCGGGTCCCCACGTGCGGTTCACCCGCCGGGTGTCAGCAGGCGCCCAGGTCCTGCCAGACGCCCCACTGGCCGGTGGTGCCGGGCTCCTCGTTCTGCGTCCACCACTGGGCCTTCCAGTTGCGGCCCTTGTGCGAGACGACCGTCCCGCCGTTGTAGACCGTGCCCGCCGCGTACGCCGGGTTGGTGCAGGTCCCGCCCGGGGGCGTGGTCGGCGGCGTCGTCGGGGGCGTGGTCGGCGGGGTGGTGGGGGGAGTGGTCGGCGGGGTGGTCGGGGGAGCGGTGGTGCCCGGTTCCACGACCGTCGTGCCGCGCGCCAGGTCGCCGGCGAGGGCGTACGTCGTGCCGGAGACGTTCACCGTCCAGTTGGAGGGCGTGGACACCGGCAGGTAGTAGTTGAACGCCAGGTCGACCGTGGCGCCGGGAGCCAGGGACTGCCAGGCCGGCAGCTTCAGCGAGACCCGCTGGAAGTCGCCCTTCAGGCCGCCGACGTTGCTGCCGGTGTGCCCGCTGCCGATCACCTTGGTGCCGAAGCCGGACTGGTCGGAGGCGTTGTTCGGGGCCGAGGTGCCGTAGTCGAACTGGAACTCGGTGCCGCCGGGCAGGGTGGTCTTCGTGTTGTTGGTGATCTTCAGCTTCGGGGTGATCGGGTAGTTGGAGTCACCCAGCTTGAAGTCGGTGAACTCCGTCTTGACGTCGACCGCCCGGGCGGGCAGCGCGCTCCCGGCCTTCTTGGCGCCGTAGGGGGAGGCCGCCTTGAACTTGTCGTACATCAGCGAGGTGAGGGTGTCGCCCATCTCGTACTGGCCCTTGGCCGCGTTGTACGCGTAGTCGCCCGCCAGCTCCCAGACCATCGTGCCGCCGATGCCCTTGTCCACGACGTAGTCGGCCTTGGCGGCGACGGACTGCTCGTCCTCCGTCGACAGGAAGACCTTCTTCTGGGCGTTCCACAGCCACGGCGCCACCAGCGTGGAGTCGTACTTGCGGGCATAGGTGCCGGTCAGCGTGGTGTTCGCGGGGAAGCCGTAGGTGGTGACGTAGTCGCCGACGACGCCCTTCTCCAGGTTCTTGGCGTGCCACATCGGGTTCGAGCCCGCCGGGGACTCGACTCCGTTGGCGTCGAGGTCGTGCCAGAGATTGTCGATGCCGACCGCGCCGTCACCGCACTTGGTCAGACCGGCGCCCGCCGGGCAGCCGGTGGCCGGGGCCCTGCCCCACAGGCCGTCGGTGCCGCCCTGCACGTTCTTGAAGCCGCGGGTGTAGTACGGCAGGCCGATGTTGATCCGGCCCGACGGCATCGAACCGCGGAAGTAGTGGTAGGCCCAGTCGGTGTTGAGGTAGCCGACGCCGCCGTACTGGGAGGTGGAGTAGACGCCCGCGGCCGCCAGCTCGGCGTCCTTGCCGTCGTCGAAGAGGGAGGCGTTGGGGCCGACGTACTCGTTCCAGGCGCCGTGCAGGTCGTAGGACATGATGTTGACGTAGTCCAGGTACTTCTGCATCTGGAACGTCTCCATGCCCCGCAGCAGGTAGCCGGAGGAGGGGGCGGCGACGGAGAGCAGGTAGTGCTTGCCGTCGGCGGCGCCCGCGCGGTCGAGCTTCTCGCGCAGCGACTTCATCAGGGCCGCGTAGCCCTGGACCAGACCGGCCCGGCGGGCGTTGGACAGCTGCCAGTCCAGCGGGTTGCCCGCGTCCTTCATGGTCGTCGGGTACTCGTAGTCGATGTCGACGCCGTTGAAGCCGTACGTGCGGATGAACGCGACGGAGGAGTCCGCGAAGGTGTCGATGCCCGCCTGGTTGACGGAGCCGTCGGCGTTGGTGGCCATCGAGTAGAAGCCGCCGGAGGCCACGCGGTTGCCGTCGTCGCCGAAGTAGCCGCCGGTCTCGGCCCAGCCGCCGACCGAGATCAGCGTCTTCACGTTCGGGTACTGCTTCTTGAACTTGTTGAGCAGGTTGAAGTGGCCCTTGTAGGGGAGGGCCGGGTCCATCTCGGCGCCGGCGACCCCCGGCCAGGTCATCCCGGTGGCGGCGTTGTTCGGGCCGTCCGAGCCCACCGAGATCCTGTTGTCCGGGCCGACGTGGGCGAAGGCGTAGTTCAGGTGGGTGACCTTGGACCACGGGACGTTGTTGGCGAGGTAGGCGGGGGTGCCGTCCTTGCCCGTGCGCCAGCCGGTGAAGTAGCCGATGACGCGGCGCTGGTGGTCCGCGCCCATCTTCTCGCGGCCCTCGGAGTCGTAGACGGAGCAGTAGGGGACGTCCGCTCCGGGGGTCTTGTACAGCCCGTCGGGGCGGCAGCTCTCGTTGTCGGCTGCGTGTGAGACGCCCGCGGAGAGCCCGCCGACCAGCAGGCCGGCGATCGCGGCGCCGGATGCCAGGAGCATCGCTCTCGTACGTGTGGGGGACGGCATGGTGCCTCCTGGGGAGGGGAGGATGGCAGGGCCAAGTGCGGCAACAGGCGGATACGTGACGCTGGTTGGCCCATGACGTGCGCACGTCGGCAGGCCGGCTCCCGGGAAGATGAAGGGAACGTTAAGAGGACTAGACCAACCCGTCAATAGGTCTGGACCAACCTCGGATCCGACGGGTTCCGGACACCGCCGCCGCCACAGGGGCGCTCGAGGACGGCTTCCTTGTGAGCCAGGCCACAGCGCTTCACCCGCATGGCCGCCGATCCCCCGTGGCACACTGACCCTAGTACCAGTAGCAGCGCACTCCGGGGTCGGTGTAATTCCGAACCGGCGGTATAGTCCGCGACCCGTCCGCAGCCAGCGGCCGGTTGACCAGGTGAAATTCCTGGACCGACGGTTAAAGTCCGGATGGGAGGCAGTGCGCGGCGGGCAGTCACCGGTACGCCGCCGTCGGCGGTCCACCGACGTATCCCAGGGATACGTGTCGGACGGGCCGTGCTTCCGGCCCCGGCGTTCCCGCGTGCGCTTTCCCGCTTCATCTGTCGTATCCCGACAGGCCCCGGAGTCCGTGCCCGATGAGGCAGGAGGACCCGGTGGCGACACACGCCGCGCAGGCAGCACCCGACCCGAGCACCACCACGATGCGCCGGGCCATCGAGCTGGCCTCCCGCGGACTCGGCTCCACCAGCCCCAACCCCGTCGTCGGCTGCGTCATCACCGACCCCGCGGGCGCCGTCGTCGGCGAGGGCTGGCACCAGCGCGCCGGCGGTCCGCACGCCGAGGTCCACGCCCTGCGCGCGGCCGGAGACGCCGCCCGCGGCGCCACCGCCTACGTCACCCTCGAACCCTGCAACCACACCGGCCGCACCGGCCCCTGCGCGCAGGCGCTCATCGACGCCGGGATCGCCCGCGTGGTCTACGCCGTCTCCGACCCGAACCCGCAGGCCAGCGGCGGCGGTGCCACCCTGCGCGCCGCCGGGGTCCCGGCCGAGGCGGGCCTGCTCGCCGACGAGGCCGAGCAGGGCAACGCCGCCTGGCTCACCTCCGTCCGCCTGGGCCGCCCCCACGTCACCTGGAAGTACGCCGCCACCCTCGACGGCCGCAGCGCCGCCGAGGACGGCAGCAGCCGCTGGATCACCTCCGCCGCTTCCCGCGCCGACGTCCACCGGCTGCGCGCCGAGGCCGACGCCGTCCTCGTGGGCGGCGGCACCCTGCGCACCGACGACCCCCACCTCGCCGTCCGCGGGGTCGACGGGGCCGTCCAGCCGCTGCGCGTCGCCCTCGACACCCGCGCCGGCCTGCCCCCCACCGCCCGCATCCTCGACGACGCGGCCCCCACCCTGATCGTCACCGGCGAGGACGCCGACACCCGCCACCTGAGCGGCACCGACATCCTGCGGCTGCCCCTGCACGACGGCCGCGTCCCCGTCCCGCGCCTGCTCGCCGAGCTGTACGCCCGCGGGGTGCGCTCCGTCCTCCTCGAAGGCGGACCCGCCCTCGCCGGAGCCTTCCTGGAGGCCGGCGCAGTCGACCGCGTCGTCGGCTACATCGCCCCGGCCCTCCTCGGCGCCGGCCCCGCGGCCCTCGCCGGCGCCGGCATCACGAACATCGCCCACGCCGTACGCCTCGACATCACCGAGGCCGTCCGCGTCGGCACCGATCTGCGCATCACCGCCGTCCCCTCCAACGCCCCCAAGGAGCACTGAGTGTTCACCGGAATCGTCGAAGAACTGGGCGAGGTCACCGCCGTCGAGCAGCTCGCCGAGGCCTCCCGCTTCCGCCTGCGCGGCCCGGTCGTCACCGAGGGCGCCAAGCACGGCGACTCGATCGCCGTCAACGGCGTCTGCCTGACCGTCGTGGAGACCGCCGACGGCGAGTTCACCGCCGACGTCATGCAGGAGACCCTCAACCGCTCCAGCCTCGGCGCCCTGGGCGAGGGCTCCCGGGTCAACCTGGAGCGCCCCATGGCCCTCGGCGGCCGCCTCGGCGGGCACCTGGTCCAGGGACACGTCGACGGCACCGGCGAGATCCTCTCCCGCACCCCCTCCGAGCACTGGGAGCTCGTCAAGGTCGCGCTCCCCGCGCACCTCGCCCGGTACGTCGTGGAGAAGGGCTCCATCACGGTGGACGGCGTGAGCCTCACCGTCGTCGAGGCCGCCGCCGACCACTTCACCATCAGCCTCATCCCCACCACCCTCGCGCTGACCACCCTGGGCATCAAGCAGCCCGGCGACCCGGTCAACCTCGAGGTCGACGTCCTCGCCAAGTACGTCGAGCGCCTGCTCGCCGCCGGCGTGAACCCGCTGCACGCCGGGGAGGGGCAGAAGTGAGCGCCCTGACCTGGCTGAACTCCGAAGCCTTCACCGCCTTCGGCCAGAAGATCATCTGGTCCGACGCCCTCGGCAACACCATGGGCCTGGCCGCCCTCGCCCTCGGCTGGCGGCGCTCCATCTGGACCTGGCCGACCCAGTTCCTCTCCGGGGCCGTCCTCTTCGTCGCCTTCGCCGCCGGCCACCTCTCCGGCAACGCCGGCAAGCAGGTCGTCGTCATGCTCGTCGCCCTGTGGGGCTGGGCCCAGTGGACCCGCGGCAAGCGGCAGGCCCAGGACGCCTCCCTCGCCGTCCGCTTCGCCACCTGGCGCGAGCGCGGCCTGCTGCTCGGCGCCGCCGCCGTCGGCACCCTCGCCGTCACCGGCCTCTTCACCCTCTACCCGTGGATGTCCTGGAACCCGCTCCCGGACGCCTACATCTTCGTCGGCACCATCGTCGCCATGTACGCCCAGGCCAAGGGCCTGGTCGAGTTCTGGTTCGCCTGGCTGCTCGTCGACGCCGTCGGCGTCCCCCTCGCCTTCACCAGCGGCTACGCCTTCTCCGCGTTCGTCTACGTGATCTACGGAGCCCTCGTGCTCTGGGGTGCCCACGACTGGTACCAGCGCTCGCGCACCACCCCCGCCCCGGCCCTCGAAGGAGCAACGGCATGACCCCCGCCCTCAAGCCCGTGCCCGACCCGGCCGACTCCTACGCCGAGGAGTCCTTCCGCCTCGACCCCGTCGAGCAGGCCATCCGCGACATCGCCGCCGGCCGCCCCGTCGTCGTCGTCGACGACGAGGACCGCGAGAACGAGGGCGACCTCGTCATCGCCGCCGAGAAGGCCACCCCCGAGATCATCGCGTTCATGATGAGCGAGTGCCGGGGCCTGATCTGCGCGCCGATGGAGGGCCCCGAGCTGGAGCGCCTGGAGCTCCCGCAGATGGTCCGCGACAACACCGAGTCGATGAAGACCGCCTTCACCGTCTCCGTCGACGCGAGCGCCGCCCACGGCGTCACCACCGGCATCTCCGCCGCCGACCGCGCCACCACCCTGCGCCTCCTGGCCAACGGCGCCTCCGAGGCCGGCGACTTCGTCCGCCCCGGCCACGTCTTCCCGCTGCGCGCCAAGCCCGGCGGGGTCCTGGTCCGCAACGGCCACACCGAGGCCGCCGTCGACCTCGCCCGCCTCGCGGGCCTGCGCCCCGCCGGCGCCATCGTGGAGATCGCCGGCGAGGACGGGGTCATGCTGCGGCTGCCCGAGCTGATCCCCTTCGCCCGAAAGCACGGGCTGACGATCATCTCCATCGAGGACCTGATCGCCTACCGCCGCTCCGCCGAGCCCACCGTCCGCCGCGAGGCCGAGGTCAGCCTGCCGACCGCCGCCGGCGAGTTCACGGCGTACGGCTACCGCTCCACCGTCGACGGCGTCGAGCACGTCGCCCTCGTCCACGGGGAGATCGGCGACGGCCGCGACGTCCTCGTCCGGATGCACTCCGAATGCCTGACCGGCGACATCTTCCAGTCCCAGCGCTGCGACTGCGGCCCCCAGCTCCAGGCCGCCATGGCCCGGGTCCAGGCCGAGGGCCGCGGGGTCATCGTCTACCTGCGCGGGCACGAGGGCCGCGGCATCGGACTGCTGTCCAAGATGCGCGCCTACGAGCTCCAGGA
The DNA here is from genome assembly GCF_040701585.1 of Streptomyces sp. NPDC093801. Classification (NCBI taxonomy): domain Bacteria; kingdom Bacillati; phylum Actinomycetota; class Actinomycetes; order Kitasatosporales; family Streptomycetaceae; genus Streptomyces; species Streptomyces sp. NPDC093801. The sequence goes on along the minus strand of NZ_JBFBDP010000021.1, from coordinate 58,485 downwards.
GCGCGGACGCGACACCCTGGACGCCAACCTGGAGCTGGGCCTGCCCGCCGACGCCCGCGACTACGGAGCCGGCGCCCAGATCCTCGCCGACCTGGGCGTGCGCACCGTACGGCTGCTGACCAACAACCCCGACAAGGCCGACGCCCTGGAGAGCCACGGCATCTCCGTCGCCGGCCGGGAGGCCATGCCGGTCGGCGCCGGCGAGCACAACCTGCGCTACCTGCGCACCAAGCGCGACCGGATGGGCCACGACCTCCCCTGGCTGGAGGGGGCCGTGCCCACCTCCGCCTGCGGGAACCAGTAGTCACCCCGCACCACCCCACCCCAACCCCACACCCGTCAACCCCGGTACCCACCGGCCCCCCTGAGGAGCAGAGCTGTGAGCGGCAAGGGCGCACCCGTACTGAGCGTGAAGAACTGCGGCGACCTCCGGGTGGCCGTGATCGCGGCCCAGTGGCACGAGAAGGTCATGGACGGCCTGGTGGACGGCGCCCTGCGGGCCCTGCACGAGCTGGGCATCGACGAGCCCACCCTGCTGCGCGTCCCGGGCAGCTTCGAGCTCCCGGTCGTCGCCAAGGTCCTCGCCGGCCGCGGCTACGACGCCGTCGTCGCCCTCGGCGTGGTCATCCGCGGCGGCACCCCGCACTTCGACTACGTCTGCCAGGGCGTCACCCAGGGCCTGGTCCAGGTGTCGATCGACACTGGGGTCCCCGTCGGCTTCGGCGTCCTGACCTGCGACAACGACGAGCAGGCGCTGGACCGTGCCGGCCTGGAGGGCTCGAACGAGGACAAGGGGCACGAAGCGGTCACCGCCGCCGTCTCCACCGCCATGACCCTGCGGACCGTCAGCGAGCCCTGGCGGTAGTCCACGGAGTGAACCCCGGCACCGGGGGGCCCGGGTGAACCCGTACCCTAAGGGCATCATGGCGAACACACCCGTTAAGACCTTCGAAGAGCTCTTCGCCGAGCTCCAGCTCAAGGCCGCCGACGGCGACCCCAGCACCTCCCGCACCGCCGAGCTCGTCGGCAAGGGCGTCCATGCCATCGGCAAGAAGATCGTCGAGGAGGCCGCCGAGGTCTGGATGGCCGCCGAGTACGAGGGCAAGGACGCCGCCGCCGAGGAGATCTCCCAGCTGCTCTACCACGTCCAGGTGATGATGGTCGCGCGCGGGATCTCCCTCGACGACGTCTACGCCCACCTCTAGGCCGGAGCTCTCCACCCCGGGCCCCCCGCCCCCACCCCTTACGCACCTACGCACGAAGGAAGCCCCATGCTGCGCATCGCCGTCCCCAACAAGGGTTCGCTCTCCGGACCGGCGTCGGAGATGCTCCATGAGGCCGGCTACCGCCAGCGCAAGGAGTCCAAGGAACTCGTCACGGTCGACCCCGACAACGAGGTCGAGTTCTTCTACCTCCGCCCGAAGGACATCGCGATCTACGTCGCGTCGGGCAAGCTCGACATCGGCATCACCGGCCGCGACCTGCTGCTGGACTCCGGGGCCAACGCCGAGGAGATCCTGCCGCTGAACTTCGGCCGCTCCACCTTCCGCTACGCCACCAAGCCCGGCACCGCGAAGGGCCCCGAGGACTTCGGCGGGATGACGATCGCCACCTCCTACGAGGGCATCGTCGCCAAGCACCTCGCCGACCTCGGCGTCGACGCCTCCGTCGTCCACCTGGACGGCGCCGTCGAGACCGCCATCGAGCTCGGCGTCGCACAGGTCATCGCCGACGTCGTCGAGACCGGCACGAGCCTGCGCAATGCCGGCCTGGAAGTCATCGGCGAGCCCATCCTCAAGTCCGAGGCGACCGTCATCCGCCGCACCGGCGCCGGCGACGACGACCCGAAGGTCGGGCAGTTCCTGCGCCGCCTCCAGGGCGTCCTCGTGGCCCGCAGCTACGTGATGATGGACTACGACTGCCGCGCCGAGCACCTGGAGCGCGCGGTCGCCCTCACCCCGGGCCTGGAGTCGCCGACCATCTCGCCCCTCCACAACGAGGGCTGGGTCGCGGTCCGCGCCATGGTCCCCGCCAAGGAGGCCCAGCGGATCATGGACGACCTGTACGAGCTCGGCGCGCGCGCGATCCTCACCACCTCGATCCACGCCTGCCGCCTCTAGGCCGTTCGGCCCGGCCCGGTCACCCGGCCGGGCCGCCCGCCGCCTCCCGTACGCCATCCCCAGAAGGCTTCACCGCACCATGAGCGAGTCCGCCGCCCAGCCCGTCCTGCCCGAACTCCCGGTCACCTTCCGGCCGAACCGTACCCGGGCGGTGCTGCTGAGCGTCGGCCTCGTCATGTTCGCCACCATCACGGCGATCGCGCTGCTCCTGGAGAACCTCGGCCCCGGGGAGCGGGTCAGCTTCATCGTCACCGCCGTCCTGATGGGCTCCGTCCTCGTCCTGCTCAGCCGCCCCAAGGTGGTCGCCGACGAGGCCGGGGTCACCGTGGTCAACCTCACCACCACCCGCCGCCTGGAGTGGGCGCAGATCCTGCGCGTCAACCTCCGCCCCGGCGACCCGTGGCTGTTCCTCGACCTGAACGACGGCACCAGCCTGCCCGCCCTGGGCATCCAGCCCGGCATCGCCAAGGCACGCGCCATCAGAGACGCCCGCGCCCTGCGCGCCCTCGCCGAGACCCGGGGGACCGGCACCGTCGGCGACTGACGGCGGGACCCCGTCGCTGCGTCCCATTGCGGCGGCGATCTCAATGACTACCCTGGTGGGGCGGCGCACCACTGCGCCCACCCACCCGCCCCGGGACCCCGTGGCCCGTGGGCACCTGCGACCAGAGGAGTGACTCCCTCCAGCAATGGACGGATCGTCCGGTAGTACCCGCGCCGCCCTCCCCGTGGAGGCGGCGGCATGACCATCCCGCTACTCCTGCTCGTGGCGGCATTCGCCCTGATCCTCGCCAACGGTTTCTTCGTGGCGGCCGAGTTCGGCCTCGTCACGGTCGAGAAGCCCGAGGCCGAACGGGCCGCAGCCGACGGTGACCGCCGTGCCCGCACGGTGGTCGAAGCCCTGCGGGAGCTGTCCTTCCAGCTCTCCGGCACCCAGCTCGGCATCACCATCACCTCCCTCGTCGTCGGCATGCTCGCCGAGCCGGCCCTCGCCGCGCTGCTGTCGGGGCCCCTCGCCGCGACCGGCCTGCCCGCGGGAGCCGTCCCCGGCGCCGCCGTCCTCATCGGCATGCTGCTCGCCTCCGCCGTCCAGATGGTCGTCGGCGAGCTCGTCCCGAAGAACTGGGCGGTCTCCAAGCCGCTCCAGGTGGCGAGGTTCGTGGCCGGCCCCCAGCAGGCCTTCTCCCGGGCCCTGCGGCCCGTCATCGCCGGCCTCAACTCCGTCGCGAACCGCCTCGTGCGGGCGCTCGGCGTCGAGCCCGCCGAGGAGATGGCCTCCGCCCGCACTCCCGGCGAACTGGTCTCCCTGGTCCGCCATTCGGCCCAGGCCGGCGCCCTCGAACAGGACACCGCCGACCTCTTCGTACGGACCCTCTCGCTGGGCGAGCTCACCGCCCAGCACGTCATGACCCCCCGCGTGAAGGTCAGCGCCCTCCAGGACTCGGCCACCGCGGCCGACGTCCTGAACCTGACCCGCGCCACCGGGCTGTCCCGCTTCCCGGTCTACCGCGAGCGCATCGACGAGATCACCGGCGTCGTCCACCTCAAGGACGCCCTCGCCGTGCGCGAGTCCGAGCGCGCCCGCACGACCGTCGGCCGGATCTGCGTCGCCCCGCTGCTGGTGCCCGGCTCCCTGCCGGTGCAGCCGCTGCTGGAGCGCCTGCGCAGCGAACAGCCGATGGCCGTGGTGGTCGACGAGTACGGCGGCACCGCCGGCGTGGTGACCCTGGAGGACATCGTGGAGGAACTCGTCGGCGAGGTCCGCGACGAGCACGACCTCGCCGAGGACGACAGCCCCGAGCTGGCCGCGGTCCCCGCCGAGGACGGCCGTCCCTCCTGGGAGGCCGACGGCAGCTGCCGCGTGCACACCCTGCGCCGCATAGGCCTGGAGGTGCCCGAGGGCCCGTACGAGACCGTCGCCGGCCTCGTCGCCGACCTCCTGGGCCGGATCCCCGCCCCCGGGGACCGGGCCGAGCTGCCCGGCTGGAAGCTGTCCGTGCGTCAGGTCCGGCGCAACCGCGCAGAGCGGGTCCGGCTGGTCCGCCTGACGGCCGCGGCGCACACCGCCGCCGAGGCCGTCCCGCAGCCCGCCCGCACCGCCGGGCGGCAGCGCAGCGAGCAGCTGGAAGGCGCCGCCCGATGAACGCCCTCCAACTGGTCTTCGCCCTGCTCCTGGTCCTGGCCAACGGCTTCTTCGTCGGCGCCGAGTTCGCGCTCGTCTCCGTCCGCCGCAGCCAGATCGAACCCCTGGCCGCCGGCTCCAAGCGGGCCCGGCAGGCGCTGTACGGCCTGGAGAACCTGCCGCGCATGATGGCCGCCGCCCAGTTCGGCATCACCCTGTGCTCGCTCACCCTCGGCGCGGTCGCCGAGCCCACCGTGGCCCGGCTGCTGGAGCCCGTCTTCGAGGCCGTCCACGTCCCCCGGGGACTGGTCCACCCGCTGGGCTACGCCGTTGCGCTGGCCGCCGTGGTCTTCCTGCACCTGGTCATCGGCGAGATGGTCCCCAAGAACCTCGCCATGGCCGCCCCCGAGAAGACCGCCCTGTGGTTCAGCCCCGGCCTGGTGGCCTTCGCCCGCGTCTGCGGGCCGGTCACCACCGCCCTGGGCGCCTGCGCCGCGCTCGTCCTGCGGCTCTTCAAGGTGGAGCCCAAGGACGAGGTCGAGGCCGTCTACACCAGTGCGCAGCTCGGCCGGCTCGTCGAGGACTCCCGGCAGGCCGGGCTCCTCGAACCGGTCGAGCAGGAGCGCCTGGAGGACGCCCTGGAGCTGGGCAGCCGCCCGGTCACCGACGTCCTGCTGGCCCCGGGCCGGCTCGTCACCGTCGGCCCGGCCGTCACGCCCCGCCAGATCGAGCAGCTGACCGTGCGCACCGGCTACTCGCGCTTCCCGGTCCGCTCCGACAGCGGGGCCTTCATGGGCTACCTCCACGTCAAGGACGTCCTGGACCTGGAGGACCGGGAGCGGGCCGTGCCCCAGCGGGTCTGGCGCCGGATGACCACCCTGTGCTCGACCCTCCCGCTCGACGACGCCCTCAGCGTGATGCGGCGGGACGCCACCCATCTGGCCCAGGTCGCCGACCCGGCCGGACGGGTGCTGGGCCTGGTCGCCCTGGAGGACGTCCTGGAGATGCTGGTCGGCGAGGTCCGCGACCCCGCCCACCGCGTCCCGGCCCGCCGCCACCGGGAATCCGCCCTGACCGCCTGACCGCCTGACCCCCGTTGCCGGGGGGGCTCCGCCCCCGGACCCCCCGCGCCCCGAACGCCGGCGGGCTGGAATCGCCCACAGGGCGATTCCAGCCCGCCCGGCGCAGGAGACGGCTCCGCGCCGCGGCCCGCTCACCCGAAGCCGGCACCCGAAGCCGGCACCCGAAGCCGGCACCCGGCAGACGGCACCCGGCAGAATGGACCCGTGGACCCGGACACGGAACAGGTCATCGACGCCATCGGCCCCCGCCTCCGCACCCTCCGCCGGGACCGCGGCCTCACCCTGGAGGCCCTGGCCTCCGCCACCGGTATCTCGGTGAGCACCCTCTCCCGCCTGGAGTCCGGCAAGCGCCGCCCCGCCCTGGAGCTGCTCCTCCCGCTCGCCCGGGCGCACCGCGTCGCGCTCGACCAGCTGGTCGGCGCCCCGGCGACCGGCGACCCCCGGGTCCACCTGGAACCCGTCGGCAAGCACGGCACCGTCATCGTCCCGCTGACCCGCTACCCGGGCCGGATCCAGGTCTTCAAACAGGTCCTGACCCCGCGCGAGCCCAGGCTGGTGACCCACGAGGGCTACGAGTGGTGCTACGTCCTCGCGGGGCGGCTGCGCCTGCTCCTCGGGGACGAGGAGCACGTCCTGAGCCCCGGCGAGGTGGCCGAGTTCGACACCGCCCGGCCCCACTGGTTCGGCCCGGCCGACGGGGACGCCGTGGAGATCCTGCACCTGTTCGGCCCCCGGGGGGACCAGGCCGTCGTCCGCGCGGGCCCGCACGTCCCCTGACGGCCCGGCCGGGCTACAGCGGCGGCGACTCCGGCCGTTCCTGGGGCCCCCGCCCCGACAGGACCTCCCCGTACGCCTGCATCAGGTCCGCCAGCCGCAGCGTCGCCAGGTCCTCGCGCGAGGGCTCGCCGGCGAAGCCCGCCAGCCGCAGGTCGCGGTAGGCGCAGCTCTTCTCGTACAGGGTGCGCAGGAAGCGGCCGTTGCCGAGCTCGTCGATCCAGCCCTGCTCCACCACGTGCCCGCTGATGCTGCGGAGCTCCTCCAGGGCCTCCTCGTCCCAGCAGTCCCCGTTCGCGTCCGCCAGCACCCCGCCGATGGCGGTCAGCTCGGCCGGCCGGTAGCTCGGGAAGTCCACCCGGCTGGTGAACCGCGAGGACAGCCCGGGGTTGGCGGCCAGCAGCCGGTCCATCCCGGCCGGATAGCCCGCCAGGATCACCACCAGGTGGTCCCGGTTGTCCTCGGCACGCTTGAGCAGTACCTGGAGGGCCTCGTCCCCGTACGCGTCGCCCTTGCTGTAGCCGGAGTTGGACAGGCTGTACGCCTCGTCCACGAACAGCACCCCGCCGATCGCCGAGTCGATCAGGTCGTTCGCCTTGACCGCGGTCTGGCCGAGGAACTCCCCGACGAGGTCGGCCCGTTGCGCCTCCACCAGGTGGTCGCCGCCGAGCAGCCCCAGCGCGTAGAACACCCGCCCGAGGATCCGGGCCACGGTGGTCTTGCCCGTCCCCGACGGTCCCGAGAAGACGAAGTGCCGCTTCGGCGGCTGTACCGGGAGTCCCTGCGCCGCCCGCAGCCGGGCCATGTGCAGCTGCGCCGAGAGGGCCTTCACCTGCCGCTTCACCGGCTCCAGGCCCACCATCCGCTCCAGCTCGGCGAGGGCCTCGGCCAGGGCCCGCGGATCGGCCGGCCCGGCGGGCAGTCCGGCGGGCGCGCCCTGCGCGGGGAGGGTCGCCTTGTGCCGTACGCCCTCCAGCCGGCCCGTCCCGGCCGGCGGCCCGAAGCGCGGGTCCGGCGGCTCCCCGGGCGTCGGCGGGTCGGCGTCCACCTGCCCGTCCGGGGCCACGTCCTGGACGGGCCCGCCGCCCAGCGAGGCCACGGCCGCGTAGTCCCCGCCGACCGGGGAGAGCCCGTGCCCGGCGAAGCCCTCGGACAGGTGGCCGCCGTACCCGGCGTACCCGGCGGCGTCCGCCATCCCGGCCATGTCGTCGGGGTCGGTGCTGTCCTCGATGGCCGTCAGCCGCGCCGCCGTGTCCATGAAGGCCGGGTCCACCCGGTGCACGGCCCGGTACAGGGGCAGTGCCGCCGCGCTGCGCCCGGTGCCCTCGCGGGCCCGCGCCAGCCAGTACCGCAGCTCCTTGCGCTGGGGCTGCTCGCTGCGGCAGCGCATCAGCGCCGCCGAGAGCATCGGCTCCGCCTGTCCGTACATCTCCAGCCGGACCCGGGCCATCCCGCCGAAGAGCCCCGCCTCGATGCCCAGCAGCGGATCGTGCACCAGCGGCTCGGTGTGCCGTACGAGCTGCTCCCAGTCCTTGACCAGGTAGGCCCGGCAGGCGTGCAGGAAGCGCACCTGCGGATCGGTGTCCACCGGGGGCAGCGCCGCCAGGGCCTGGTCGAGCTCGGGGACGTGGCGGCCGTCCAGCCAGTGCGAGGCGTGGGCCAGCAGCAGGTCCCGCCGGCTCTCCAGCACCGGTTGCACCCACCAGCCCAGCCAGTACCAGGAGTTCAGGGTCCGCCGGTGCCGGGTGCGCTGCTCGCCGAAGCGGTCACGGTGGGCGTACATGCGCAGTAAGGCGTTGGTGGTGTCCGCGCGCAGCGCGTGCAGTCCCAGCCAGGCGTCGGCCATCGACGGGTCCAGGCCGACGGCCGTGCGGAATTCCTCCTCGGCCTGCGGGTAGGCGCCCATGGTGCAGGCGTCGACCCCGCGCAGCCAGGCGAGTTCGGCCGGGGCGTGTGCGCCGCCCGGCATGCCGAAGTCCATCACGTCCCCCACAAGCCTGCCCGTGGCACGCGGCAACCCCCGCGCCGAGCGCGCGAGTTGTCCACCCGGCCGATGAATCAGGGCTGCATCGTACCTGCGGTGACGCACCTTACCCAGGGTGCGGTGGACACGGGTCGGAAGTCTGCCCCGCAGTCGAACGGTGACTCAGGGTGAGGGATGGTGGGCGGAGCGGCTCGCCCCGCACCCCGCCGCGACCGGCTCCGGGCAGAACGAAGCCCCCGATCACGGGGGAACAACCGGGGGCTTCGCGTCCGCGGCGGCCTTCGCAGACCGCGCATTCAGAACGTAAGGCCGCATCCGGGCCCGGGTCAAGCGGGTCGGGACAGCCCTCCGGGGTCTGTCGAGCGGGGCGGCTCAGGCCTGGGGGAGTCCGTCACGGTCGGTGAGCGCGGAGAGCGCTCCAGGCGTCGCAGAAATCCCGGAAGTCCACTCGTATCCCGTACTGCTCTGGTGCACCAAGGTGTCCGCGAAGGGGCGCGAAGGGTCGCGGGAGAAGTGCGCGAGCTCGGCGCGCTCCCATCCGTCCCAGAAACCGGAGAGTTCGCGCCCGTCCCTCCTGCGCCCCCGGTCCCATGAGGTCTCGCGGGGGGTCTCCATCCACAGCAGCCGCGCCAGATGCGGGCGCAGCGCCCGCCGCCCGGCCCCGACCCCCTCGACGAGCAGCACCGGCGCGGGCTCCAGCACCCGCTCGGGGCCGAAGCGGCGCCCGGCCCAGTCGTACGGGGTCCAGTGCGCGGGCCGCCCGGCGGCCAGCGGCTCCACCACCTGGGCCCGCAGCCGCCCCCACCAGTCGAACAGCTCGGTGTGGGTGGCCACGTCGTCCAGGTGGAGCACCGGCGCGCCGCCCAGGGCGGCGGCCAGCCGGTCCGCGAAGGTGCTCTTCCCCGACCCCGCGTGCCCGTCGACCCCGACCAGCCGGACGGGGCCCAGGGAGGGCGGCAGGGCGGCGAGCTCCCGCGCGAGCGACTCCAGTGACTGCTGTGCTTCCACCCGGCCAGCGTATGTCCCCCGGGCGCCCCGGCCGCGACACGGCCCCGCGCTTCGCCGCACCGCCACCGGGAACTGGAAGGGTGGACCAGTCGATCCACCGCACCGACCCCTGGGGGCCACGCCGATGACCGCACCCACGCCACGCCGGGCCCTGCTGGCCGTCGTCCTCGCCGCGGCCACCGCGGCCTCCCTGCCCGCGGGCCGGGCCTCCGCAGCCGGCGCGGACGGGCCCGGCCCGGAGGCCCCCGGGCCGGAGCCGGACCGCGCCTCCGGCTCCGCCGCGGGCGCCGCCGCCGCGGGGGCCGCGACGGTGGACAACCGGTTCTGGTACGCGCACGCCCACTGGCGGGCCGGCACGCACCGCGGCACCACCGCCGTCGACGGCGCCCGCCCGGGCCTGGAGATCGCGGCCCCGGCCGGCCGCACCGAGTACACCGACCCGCACACCGGCCGGAAGTCGGCCTGGGAGTACGCCACCTGGACCTCCCCGGTGCACCGCTGCGCCGTCCCCGCCACCGAGGCCATCGCCTCGTGGAACGCCCGCACCCCGGCCGGCACCTGGATCCAGACCGAGCTGCGCGTCACCTACCCGGACGGGACGGTGGGCCCCTGGTACGTGATGGGCCGCTGGGCGGCCGGGGACGGCGACATCCGCCGCACCTCGGTCGACGGCCAGACCGACGGCCGGACCACCGTCTGGACCGACACCCTGGCCGTCGACGCCCCGGCCGCGGCGGCGGGACTGCGGATCACGCACTGGCAGCTGCGGCTGACCCTCCACCGCGAGCCCGGCTCCGGCCGGGGCCCCACGGTGTGGCTGGCCGGGGCGATGGCCTCCGACGTCCCGGACCGCTTCACCGTCCCGGCCTCCGCCCCCTCCGGCAGGGCCCACGAGCTGACGGTCCCGCGCTACTCGCAGGAGGTGCACACCGGCCAGTACCCGGAGTACGACAACGGCGGCGAGGCCTGGTGCAGCCCCACCTCCTCCCAGATGGTCATCGAGTACTGGGGCCGCAGGCCCAGTGCCGCCTCCCTGGCCTGGGTCGCCCCCGGGTACGCCGACCCCCAGGTCTGCCACGCGGCCCGCTCCACCTACGACGCCGCCTACAAGGGCTGCGGCAACTGGCCCTTCAACGCCGCCTACGCCGCCACCTACCCCGACCTGGCCGGCGTCGTGACCCGGCTCGGCTCCCTCGCCGACCTGGAGACCCTGGTCGCGGCCGGCATCCCGGCCATCACCTCCCAGTCCTTCCGCCGGGAGGAACTCACCGGCGCGGGCTACGGCACCGCGGGCCACCTGATGACCGTGATCGGCTTCACCGCCGCCGGGGACGTCGTCGCCAACGACCCGAACTCGGCGGACAACGCCTCCGTCCGCCGCGTCTACAAGCGCCGGGAATGGGAGAACGTCTGGCTGCGCACCAAACGCCGCAACGCCGACGGCAAGACCGTCTCCGGCAGCGGCGGGGTCTGCTACCTGTACGCCCCGTCCCGGCCGACGCAGGCGCAGATCGCCGCGCTGCGCCGGGTCGGGGTCCTGTGAGGGGAAATCCCTTCGAACATCCGCCCACACGAAGGGCTTAACCGGTTGAATATGGGCATAAAGCGCATATAAGGCTTCTCACAGGAGGCGGCGCACCATGACGACCCATTCGAGCATCGAACACCACCCGGACCTTGCCGAGATGCGCACTCGGTTCGAGCGGGTGACGAGCACCCCGGCCGCGCAGGCCGTGGAGGCGCTGGCCCTGATCACGGGCCTCTACCTGGCCGCTTCGGCGTGGATCGCGGGGTTCAGCGCGCTGAGCCCGCTGGCCATCAACAACCTCATCGCGGGGGCGGCCTACTGCCTGTGCATGGGCGGTATGGGGTCGGCCTACGAGCGCACGCACGCGATGGCCTGGACCGCGGTCGCGATCGGGGCCTGGACCATCGTGGCCCCCTGGGTGATGGCCGGAGCGATGGACACCACCCGCAGCGTCGTCAGCAACGTGATCACCGGCGCGGTCGCCCTGTGCCTCGGCCTCGCGATGGTCTCCCTCGGCGGGCGCCCGCGCGCGACCCACACGACCACCTGACCGCCACGCGCCCCTGCCGGGCCCCGGCACCGCCTCCCCTCCCGGAGGCCGCCGGGGCCCGGTGGCGTGTGACCCTCGCCATATACCGCGAATGCCGCGAACGCTGGCACATTGGACGGCATGACCGCACACACCGCCGCCCTCACCGCCCGCGCCCGCCGCCTCGTCGGCACCGGAGGCCCGCAGGAATCCGCCTGGCTGGAGCACGTCCTCGGCTGGACGCTCGTGGTCGTCGTGGCCATGCTCGTCACCCGTCTCGGCTGGCTCTAGCCCCTCCGCGGCCCGGCCGGCGTCAGGACGCCACCCGCCGCAGCCCGTCGGTGACGATCACCTCGGCGGTGACCAGGGCCTGCTCCGCGCCGACCCGGGTCATGGAGGCGAACGGCGGGATCACCGGCGGAGCCGGCAGTCCGTCCGGGCTGAACGCCAGGCACGGCAGCCCCTCGATGCACCCGCCGAACGCGTCAGGTACGGCGCGACGTCCCCGCGCAGCTCCGGGGAGCGGGCGGCCAGCCCGCGATGCCCGGCAGGGGCGCCGACGAGGAACCCGCCCAGGTCGGTCACCACGAAGGACAGCACCGACAGCAGCAGGGCGTGGACCGGGACGTAGGCCCGGGCCTGCGGCCGGTACCGGAGGAACAGCCCCGCGACGATCGGCGCGGTCCCGATCCCGAGGGCCGCGATCCCGCCCGGCCCCAGGCCGACCGGCACGATCGGCGGGGAGAGCGGGACCGGCAGCAGCCCGGCCCCGCTCGGCACCGGCAGCAGCCCGCCCCAGAAGGGGCGCCCCCGCCGCGGGGCCGCCCTCCGGGCGACGGCGGGACTTCGGCGACAGGCCTCAGGGGGAACAGGTGTCCCCGTCGATGCCGACCCCGAGCCGCAGGCCCTTGAGCCCGAAGTCGCCGCCGGTCGCCGACCGGGCGTGCGACCGCACCCCGCGGACCTCGATGCTCCCGGCCTGGAGGCCGAACCTCCCCGGCTCGCCCCGCGCCCCGTCCGCCTGGTCGAGGGTGGAGGCGTCCCGGCCGATCCGGGCGGTGCCGAAGGTGGCGTCCCCGACCAGGTCCTCGCCGTCGATGACCAGGTTGCCGGCGGTCACCTCCCCGGTCGGGCCGCCCGCGGTCAGCTGGCCGCCACCGCCGGCAGCGCGCCGGCCGCCGATCTCCTCCGGTCCGCCCGGCCTTCGGCGGGCTTCCTGCCGTCCTTGCCCATGCGGTCCCTCCCGTACACTGCGGGAATTCCTGTGGCAGACAGTTCGAGGCTTCGAGGCTAGGGCCGGATTTGAATAATAGTCAACAGCGCGGCAGGACCGGCCGATCGCAGGTCCGAAGAGCCGAACTGATAGCGATCGGGCGGAAGTTGTTCGCCGACACCTCGTACGACGCCCTCTCCATGGACGACATCGCCCAGCACGCGGGCGTCGCCAAGGGGCTCGTCTACTACTACTTCAAGAGCAAACGCGGCTACTACCTCGCCATCGTCGAGGACTCCGTCGCCCAGCTCGTCGCCCGCGCCACCGGCGAGCCCGAACTCCCGGGCGCCGAGCGGCTGCGCCGCACCGTCGACGGCTACCTCCAGTACGCCCAGAACCACCACGCCGCCTACCGGACCATCGTCACCGGCGGCGTCGGCTCCGACGCCGAGGTCCTCGCGATACGCGACGCCGTCCGCGAGGAGCTCCTGGCCGCGATCGCCGAGGGCGCCTACGGTCGCCGCGCCCTCCCGCCGCTGGCGCGGCTCGCCCTCGTCGGCTGGCTCTCCGGGGTGGAGGGCGCCACCCTCGACTGGATCGGCTCCGACGCCGGGGAAGGGCGGCCCGACCGGGCCGCGCTCGCCGGACTCCTCGTCCGCCAGCTGCGCGCGACGCTCACCGTGATCGAGGAGCTCGTCCCCGAATGTCCCGCTCCTCCGGTCGCTCCCGAGGAGGCTTCGAGTGCCCCGGATGATCATGGGGATCCTGTACCGGTGACGTAAAGCGCCTGATCGGGCATACTCAAGCCGCCGCAGCCGCTGTTCGAGCCCTTCCGTGACCCGGGAGGGCAGCATCGGCTGTGAGAGCACCGAGATCCGGCGGCGCGTACCACACCTCACGCGTCGCCGCCGTGCCCGACGAGGGAGGAGAGCGCCGCCATGACCGACCGCGCCCCGCAGCCGGTGGACCGTCAGCTGCCCACCGAGGAGTCCCGGGACCTCCTCGCGCTCGTACGCGAGATCGCCCAGCGGGAGGTCCGCCCCAAGGCCGCCGAGGAGGAGGACGCCGGGCGCTTCCCCCGCGAGGTCTTCACCCTGCTCTCCGAGTCCGGGCTGCTGGGCCTGCCGTACGCCGGCGAGTTCGGCGGCGGCGACCAGCCGTACGAGGTCTACCTCCAGGTCCTGGAGGAGCTCGCGGCCGCCCGCCTGACCGTCGGCCTCGGCGTCAGCGTCCACTCCCTGGCCTGCCACGGCCTGGCCGGCTACGGCACCAAGGAGCAGCGCGCCGCCCACCTGCCCGACATGCTCGGCGGCGGGCTCCTGGGCGCCTACTGCCTCTCCGAGCCGGCCTCCGGCTCGGACGCCGCCTCGCTCACCACCAAGGCCGTCCGCGACGGCGACGACTGGGTGATCACGGGCACCAAGGCCTGGATCACCCACGGCGGCGTCGCCGACTTCTACACCGTCCTCGCCCGTACCGGCGCCCCCGGCGCCAAGGGCATCACGGCCTTCCTCGTGCCCGGGGACGCGGAGGGCCTGACGGCCGCCGTCCCCGAGAAGAAGATGGGCATGAAGGGCTCGCCCACCGCCCAGCTGCACTTCGACGGCGTGCGCGTCCCCGACGCCCGCCGGATCGGCGAGGAGGGGCAGGGCTTCACCATCGCGCTGGCCGCCCTCGACGCGGGCCGGCTCGGGATCGCCGCCTGCGCCATCGGCGTCGCCCAGGCCGCCCTCGACGAGGCCGTCTCCTACGCGCTCGGCCGCAGGCAGTTCGGGCACCCGATCGCCGACTTCCAGGGGCTGCGCTTCATGCTGGCCGACATGGCCACCAAGATCGAGGCGGGCCGGGCGCTCTACCTCGCGGCCGCACGGCTGCGCGACGCCGGCAAGCCGTTCTCCCGGCAGGCGGCGATGGCCAAGCTGTTCTGCACCGACGCGGCGATGGCCGTCACCACGGACGCCGTGCAGATCCTCGGCGGCTACGGTTACACCGCGGACTTCCCGGTGGAGCGGCTGATGCGCGAGGCCAAGGTGCTCCAGATCGTGGAGGGCACGAACCAGATCCAGCGCATGGTCATCGCCCGCCACCTGGCCGGCCCCGAGACCCGCTGACGACGAGGGCCCCGCACCGGCGGGGCCCCGCCGGCAGGTCACCCGGGGCCCTCGGCCACCGAGCCGTACTCGCCCGGACGCGTCCCCGCAGCCCCGCCGGGCGGGGCCCCGACACAGTGGCCCCCGACAGGGAGGTCCGCAGCGGCGGGGGCCGGCGTGCCGCCCCGGCCGGGGCGGGGCCGCCTCCCGTCGCCGTCCGGCGGGGCGGGCGGCCGGTCCGCCGCTGCTCGGCGGCCTGCCGCTCCCGTGTCTGCCGGGGGCGGCCCCGGTCTCGCCGCGCCCCGGTCTGGCCGCGCCCCGGACGTTCCGTGACGCGATCGGCCACCGCGGCCCAAGGCCCGGCGCCCGCCCTTCAGCCGCCGAAGAGCGGTCCGGACGGCCAGATCGGGGAGGAGGCGATCCGGGACCAGTCCGGGTCGCGCCGGCCCGGCAGGGTCCGGCCGTCGGCGGCCCAGCGGGCGAGCAGGGCGGTGTAGATCGGAGGGTCGGGATGGCCCCGGTACCCGGCCGGGCCCGGCCGGGCCGGTTCGTACGCGGCCTGCCGAACCGCCTGCCCGACCGGGCGGTGAACCGATTCTTCGGGGCCCTGCGGAGCGGGGCGCCGCCTGCGCCCCGCCCGTGGCGAGGGCGTCTCGAGGGTGGTCATGCACGGCCAACGCGGGACCCGGCGCACCGGTAACCCCCCACCGCCCGCGCCCATCCGTTCGAGCCCTCCCACGCGCGCGGCCGCCGCGGCCGCGCGCCCCCCGGCGCGGGGCCGCGGAGCCGACCCGGTCCGTGGCCAGGAGTGCCGGGCTGTCAGGGTGTGCCACAACCCTGGTCGCGAGCGCGATATCTGACGTACCGTCATATCCGCTCGCCCGGCACCGCGCCGGAACCGCGCCCAGGAGGTTCGCCATGCCCGCCGACCGTCCCGTGCCCCTCGACGAGTACCCCGTCCACCAGGCCCCGTTGTCGATGAAGCACCTGGTCACGGGCGACCGCAACGCCTACGACCGCTGCATCTTCCACGTCTTCGACCACGCCGGCCGCGCCGTCCTCATCCTCGGCCTCGGCGTCTACCCCAACGCCGGGGTCATCGACGCCTACGCCACCCTGCGCCTCGGCGGCGAGCTCCTCGCCGTCCGTGCCTCCGACGCCCTCACCGACGACCGCATGAACCTGTCGGTCGGCCCCCTGTCGATCACCGTCGACGTCCCGCTCCAACGGCTCACCCTGCGCTGCGACCCCGACCCCGAGGACCCCCGGGGGCTCTCCTACGACGTCACCTGGACCGCGGAGTTCCCCGCCGTCTGGGAGCCCCACCACGTCCAGCGGCGCGGCGACCGCCTCATGCTGGAGGGCCGGCGGTTCGTCCAGGCCGGCGGCGTCACCGGCACCGTACGGGCCCGCGGCGAGGAGTTCGTCCTGACCCCGGGGGAGTGGACCGGCACCCGCGACCGCAGCTGGGGGGTGCGCCCGATACCGGGCGAGGACGGCGGCCGGGCCGCCGAGGAACACCGGCCCGAGGGCTTCCACTGGCTCTGGATCCCCGTCCGCTTCGAGGACCGCTTCCTCATGGTCGTCGCCCAGGAGGACGCCGACGGCCACCGCACCCTGAACGAGGCCGTCCAGGTCTTCCCCGAGGGCAGCGGCCGCCACGACGTCCAGCTCGGCTGGCCCCACACCGAGATCCGCTACCGCTCCGGCACCCGGCACCCCGAGCGGGCCGTCGTCCACCTCACCGACCCCTCCCGCAAACCCCTCGAACTCGGGGTGGAGGTCCTGGCCTCCTCCCCGCTCGCCGTGGGGGCCGGCTACCCGCCCGCCGCCGACTGGCAGCACGGCAGCTGGCAGGGCCGCGGCTGGACCGACCGCCGCGTCTACGACCTCTCCGATCCCGCCGCCCACCCCATGGCCGCCTTCGGGGTCACCGACCACGCGGCCCGCTTCACCCTGGACGGCCGGACCGGCTTCGGGATCTTCGAGCACGGCAGCTTCGGCCGCCACGACCCCAGCGGCTTCGCCGACTACACCTCGGTAGCCCCCTGACCAGCCCCGATCCGGAGAGGAGCTCCCCATGACGGCACCACGCCCCCGCACCTCCACCCGAGAGCCCGAGGAACTCGGCCGCCGCCTCACGGCCTGGCTCGACCGCCGGCTGCCCGGCGCGAAGGTCACCGGCACCTCCGTCCCCGGCTCCAACGGCATGTCCAGCGAGACCCTGCTCTTCGACGTCGAGCACCCCGACGCCCCCGTCCGGTCCTGTGCGCTGCGCCTCGCCGCCGACCCGGCCGCGTACACCGTCTTCCCCGCCTACGACATGCCCCGCCAGCACCGCGTGATGGGCCTGGTCGCCGAGCACACCGACCTCCCCGTCCCGCGCGTGCTCTGGCTGGAGGAGGACCCCGCCCCGCTGGGCTCGCCCTTCTTCGTGATGGCCCGCGCCGAGGGCCGCGTACCGCCCGACGTCATGCCCTACACCTACGAGGGGAACTGGCTGCACTCCGCGACCGACGCGGAGCGCGCCGAGCTCCAGGAGGCCAGCATCTCCCTCCTCGCCCGCCTGCACGACCAGTTCCCGGTCGAGGAGGCCCGGTTCCTGCTCCCGGCGGGCGAGGGCAGCCCGCTGCGCCGGCACGTCGACGGGCAGCGCGCCTACTACGCGTGGGTCGTGGACGGCCTGGCCCGCTCGCCCCTCCTGGAACGCGCCTTCGACCGGCTGGAGGAGCTCTGGCCGGCCGACGAGGGCGCCCCCGTCCTCAACTGGGGCGACGCCCGCATCGGCAACGTCGTCTACGACGGCTTCCGGCCGGCCGCGGTCCTCGACTGGGAGATGGCGGCCTGCGCCCCGCGCGAGGTCGACCTCGGCTGGACCGTCTACCTGCACCGCTTCTTCCAGGACCTGACCGTGGGCTTCGGCCAGCCCGGACTGCCGGACTTCCTGCGCCGCGAGGACCTGGAGCGCCGGTACGCCGAGCTCACCGGCCACACCCCGCGGGACATGGAGTTCCACACCCTCTACGCCGCCCTGCGGCACGGCATCGTGATGCTGCGCATCGCCTACCGGCAGGCGTACTTCGGGGAGGTCGAGGTCCCCGCGGATCCGGACGGCCTGATCCTGCACCACGCCGCCCTGGCGGCCATGGTGCAGGGAACCTACTGGTAGCCGAGGTCAGGCGGCCTGCGCGTGCTCGCGCTTCTGCGGCAGCGGGGCCGCGGCCAGGCGTACGGGACGCGAGCCCGGACCGCCGACGTGCGAGAAGGGCTGCGTCCGCCAGTCGAGGCCCTGCGGCAGCGTCAGGTGCACGACGGCCTCCAGCTCCGGCTGCTCCGACTGGAGCAGGCCCACCGTCGGCAGCGCGTCCGCGACCGGGCGGCCCGTACCCGCGCACACCGTGAGCCCGAACGGGTTCCACGGGGTCAGGCACAGGGCGTGCTCCGGGAGGTGCTCCTCGTCCGCGACGAGGGCGATCGACTGCCCGCAGTCGGGGCAGACCGCGTGGTGGATCTCGAACCCCTCGGCGTCGGCGGGTTCGAGGTAGTCGTCGTCCTCCGCGTACGCGGCGGCGAGCGGTTCCAGGGGCTCCGGTTCGGTGCGACCGGCGCGCTTGGTGTTCAGCATGGATGTACTCCCCCTTGGATGGGCCGGGCGGGCAGGTTCTTCGGCCACGGCCACACCAAGCACTTCCCGCCAGGCGGCACGAGTAACCACGAGAGCGGGATGTACGCCCGTACATGTCTGTGGCTTTCGTCACATGCCCGCCGCAGGTGCCACTTCTGCGTGGACACCGCTGTGCCTGGAGCGGTCCTGGGCCTTAGGTTGAGCGGCTATGAGCGCAATGGAGGAGCTGGACCGCCAGATCGTGGATCTGCTCGTGCGGGACGGGCGGATGAGCTACACGGACCTGGGCAAGGCCACGGGCCTGTCCACGTCGGCGGTCCACCAGCGAGTACGCAGGCTGGAGCAGCGCGGCGTCATCCGCGGGTACGCGGCCGTGGTCGACCCCGAGGCCGTCGGGCTCCCCCTCACGGCCTTCATCTCGGTCAAGCCGTTCGACCCGAGCGCGCCGGACGACATCGCGGACCGGCTGGCGGGCGTCCCGGAGATCGAGGCCTGCCACAGCGTCGCGGGCGACGAGAACTACATCCTCAAGGTCCGGGTGGCCACCCCGCTGGAGCTGGAGGACCTGCTGGGCCGCCTCCGGGCCCTGGCCCACGTCTCCACCCGCACCACGGTGGTCCTCAGCACCCCCTACGAGGCCCGTCCACCACGCGTCTAGCCGTCCGGGGGCCCGGAACCACCCCCACCCGGGGCGAACCGCACCCCCCGCAGGGGCGAGACTGGTGACCATGACTGACGGCACCGCCACCCCCACCCGCACCGTCCTCCTGCGCGGAGGCGAGGTGCACAGCCCCGCCGACCCCTTCGCCACGGCGATGGTCGTCGAGCGCGGCCACATCGCCTGGGTCGGCTCCGAGGGCGCCGCCGACGCCTTCGCGCAGGGCGTGGACGAGGTCGTCGACCTCGATGGGGCGCTCGTCACCCCCGCGTTCACCGACGCCCACGTCCACGCCACCTCCACCGGCCTCGTCCTCACGGGCCTCGACCTCACCACCGCCCGCTCCCTCGCCGAGGCCCTCGACCTCGTCCGCGCGTACGCCGCGCGCCGCCCCGCCGACCGGGTGCTCCTCGGCCACGGCTGGGACGCCGCCCGCTGGCCCGAGCGCCGCGCCCCGCGCCGCTCCGAGCTCGACGAGGCAGCCGGGGGCCGTCCGCTCTACCTGAGCCGCATCGACGTCCACTCCGCGGTCGTCACCACGGCCCTCCTCGACCTGGTCCCGCAGGTCCACCCGCACGGCGACGGCGAGCCCCTCACCAAGGACGACCACCACGCCGTCCGACGCGCCGCGCTCGCCGCCCTCACCCCCGCCCAGCGCGCCGAAGCCCAGCGGGCCGCCCTCGACCGTGCCGCCTCCCTCGGCATCGGCTCGGTGCACGAGTGCGGCGGCCCCGACATCTCCTCCCCCGAGGACTTCACGGGCCTGCTGGCCCTGGCCGCCGAACGCCCCGGCCCCCGCGTCCACGGCTACTGGGCCGACCTCGACCTCGACCTGGCCCGCGAGCTCGGCGCGGTCGGGGCCGCCGGCGACCTCTTCGTGGACGGCGCCCTCGGCTCGCACACCGCCTGCCTGCACGCCCCGTACGCCGACGCCGCGCACACCGGCACCGGCTACCTGGACGCCGCCGCGGTCGCCGAGCACGTGGCCGCCTGCACCGAGGCGGGCCTCCAGGCCGGGTTCCACGCCATCGGCGACGCCGCCGTCACCGCCGTGGTCGAGGGCGTCCGCGCCGCCGCCGAGAAGGTGGGACCGGCCCGGATCCGGGCCGCCCGCCACCGCGTCGAGCACGCCGAGATGATGACCCCGCAGACCATCGCGGCCTTCGCGGAGCTTGGCCTGACCGCCTCGGTGCAGCCGGCCTTCGACGCCGCCTGGGGCGGCGAGGACGGCATGTACGCGGACCGGCTCGGCGCCGAGCGCGCCCGCACCCTCAACCCGTACGCGGCCATGCTCAAGGCCGGTGTCCCGCTGGCCTTCGGCTCCGACGCGCCGGTGACCCCGCTCGACCCCTGGGGCACCGTCCGGGCCGCCGCCTTCCACCGCACCCCCGAGCACCGGATCTCCGTACGGGCGGCCTTCGCCGCCCACACCCGGGGCGGCTGGCGGGCGCTGGGCCGCGACGACGCGGGCATCCTGGTGCCCGGAGCGCCCGCCGACTACGCGGTCTGGCAGACCGGCGAGCTGGTGGTCCAGGCCCCCGACGACCGGGTCGCCCGCTGGTCCACCGACCCGCGCTCCGGCACCCCCGGCCTGCCCGACCTCAGCCCGGGCCGGGACCTGCCGGTGTGCCTGCGGACGGTCGTGGGCGGCCGGGAGGTATTCGTACGGCCACAGGGGTGATCCACCCGGCATCGGCTCGGTACCGGCGGTCCCGCCCGGATAGGTTCGCCCGGGTCCACCGGCAGGACGCCGGACCGGACGGAGCCGTCCGCCCAGCGCACCCGCGCCTCGGGGGCGGGGGAAGGTTTCACCGGGGCGGCGGTGGCACCGGCCCGGGCCCGGCGGTCCAGTAGACAACGGTCACGGCGGCCCGCAGCCAGCGGGCCCCGGTCCGGCCCGAAGGGCCGCCGGGCCCCGAGCGCTGTTCTAAAATCGTCCTGCCGTGACGGGCTGACGAGAACGGGCCGCACGGGCCCGACTCGACGCACGACACACAAGGGGAACCGGTGAGCAACGGCGGACAGCGGACCTTCGGGCCGCTCGGCACCACGCTGGTGATCATTCCGACCTACAACGAGGCGGAGAACATCGGCCGGATCGTGGGCCGGGTCCGCGCGGCGGTCCCCGGGGCGCACGTCCTGGTCGCGGACGACAACAGCCCCGACGGCACCGGCAAGCTCGCCGACGAGCTGGCGGCCGAGGACGACCACGTCCACGTCATGCACCGCAAGGGCAAGGAGGGCCTCGGCGCCGCCTACCTGGCGGGCTTCGCCTGGGGCCTGGAGCACGGCTACGGGGTCCTGGTGGAGATGGACGCCGACGGCTCCCACCAGCCGGAGGAGCTGCCGCGGCTGCTCACCGCGCTGGCCGGCGCGGACCTCGTCCTGGGCTCCCGGTGGGTGCCGGGCGGCCGGGTCGTCAACTGGCCCAAGAGCCGCGAGTTCCTCTCGCGCGGCGGCTCCACCTACTCCCGGCTGATGCTGGACGTCCCGATCCGGGACGTCACCGGCGGCTACCGCGCCTTCCGCCGCGAGACCCTGGAGGGGCTCGGCCTGGACGAGGTCGCCTCGGCCGGCTACTGCTTCCAGGTCGACCTGGCCCGCCGGGCCGTCCGCAAGGGCTTCCGCGTGGTCGAGGTGCCCATCACCTTCGTGGAGCGCGAGCTCGGCGACAGCAAGATGAGCAAGGACATCGTGATCGAGGCCCTGTGGCGGGTCACCCAGTGGGGCCTGCGGGAGCGCGCCGGGAAGCTCACCGGGGGCGGCTCGCGACGGTAGCCGGGGGAGCGGGCGGCCTCCCGGGCACCCCTAGGGGGTGCCCGGTACCTCCGGCTGAGGCCGCTTTTACCCCGGGCCGGGCACACTGGGTGGTATGACGACCGGCACCACCACGACGGCCCCCCGGCGGCGCTCGCCCGCCCGTACGTTCCTCCCGCTGGCGGTAGCCGCCTGGCTGATCCTGGAGATCTGGCTGCTCAGCCTGGTCGCGGGCGCGGCCGGCGGGTTCACCGTGGCCGCGCTGCTCGCGGGCGGGCTGGTGCTGGGCGTGGTGGTCATCAAGCGCGCCGGGCGGCGGGCCTTCCGGAACCTGACGCGGACCTTCCAGCAGGCGCAGGAGCAGGCGATGGCCGGCGGGGCGCCGACGGCCCCGCAGCCCGCGAAGGGCTCCGGCAACGCCCTGACCATGCTGGCCGGGCTGCTGCTGATCCTGCCCGGGCTCCTCTCCGACGTGGCCGGCCTGCTCCTGCTGCTGCCCCCGGTCCGCGCCTTCGTGTCCCGGCGGGCCGGGCGGACGCTGGAGCGGAGGATGGCGTCCGGCGCTCCGGGCGGCTTCGGCGACGCCTATACGCAGGCCCGGATCCACTTCCCCGACGGCAAGGTGGTCCAGGGCGAGGTGATCCGCGAGGACGGATCCCCGGCGGGAGGGCCCGGCCCGGACACCGGCCACCGCCCGCCGCTGACGCGGTAGCCCGGACGCCGCAGGCCGGGCGCCGAGCACCCGGCCGGCCACGGGCCGCGCCGTACGCGCACGGGGCGGCCCGAGACGGGGTGTGCCGAGACGCGCAGCGCGAGACGGAGCCAGGCGGGACGAGGCAAGCCGAGGGGCCCCGCCACTGATGTGGCGGGGCCCCTCGGCTTGTGCTCAGCGCCCGCGGATCAGGCGGACTTGCGGCTGTCCCGCGGATGCACGGCGATGTTCATGGCGCCGGAACGCAGGACGGCCAGCCGTTCGGCCAGCACCTCCTCCAGCTCCTCGCGAGTGCGTCGCTCCATGAGCATGTCCCAGTGCGTTCGCGCAGGCTTGCCCTTCTTCTCTTCGGGCCCGTCCCCGTCCACCAGGAGTGCCATGGCGCCGCACGCCTTGCACTCCCACTCCGGCGGAATCTCTGCCTCAACCGAGAACGGCATCTCAAATCGATGTCCGTTCTGGCATGCGTACTCCACCGCCTGGCGCGGGGCCAGATCGATGCCGCGGTCCGTCTCGTAGCTGGTAACCACGAGCCGCGTACCGCGGAGAGCTCGCTCACTCATGAATCGTGCCTCCCGGGCTTGTCGCCCACAGGACAGGTGTCGCTGTCGTCGTCATCCGGTCAACGTCCGGTCGGCGGTATAGATTCCCGCTCCGGGTCATGCGTCGCCCGTCGTGCCGCCCCTTGTTGTACCCACCAGTGCCCGTTTTGTCACATCTGGCAGCAGATGTCACCCAACGTCTCTACTTCATGAACGCGCAGTAACGGTCCGCCTGGCAGGCCAAAGGCGTACACTACCGGCCGATCGCCATAACGTCGAAATTCGTTCGGAACTCGTTCACGAGTCCGGTCCGGATCCCGTCTCAGACGCGCACCGGAACAGGATTGCCCGCCGCCTCCACCGCGCGTCGCACCGGCACTCGCGCGAGCAGTGCGAAACCCAGTGCGAAGAAGACCACCAGCGAGATGATCGCGTCCCGGTAGCTGCCCGTGACCTGGTAGGTGAGCCCGAAGACCAGCGGCCCCACCCAGCTCAGGCCGCGGTCGCTCATCTCGTAGGCGGAGAAGTACTCCGCCTCCTTGCCCGCCGGCACCAGGTGCGAGAACAGCGAGCGCGACAGCGCCTGGCTCCCGCCCAGCACCAGCCCGATCATCGCGGCGAGTGCGAAGAACCACACCGGGGTCCTGGCCGGGAGGAAGTACCCGGCCCCCAGCGTCAGGCCCCACGCGGCCAGCGAGCCCAGGATCGTGCGCTTCGCCCCGTAGGCGACCGCCAGCCGCCCCATCGCCAGCGCCCCGACCACCGCCAGGACCTGGACCAGCAGCACGGCCACGATCAGCGTGGACTGCTCCAGCTCCAGTTCTTCCGAGCCGTACACCGAGGCCTGCGAGATCACGGTCTGGACGCCGTCGTTGTAGACCAGGTACGCCAGCAGGAACGAGAGGGTCAGCGGATAGCGCCGCATGTCCTTCAGCGTGGCCACCAGCTGCCGCCAGCCGCTGACGGCCGGCGCCGCACCCGCCTCCCGGACCACCGCCCGGTCGCGCAGCCGGCGCAGCGGGACGATCGCGAAGGCCCCCCACCACAGGCCGGCCGAGGCCAGGCAGATCCGCACCGCCACGCCCTCGGAGAGACCGAAGGAGTCGTGGCCCTGGAAGAGCACCAGGTTCAGCACGAGCACGAACGCGCCCGAGGTGTAGCCGAAGGCCCAGCCCCGCGAGGAGACGGTGTCCCGCTCGTCCGGGGTCGAGATCTGCGGCAGGAAGGCGTTGTAGAGCACCATCGAGACCGCCAGCGAGGCGTTCGCGACGACCAGCAGGAACCCGCCGAGCAGGTAGCGGTCCCCGTCCAGGAAGAACATCCCGGCCGTCGCCGCGGCCCCGGTGTACGCGGCCGCCGCCAGCAGCGGCTTCTTGCGGCCGGTCCGGTCCGCCGCCGCGCCGGCCAGCGGCATGATCACCACGGCCAGGATCACCGACAGCGACACCGTGTACGCGAAGAACGACCCGGCCCGCACCGGTATGCCCAGCGGGTGGACGTAGCCGTCGGAGTCGGCCGCCGCCTTGGCCACCGCCGTCAGGTACGGCCCGAGGAACACCGTGAGGACGCTCGTCGAGTAGACCGAGCACGCGAAGTCGTAGAAGTACCAGCCGTGCTGTTCGCGCCGGCGCGCGGCGGCCGCGTCCGCGGCGGCTCTGCCGTCCTCCGCGCCGGGTTCCGCTTCCTTGTCCGTACGCTCGGTCATGAGCGCCCCCTTGCCTCTCCCCGCAGGACGCCGGCCGCCGGACCGGGCGCGGCGGCCCTCCGGCCCGTCAGGCCCAGGCTCCGCGCCGGTCCAGCACCGTGCGCAAGATGTCGATCCGGTCGGTCATGATGCCATCGACACCCAGGTCGAGAAGAGCCTCCATGCGTTCCGGTTCGTTCACGGTCCACACGTGCACCTGGAGTCCCCGCGCGTGCGCGGTCCGTACGAAGCGCCGGTCGACCACCCGGATGCCCGCCTGGGTCTCCGGCACCTGGGCCGCCACCGCGCCCACCCGCAGCGCGGCCGGGATGGCCCACGAGCGCAGCCGCAGCCCGACCACGCCCCGGACCCCGTACGAGGTGGCCAGCCGGGGGCCGGCGATCTTCTGGGCCCGGGCCACCCGGCTCTCCGAGAAGGAGCCCACGCACACCCGGTCCCAGACCCCGGCCCGTGCGACGAGGTTCACCAGCGGGTGCAGGGCCGACTCGTCCTTGACGTCCACGTTCCACCGGGCGTCCGGGAACTCCTCCAGCAGCTCCTCGAAGAGCGGCAGCGGCTCGCTGCCCGCCACCCGCGCCTCGCGCACCCGGCTCCACGGCAGCTCCCGGATCCGGCCCGTCGCGTCGGTGACCCGGTCCAGGGTGGCGTCGTGGAAGGCCACCAGCTTGCCGTCGGCCGTCGCGTGCACATCGGTCTCGAAGTACCGGTAGCCCGCTCCAGCCGCCCGGCGGAAGGCGGCGGCGGTGTTCTCCAGCCCGTCCGCGGCCCCGCCCCGGTGGGCGAAGGGGATCGGGGCCGGGTGGTCCAGGTAGGGGTGGCGAAGGCGTACGTGAGTCACGGGCGCAGTATGCCCGCTGTGCCCCCCGGGACGGGAGCGGCCGGATGGACGGACGGTGAACGCGACCGCCCGTCGGCCGGGCCGGGCGGACGGTCCGGCCCCCGCCTGGCCCGAGTGGACCGCTCCGTGCCACCCTGGGTGCCGCGGAACCAATCCAATCCCGGCCCGGGCCGCCGCCCGCCGGGGCCAATCGCATGAAGGTGGACCGGACGCCATGGCTCAGTGGACCTCAGCGGTCGGCACCGCGCAGCTCGCCCGCCTGATCACCTCCCAGCAGGAGCGGCCCGCCGTCCCCGGCGCCCGCAAGGCGCCCGCGTACCGCACGCTCGCGGACGGCATCCGGCTGCTCGTCCTGGAGGGCCGCGTGCCCGTGGCGGCCCGCCTGCCCGCCGAGCGCGAACTGGCCGTCGCCCTCTCCCTCAGCCGCACCACCGTCGCGGCCGCCTACGAGGCCCTGCGCGGCGAGGGCTTCCTGGAGTCCCGCCGGGGCGCGGGCAGCTGGACCTCCGTACCGGCCGGGAACCCGCTCCCGGCCCGGGGCCTGGAGCCGCTGCCGCCCGAGTCCCTCGGCTCCATGATCGACCTGGGCTGCGCCGCCCTCCCCGCGCCCGAGCCCTGGCTCACCAAGGCCGTCCAGGGCGCCCTGGAGGAACTCCCGCCCTACGCGCACACCCACGGCGACTACCCCGCCGGCCTGCCCGCGCTGCGCCGGATGCTCGCCGACCGCTACACCGAGCGCGGCATCCCGACCATGCCCGAGCAGATCATGGTCACCACCGGGGCCATGGGCGCCATAGACGCCATCTGCAGCCTCTTCGCCGGCCGGGGCGAGCGGATCGCCGTCGAGTCCCCCTCCTACGCCAACATCCTCCAGCTGATGCGCGCCGCCGGGGTCCGCCTCGTGCCCGTCGCCATGGGCGCGGGACTGAGCGGCTGGGACATGGACGTCTGGCGGCAGGTGCTGCGCGACTCGGCCCCGCGCCTGGCCTACGTCGTCGCCGACTTCCACAACCCCACCGGCGCCCTGGCCTCGGAGGAGCAGCGCCGGGCCATGGTCGAGGCCGCCCGCTCCGCCGGCACCGTCCTGATCGCCGACGAGACCATGGCCGAACTCCGGCTGGACCCGGAACCGGCCATGCCGCGGCCCGTCTGCTCCTTCGACCCGGCCGGCTCCACGGTGGTCACCGTGGGCTCCGCCAGCAAGGCCTTCTGGGCGGGCATGCGGATCGGCTGGGTCCGGGCGGCCCCCGACGTCATCCGCAGCCTGGTCGCGGCCCGCGCCTACGCCGACCTCGGCACCCCGGTCCTGGAGCAGCTCGCCGTGAACTGGCTGATGCGCACCGGGGGCTGGGAGGAGGCCGTCGGGATGCGCCGCACCCAGGCCCGGGAGAACCGGGACGCGCTGGTCGCGGCGGTGCGCAGGGAGCTGCCGGACTGGGAGTTCGAGGTGCCGGGCGGTGGGCTGACCCTGTGGGCCCGGGCCGGCGGGCTGTCCGGTTCGCGGCTCGCGGAGGTGGGGGAGCGGGTCGGCGTCCGCGTCCCCTCGGGCCCCCGGTTCGGCGTGGACGGGGCCTTCGAGGGCTACGTCCGGCTGCCCTTCACGGTCGGCGGCCCGGTGGCCGATGAGGCCGCCGTGCGCCTGGCGGCGGCGGCCCGCCTGGTCGGTACCGGTGAGGGCGGTGCGGCGGAACCGCCGCGCACGTTCGTCGCGTAGGGGTGTCGCGGAAGTCCCGTACGGCGCCCACGGCGCACGGGGCTTGCGCCGCACACCGGCCCCGCGACCCCCCGTACGGAAGGGTCAGGGGGCTTCGGCCGCGACCTCGGGGAGCCCCGCGGGCGCCGGCGGGGCCCCGTCGGCGCCGGGGCCGGCCGGCTGCCGCTCGGGCAGCAGCTCCATGACGGCGTGGCGGTGCGCCGGGTGCGTGGCGTCGTCGTACGGGTCCGGGGTGGCGGGCACCTGGAGCCGGTGGACCGGGCCGGTGCCGAGCCGGGCGTAGCCGCGGCCGGGCGGGAGCTGCGGGGGCGGGGTGGTGTGCGGGGGCAGCCCGAGGACGTCGGTGAGCTGCTGGACGGGGGCGGGGCCCAGGACGACCCGGGCCCGGGTGTGCTGCCAGACGGCGTCGCCGATCAGCTCCAGGTGGTCGAAGTGTTCGGCGACCACCACCGTGACGTGCGCGGCGCGGCCGTGCCGCAGGGGCACCTGGAGCTGGGCGAGGGGGTCCGGGCGGCCCTCGGCGGTCGCGAGGTGCGCGAGCACGCCGGGGCGGTCCAGCAGGATCCACAGCGGGCGCCGGATGTCCTCGGGTGCGGGCCGGCCGGCCTCGCGGGCCCGGTGTGCGGCGATCAGGCGCCGCTCGGTCTCGTGCGCGGCCCATTCGACGGTGGCCAGGGCCCCGGTCGGGCCGCACTCGACGGCGAGGACGCCCGCCCGTCCGGCCAGGCAGGCGTACTCGTTGCTGCCGCCGCCCTCGACGACCATCACGTCGCCGCCCTGCCGCAGGGCCTGGAGGGCGAGCGAGCGGACCAGGCCGGTGGTGCCGCTGCCGGGCTGGCCCACGGCCAGCAGGTGGGGTTCGGTGGAGCCGGGGCCGGTCCGCCAGATGACGGGCGGCAGGTCGCGGGTCTCGTCGCCCTCCAGCACCGGCAGGGTGCGCCGGACCCCTCCGGGGTCGGTGAAGCCGAGGACGCTCTCGCCGGGTGAGGTGACGAACGGCTGGGCGGCGATCCCGGTGGGCAGGGCCTCCAGGACGCTCAGGTCGAGCCGGTTGGCCTCCTCGTCCCAGGCGAAGTGGTACTCCCGGCCGC
The DNA here is from genome assembly GCF_040701585.1 of Streptomyces sp. NPDC093801. Taxonomy (NCBI): domain Bacteria; kingdom Bacillati; phylum Actinomycetota; class Actinomycetes; order Kitasatosporales; family Streptomycetaceae; genus Streptomyces; species Streptomyces sp. NPDC093801. The sequence goes on along the minus strand of NZ_JBFBDP010000021.1, from coordinate 30,393 downwards.
GCCCGGACTTGGCGTGCAGCAGGGACTCGATCCGGGCCCGCGAGGCCGCCTCCCCGTCGGTGAAGTACGCCGGGTAGCGGATCCGGAGCCGGGTGATGCGGCCCTCGGCGTCGAAGGCGTGGTCGCTGAAGGCGTCGTCGAAGCCGCCGCCGTGGGCGAACAGCGGGCTCGGGTCCTCGGGGGCGGAGAAGTAGGGGACGAGGGCCTCGTAGAGGGAGCGCAGCCGGTCGGTCTCGGCGTCGCTGGGACCGGTCTTCACGGGGGTGCGGTCCCGGCCGTGCCAGCCCGCCGCCGCCATCAGCGCGAGCAGCGCCGTGACGGGCCCGTACGGGGCGAGCGCGACCACGAGGACGCAGGCGGCGCCCAGGAACAGCGCCGGACCCCGCTTGTCCTTCGGGGTCGCGGCCCACTTGCGGCGGCCGGCCGAGGCCAGGACGCGCAGTCCCCGCCCGATGACCAGCAGCGGATGGAGGACGTCCGTGGCGTTGTCGGCCGCCGTGCGGGCGAGGTCGCGGCCCCGGGCGAGCGAGGTGCTGCCACTGGTGAGGATGCGGGGGAGTGGGCGCCGGGCCACGGTCGTCTCCTGGGTGGTGGGGCGGGGCGGGCTAGAGCTTGATCCCGCCGAGCAGGCTCGCGAGGCTCGCCGTGCTGGCGGTGATGCTCGGGGCGATGGCGGAGCCGGCGAGGAAGAAGCCGAAGAGCGCGCAGACGACGGCGTGCATCAGCTTCATCCCGTCCTTCTTGAAGAAGAGGAAGCAGATGATGCCGAGCAGTACGACGCCGGAGATCGACAGGACCATGGGAGTTCTCCTGGTAGCGGAACGGTCGGGAAGGTCACCATCAGTTGTTCCAGGCTCACAGGAAGTATCAATGCGACAAAAGGTGCATACGGGTGAACCTTCGGGTTTTTCACTTGACCGGACCCTCCCGGCTGGCGCGTCGGCGCCCCGCGGTGTCGGGTGTCCCGGCCCCCGACATCCTTGCCTCGGGCTGGCCCCGTCATGTCCCGGGACGGGCGCTACCCTGGCGATTCACCCGTACGGACGCAGTGCCGCGCACCCCCCTGCCCGCCCGGCCTGGGCAGACTCCTGCCGGACGCCGCGGGCGGCGGGTGCCGGCCGGCGCCCCGGCACGACTTGAGAAGAGCGAAAGGCGGTACGACCGATGAGCGAGCACCAGGACACGCCCGACGAGGACGTCATCGAACTGGCCACCAAGATCTTCGACCTCGCCCGCCAGGGCGAGACGGAGACCCTGGCCGCCTACCTCGACGCCGGGGTCCCCGCCAACCTCACCAACGACCGCGGCGACACCCTCGTCATGCTCGCCGCCTACCACGGCCACGCCGACGCCGTCACCGCCCTGCTGGCCCGCGGCGCCGAGGCCGACCGCGCCAACGACCGCGGCCAGACCCCGCTCGCCGGCGCCGTCTTCAAGGGCGAGGAAGCCGTCATCCGCGCCCTGCTCGCCGGCGGGGCCGACCCCGAGGCCGGAACCCCCTCCGCGGTGGACACGGCCCGCATGTTCCACAAGGCCGACCTGCTGGAACTCTTCGGAGCCAAGTAGTCCGCTTTTCCCCCAGCCCGGCCCGGGCCGGGACGGGCCCGGTACCTCACGGCTTGGTCACGGCGCCCTTAAATGTGGTCGCGGCGCACAAACCGCCTGGGTCATCATGGCGTCGGATTCGATTCGCGGACATGACGGACGGGCAGGAGCGGGCTGGACACGACGGGTGTCCACACCCACCCCTGCCGCACCGGCCGGCACGGTCGCGAAGCACCGACGAGAGTGAGAAGGCAATGGTCTACATCGAGCGGAACATGACGGCGGACGTCCTCACATGCTGTTACGCGGCCCTGTGAATCCCGATTCCCGGTTGCGTCCCCAGCTTGATTTGAGGCCATTCCCATGTTCGAACCAGTCATAGCGCCGAGCGGCACCCTGCTCGGCCTCCTCCAGCGGGGCCGCGGCGACGGCACGCTGCACGCCCTCGCGGCGCCCCGGCCCGAGGCCCTCGCGGCCCTCGACCAGTGCGTGACCCGTGACCCGCGGCAGGACTGGCAGGTCGAGAACCGGTCGCTGTACTACGCACGCCTGTACCTGGACCTCGCCGGCCCCCTCGGCGAGATCGAGGCCCACCTCTTCGGCGTCGACGACCTCGTCGACGAGGAGGACCACCGCACCGGGCTCGCCCTGTCCGTCCTCGGGCACCTGGCCTCGTACGGCCGCGACGACGCGCTCATGCTGCTGCGCCGCTACGCCGCCTCCGGGGCCAACTGGGCCTGGGCCCTCGACGAGCTCGCCCTGCGCGACGACGACGAGGGGCTGCGCTCCCTCGCCGCACCCGTCCTCGCCCGCTTCCCTGCGGACGCCGAGGGCGAGGCGCGGCTGGCCGCCGCCGTCCGCGACGCCTACGAGCCCCGGCCCTGGCGCCTGTGGGAGGAGCTCCCGCAGTACGGGCAGCGCCTGAGCGCCGCCCGCCAGCAGGGCTCCTTCGACCGCTGGCAGCGCCAGCTCTCCCCCAGCGGCCCCCGGCCCGGCTGGGGCGTCCGGGCCGTCTTCGACTGGGCCGCCGACGGGCTGCGCCGCGGCACCCCGCTGCACGTGCCCGCCGCGCGCTGTCTCGCCGCCGTGGCCGGGCCCGAGGACCGCCCCGAGATCCTCGCGGCCGCCGCCGGAGCCCAGGGCGAGGCCGCCCGGGCCACCGCCTTGCACCACCTGGTCCTCGCGGAGCCGGAGAACCCGGCCGTCCTGGACCTCATCGAAGCCGCCGGCGACGAGCCCGCCGTGGCCGCCTACGAGCGGATGTGCGGCCCCGCGGCCCTGGAGCGGGCCCGCGCGTGGGTCCACCGCCCCGACGCCCTCGGAGCGGCCGCCGCGGCCCTCCTCGCCGCCCGCGGCGGCGCCGACGACGCCGGCCTGGTCCTGGGCGCCCTCCGCTCGACCGTCCGGGGCTCGGGCCCCGACTCCGCCCGCCTCTTCACCCTGGTGGACGGCGCCGGCCGGCTCTCCATCGGCTGCGCGGCCCCGGTGCTGCGCCACATCTACCGCGAGACGGCCTCCTCCCACCTGCGCGGCCGTGCCGCCCGCGCCCTCGCCAGCACCGACCCCACCTTCGCGGCGGGCTTCGCCGTCGAATGCCTGTGGGACTGCGAGGAGACCACCCGCGAGGTCGCGGCCCGCCACGCCGAAACGGCCGACGCCCGCGTCGCCCCGCGCCTGCGCCGCCTGGCGACGGACCCGGCGGAGGAGGAGGACGTCCAGTCGGCGGTCCGCAGCCGCATCACCCCCGAGTCGGCCGTGTAGCCCCGCAGGGCCCGCCGCCGCCCCCGCTGCGCGGAGCCCCTCTGCGTTCCCGGGGGCTCCGCCCCGGACCCCGCGCCTCGACGTCGGCGGGGCCGGATTCCGCGCAGCGAGATTCCAGCCCGTGCGGCGTTCGGGCGCACCGGGCGCGGAGCGCACGGTATCGGGGTCAGGGGCGGAGCCCCCGGGGAGCGGGCGAAGGGCGGGCAGGGGACCTCGCCCCGCGCGGCGGCCCGCCCGGCCCGACGGACGCAGCGCGAGCGCCGCGCCGGAGGCCTCGGGCCCGGCGGGCCCGGGTCAGGCCGGCACGAACCGCACCGCCACCCCCGGCCGGGCCTGCGCGGCGGCGTCGAGGGCGGGCCCGGCGGGCACCACCCCGACCACCGGATACCCCCCGGTCACGGGGTGGTCGGCCAGGAACACCACCGGCAGCCCGTCCGGCGGGACCTGCACCGCCCCCAGGACCATGCCCTCGCTCGGCAGCTCCCCCTCCCGCGCACGGGCCAGCACCGGCCCCGCCTCGGTCCGCAGCCCGATCCGGTTCGAGGCGGGGGAGACCCGGTACCCGGACGACAGCAGCGCCGCCAGCGATGCCCCCGTGAACCAGTCCGCCCGGGGCCCGAGCCGCAGCGGGAGCACCAGCTCCGCCACCGGCGGCCCCGGCACCCGCAGGGCGTCCGCCCCGGACACCGCGGACGGCCCCGCCGCCCCCACCGCGAGCACCGCCCCCTCCGCGAGCACCGGCGGCCCCAGCCCCGACAGCAGGTCCGTCGAGCGGCTCCCCAGCACCGGCTCGGCGGCGATCCCCCCGCGCACCGCGACGTAGCACCGCAGCCCGGCCTCCGCCCGGCCCACGTCCAGCTCCGCCCCCGCCGGCAGCCGCACCGGCGCGCCCCACGCCGCCGGCCGCCCCGAGACCCGTACCGCGCAGGGCGCGCCCGTCACGGCCACCGTCACCGGCGCCAGGGCGCGCAGCCGGACGCCGTCCAGGGTGGTCTCCAGGGCGGCGGCACCCGCCGCGTTGCCGACGAGGCGGTTGGCCAGGGCGTGCGCGGCCGTGTCCAGCGCGCCCGACCGGGGCACGCCCAGGTGCGCGTACCCGGGGCGCCCCAGATCCTGCACGGTGGTCAGCGCCCCCGACCGCACCACCAGCAGCCCACCCCTACTCACACCCGCACCCCCACGCCCCGCGTCGGCGTCCCCGCTCCCGCCTGCACCCCCACGCCCCGCGTCCCCGCTCCCGCCTGCACCTCCGCGCCCCGCGTCGGCGTCCCCGCCCGCGCTCCCGCCTCCGCGGCCTGCGCCCGCGTCCCCGCTCCCGCCTCCGCGCCCCGCGGCCGCGTCCGGCGCCGTGCCCGCGTCCCCGCTCATGCCCCCGCCTCCTCGAACCGCACCCGTACCCCCGGCGCGAACAGTGCCGCCGGCTCCCGTGCCGGGTCCCACAGCACCGCGTCGGTGGAGCCCACCAGCTGCCAGCCGCCGGGGGAGGAGCGCGGGTAGACCCCGGCGTACTCCCCGGCCAGGGCGAGGGAGCCCGCGGGGACCGCCGTACGGGGCGTGGCCCGCCGGGGCAGCCACAGCCGCTCCGGCAGACCCGTCAGATAGCCGAAGCCGGGCGCGAACCCGCAGAACGCCACCCGGAACTCGATCCCCCCGACCAGCGCGGCCACCTCCCCCTCGGCGACGCCCCACGCGCCGGCCACCTCCGCCAGGTCCGGCCCGTCGTACCGCACCGGCACGGTGACCAGCGGCCCCTCGGCCTCCGCGAGCGGCGGCACCTCCCAGCGGGCGATCCGCGCGGCCAGCGCCCCCGGCTCCGGCACCCCGTCCAGCAGCACCGTCCGCGCCGCCGGCACCACCTCCCGCACGGCGCCCAGCTCACCCGCCTCCCGCCGGCGCAGCAGCTCGGCGTGGAGCGCGGCCGCCTCCCCGGCCGAGTCCACCTCCAGCAGCAGCGCCTCCCGGCCCACCACCAGGGCCCTCACGCGAACGCCTCCACCCGCACGCCCGCCGCCCCCAGCGCCTCCCGGACCCGCAGCGCCAGCCCCGCGGCCCCGGGGGTGTCCCCGTGCAGGCACAGGGAGCGCGTGCGGACCCGCACCGGGGAGCCGTCGCAGGCCGTGACCTCCCCCTCCGCGGCCATCCGGACGGCCCGGGCCACCACCGCGTCCGGGTCGTGCAGCACGGCCCCCGGCTCCCCGCGCGGCACCAGCGTCGCCCGCGGCGTGTAGGCCCGGTCGGCGAAGGCCTCCGGTACGGCCTCCAGCCCGGCCTCCGCCGCCGCGGCGAGGAGCAGCGACCCCGGCAGCCCCAGGACCGGCAGCCCGGCCCCCCCGGCGGCCAGCCGGACCCCCTCGACCACCGCCCCCGCCTGGTCCGCGTCGTGGACCGTGCGGTTGTACAGCGCCCCGTGCGGTTTCACGTACGACACCGTGGACCCGGCCGCCCGTGCGAACACCTCCAGCGCCCCGATCTGGTACGCCACCTCGGCGGCCAGCTCCGCCGCGGGCACGTCCATGGTCCGCCGCCCGAAACCGGCCAGGTCCCGGTAGGAGACCTGGGCGCCGATCCGTACGCCCCGCCCGGCGGCCAGCTCGCACACCCGGCGCATGATCGACGGGTCGCCGGCGTGGAAGCCGCAGGCCACGTTCGCGCTGGTGACCACCGACAGGAGGGCCTCGTCGTCCGTGAGCGTCCACCGCCCGAAGCCCTCGCCGAGGTCGGCGTTGAGGTCGATCGCGGCCGCTGGGGATGTGATCATGGAAGCCATGCGGCGAGCGTAGAACAGCGCACGCGCCGCGCGCCGCAGAGCCCTTCCGCGGCCTTCCGCGGAGCCGGGGACGATCCGGCCGAACCATGCCGTTTGGGATGTTGTCCGTGACACCGCCTAATCTTTCCGACGTGACTCTCCCTGCCCCGGCGAAGACCCTTCCCTCCCCGGCGCCGGGCCCGGCCGCCGACGAGGGCCTCGCCCGGCGGCTGCGCGCCCTCGCCTGCACCGCCCCGCTGCACGACCTCGACGTACGCAAGGCCAACCTGGCCGGCGAGTACGGGGTCTACGCGATGGCGGAGGTCGCGCTGTCCGCGATCGACCTGGTCACGCTGAACATGGACTTCGACACGGGCGCCGACCACGAGCAGATAGTGGCCCGGCTGCTGCCCCGCGTCGCCGCCCAGACCCCCGACCGGCCGGCCGCCGAGCACGAGCGCGTCGCCCGCTGGGTGCTGGAGAACCTGATCAACGTCGGCAGCGTCGACCGGGGCTTCCGCGCGATCTACGGCACCTTCGGCGCCGACGGCGTCTACGTCCGCCGGGACTACGACTTCAAGCTGATCGAGGAGGTCCCCGGCCACGGCGGCGCGGTGTACCTGCGCACCACCGACGAGGCGGTCAACGTCCTGGTCGGCGCCCTCGACACCGACGTCACCAGCGCCCAGATCGCCGCCGAGGTCAAGCTGGAGGTCCTGATCAGCCGGGGCCGGCTCGCCGACGCCCAGCTCGCCGCCGAGCAGGCCCGCTACCGCACCGTCCAGTACGCCGAGACCCTGCGCCGCACGCTCGACGCCACCCGGCGCAACGTCCGCGCCGTCGACTGGCTCCAGGCCGTCCCGGACATGATCGCCGAGGCCCTCGACCACGTCGCCGACCGCTACCGGCACGAGAACGCGATCCTCACCAACATCCGCAAGGCGCGCGACGAGGCGGAGGACCCCGAGAACAAGCGGCGCGCCGCCGAGCTCGTCGACATCGTCAAGGACTGCATCCGCCGGCACACCCAGCTCCAGTCCCGGCTCCTGGACGCCGGCCCGCTCTTCCGCGCCGAACAGGACCGCCAGGCCTTCGCCGCGCCCGCCGCCCGCTCCGGGATCGACCTGTACGGGCAGCTCGTCGCCCCGCTGCTGCCGCTGCCCGTCGCCGGGGCCACCCGGGTCACCGACGCGTTCTTCGCGGCCGGCACCGGTTTCCGCACCCCCGTCTCGGTACGAGTCGCGGACCTGGTGGAGATCCTGCTGACCCCGCCGCTGGAGCGGGAGCACCTCGGCGTGGAGATGCCGGAGCCCGACCTCATCGCGACCCCGGACGACAGCCGCTTCAGCGAGGAGCAGCTCGCGGCCGCGACCCGTCTCCTGGACCTCCCGCACGACGCCCCCCGCCGCCTGTCGGGCCTGCTCGCGCAGGCCCGCCGCGAGGACCCCGACCTGCCGTACCTGGTGGCCCTGCTCGCCGTCCACGCCGCGAGCCCGGCGGTGGGCACGGCGTACCGCCAGGGGGAGGAGCGCCTGCTGTTCGCGGTGGACGACGGCACCCCGCTGGAGGACCCGGAGTTCGGCGGGGCCGACCTGATCGTGGGCACGGCCCTCCTGGACGCGGCCGGCATGGCGGCCGACCGCGCGGAGCCCTCATGACCCCGCCCCCGCCCGCCCGGGGCCGCCGCCCGGGGGCCCTCGGCCCCACGCCGCCGCGCCCGCCCGGCCCGTGCCCTGCGGGGGCCCGCGCCGGCACCCCGCCGCACGCCGTCCGTCCCGGCACGCCCCGGGCCCGCGCCCGCACCCGGGCGCTCGCGCCGGGCCCCGCCGACTCCGTCGGCGTCCCGCCCGGCACCGGGGCGGAGCCCCCGGAGGGGCCGTACCGCCCGGGCGCGCGGGGGCCCGCGCCCGCAGCCCCGCAGGAGCGGGGCGGCGGACGCCCTCCCGCAGCCGAAGCCACCGCCGCACACGCCGGCCGCACCCGTACCCGCAGCACCCGCACCGCCGAGGAGACCCACCCGTGAGCGACCACCACGCCGAGCACCCCGCGTGGAGCGAGCCCGATGGCGCGTCGGTCCCGGCCGCGCCCGCGGCGGGACCCGCCGCGCTGACGCCCGCCGACGCCGCCGACGCGGCCCGCCTCGTCGGGTTCGGCCTCCAGCCCAAGCTGCTCCCCGCCCGGGACGCCGAGTACGCCGAGCTGCTGCGCCGCTACCGCGAGGACCCCGCCTTCGGCCGGCTCGCCGACGCCGTCGCCACCGGGCTCGGCCTCGTCGTCCTGGAGGTGTCCCCCCGCGCCGGCATGGCCGTGGCCGCAGGCGAGGACTCCGTCTTCGCGGTCCGCATGGGCGACTACGCCCGCCGCACCGCCGCCGACGGAGGCGACCGCTTCCTCCACGGCCTGGCCCACCTCGCCGTCGCCGCCCTCGCCTTCCCCCGCCCCGAGGACCTCGCCGACGACGGCTACATCGGCCGGATCACCGTCAACGGCGTCGACGCCTTCGTCCGGCAGACCTGCCGCCGCCTGGAGGAGCGCGCCGAGGAGCTCGGCGAGAACACCGACCCCGCCTCCGATGCCCCCGGCCTGGAGGCCGCCTGGCGGGTCTACGCCCGCCGCAGCGCGACCGGCGCCACCAAGGACGCCCGCCGCCTCGCCGGCTCCACCACCGGCATCGTCGGCAAGGCCGCCGCCTTCCTCACCGAGTCCGGGTTCCTCCAGCGCACCGGCGACGACGCCGGAGGCACCTACCGCACCACCCCCCGCTACCAGCTGCAGGTCCGCGACATGGCGGGCAGCGCGGCCATGGCCGAACTCCTCGAACTCGGCGTGGTGCCCGTCAGCGACGGCTCCGCCACCCTCCTGCCGCCGCCCGAGGGCGACGACCTGGAACTCGCCGCCGACGCCGGCCTCCCGTTCCACGCCTGAGCGCCCCGCCCCGGCGCCCCGCCCGCCCCCCCCCACGTCCGAGCCCCGCGCTTTCCGAACGCACCGAGAAACCACGAGAGTCCGCCGCCATGTACGAGCTGTCCCGGATCCGCCTCTACTCCATCGGGCCCGCCGGCGCACGCTACGCCGACACCGTGCTCGACCTGCGCGGAGTCGGCGAGCCGGTACCCCACCCGGCGCCCACCCAGGCGGAGTTCTTCGAGGACGAGCCCACCGGCCCGCCGCGCCGCCCGGCGCCGGCCGGCGTGCTCTTCCTGGAGAACGGCGGCGGCAAGTCCGTCCTCCTCAAGCTGATCTTCTCGGTCATGCTCCCCGGCCACCGCAACACCCTCGGCGGCGCCAGCTCCGGCGTGCTGCGCAAGTTCCTCCTCGCCGACGACTGCGGCCACGTCGCCCTGGAGTGGCAGCACACCCAGACCGGCGAGTGCGTGGTCGTCGGCAAGGTCAGCGAATGGCGCGGCCGCCAGGTCTCCAACGACCCCCGCAGGTTCGCCGAGGCCTGGTACTCCTTCCGCCCCGGCCCGGGCCTGAGCCTGGACAACCTCCCCGTCGCCGAGGCCACCTCCGTGCGGCCGCCCGTCGAGGGCGCCTCCGGCGCCCAGGGCCGCCGCCGCACCATGAAGGGCTTCCGCGACGCGATCACCGAGGCCGGCAAGGCCTACCCGCACCTGGAGGTGTCCTGGGAGGAGATCCACGACCGCTGGAACGAGCACCTCACCGAACTCGGCCTCGACCCCGAACTCTTCCGCTACCAGCGCGAGATGAACGCCGACGAGGGCGAGGCCGCCGGCCTCTTCGCGGTCAAGAAGGACTCCGACTTCACCGACCTGCTGCTGCGCGCCGTCACCGACACCCGCGACACCGACGGCCTCGCCGACCTGGTCCACGGCTTCGGCAACAAGCTCGGCCGCCGCGCCGAGCTGATGGCCGAACGCGACTTCACCGCCGGCTCCGTCGACCTGCTCACCCGCATCGTGGAGGCCGCCGAGACCCGCGCCCGGCTGCGCGACGTCCACGCCGGCGCCGAACGCCGCACCCGCACCCTCGCCCGCCGGCTCTCCGCCCGCGCCGCCGAGGAACGCGGCCGCGCCGCCGACCTCGCCCAGCAGGTCACCGGCGCCGCCCACGCCGTCACCACCACCGAGGAGCAGCGCGCCCGCAGCGCCGCCGTCTCCGCCGAACTCGCCTACCGGCACGCCTCGCTGGCCCTGACCGTCGCCGACAAGGCCGCCGCCGCCCAGCGCCGCGAGCTCCTCGAAGCCCGCACCCTGCACTCCGCCTGGCAGGCCGCCGAGACCGTCCTGCGCCACCGCGCCGCCGCCGACCGCTCCGCCCGCGTCGCCGCCGCCATCCGCGAGGCCGAACGGGACGCCGCACCGGCGCTCGCCGCCCGCGCGACCGCCGCGGCCGAGCTGGTACGGGCCCTGCACACCGCCGCCGAGCAGGGGGAGCGGGCCGCCAACGAGGAGGAGGAGCGCTCCGCCGAGCTCCAGGCCGTCGGCGAGACCGCCCACCGCGACGCCACCTCCGCCGCCACCGCCGCCCAGCGCGCCCGCAGCGAGGCCGAACACCTGCGGGCCCGCCTCGCCGAAGTCGAGCAGGAGACCGCCGACGCCGTCCGCGCCGGCTGGCTCGACGACACCGCCCCCGACGCCGACCCGGCCCGCGCCGCGCTGGCCGCCAGCGACGCCGAGAAGACCACCGTGGCCGCCTGGGACGAGTCCCGCGAGGCCGCCCGCACCGCCGCCGAAGCCGCCCGCGAGGCAGCCGGCGCCGAGTCCCGCGCCGAGCTCACCGCCGCCCGCGCCGCCGACGCCGCCGACGCGGCCGAGGCCGCCCACGCGGCGGAGCGCCGCGCCGCCGAGTCCCTGGCCGCGTCCCCGCGCCTCGCCGAGCTCCTGGGCCTCCCCTCCGTCCCGGAGACCTTCCTCCCGCACCCGCGCACCGGCGGACCCGCCGCAGCCGTCGCGGGATCCGGCGCCGCCGGGGCCCGCCACGCGGGCCACGGCGGGCCGGGCGCCCCCGGCCCCGCCGCCACCGCGCCCGGAGCCCCGCTGGGCGCGGCCGCGCAGCCCGCCGGCCACCCCGCCACCGCCGGGGCGCTGACGGCCGAGGACCTCGACCGCAACGCCGACACCCTCGCCGAGCTCCTGGCCGACACCGTCGGCTCCGCCGAACGCCAGCTGTTCGAACTGCGCACCGCTGCCGCCGACGACTCCCGCATCCTCGGCGCCCTCGGCGACGGCGGCCTGCTCCCGCCCGGCCCCGACGTCCTCGCCACCGTCGAGTACCTCGGCGAACACGGCATCCCGGCCCTGCCCGGCTGGCGCTACCTCGCCCAGTCCGTGGCCCCGGCCGACCACGCCGCCGTCCTCGCCGCCCGCCCCGAGCTCGTCGACGGCGTCGTCATCACCGACCCCGACACGCACGGCCGGGCCCGCGAGGTGCTCTCCGGCGCCGCCCTGCTGCCGCGCTCCACCGTCGCCGTCGGCACCGCCGCCGCCCTGCTGGCGCCCGTCCCGCCGGCCGACGGCTCCGACCAGGTCTTCCTCGTACCGCCGAACCCGGCCATGCACGACGAGCACGCCGCCGACGAGGAGCGCCAGGCCCTGCGCGCCCGCGCCACGGCCCGCGACACCGAGATCCGCGAGCTCGCCGCCCGCCTGGCCGGCGACCGCGAGCTCGCCGCCCGCCTCGCCTCCTGGCGCACCGGCTGCCCGCCCGGCCGCCTCGCGGAGCTCGCGGAACACGCCGCCGCCGCACGCGCCTTCGCCGAGGAGGCCGACGCCGAGCTCACGGAGGCCCGTACCGTACGCGCCGAGGCCGACGAGGCCGCCGCCGACGCCGCCCGGGTCCGCGACGAGCGCCAGGAGACCGCCCAGCGCGCCCGCCGGGCCGCCGACGCCCTCGCCGGCCTCGCCCACCGCCTGCGCGAGCGCTCCGGCTGGCAGGCGAAGGTCCGCGAGCTCGCCGACGAGGCCGCCGAGTCCGAGGCCCGCGCCGAGGTCTGCCTGGACCGCGCCCGCGCCGCCGACGAGGACCGCCGCGCCGCCCAGCGCGCCGCCGACGACGCCCGCCGCACCGCCCGCGCCCTGCGCGCCGAACGCGCCGAGATCGCCGGAGCCCCCGACCAGCTCCCCGAGGGCGAGGGCCCGCGCGCGCCCCTGCCCGACCTCCGCGAGGCCTACCGGGCCGCCTCCCAGGTGTACGAGAAGGTCGGCGTCGGCGCCGACCTGCGCGCCGAACAGGCCCGCGCCGAGAGCGACGAGAGCGCCGCCCTCGCCGAACTCGACCGGCTCACCAACAAGGTCCGCACCCGCGCCGCCCAGCTCCTGGAGGGCACCGACGGCGCCGACGGTCCCTCCCGGCAGGCCGCCGCCGCCCGCGCCGAGGCCCTCGTACAGATGCTGGAATCCCGCGCCTCCGCCGCGAGCGAGCAGCTCGGCCGGCTGCGCGGCGAGGCCGAACGGCACGCCCCCGCCGACGGCGAGGCGCACACCGACCTGCCCGAGGAACTGGTCCCGGCCGACGTGGAGCAGGCCCAGGGCCTGCTGCGCACCGCCACCGCCCAGCTCGCCGCGCACTCGGCCGCCGTGGAGACCGCCCGGGCCGCCCACGCCGACCTGCTGCGCGCCCACCGCACCGCCGAGGACGGCGCCGGCGGCTTCGACGAGACCGCCGCCCTGCTGCGGGACCTGCTGCGCGACCACACCCACCCGGAGGACGAGCAGGAGCCGGCACCCCACCGGGGCACCCTGGAGGAGGCGCGCCAGTCCGCCACCGACGCCCGCCGCTCGCTGCGGGCCTGCGCCGCCGACCTCTCCGCCGCCGAGGCGGCCGTCCGCGAGGCGAGCGACGTCCTGGTCCGGCACGCCAACGCCAACCGCTACGAGCAGGTGCGCACCCCCGCCCGCCAGCAGATCCGCGAACTGCCCGCCTCCGCCCTGCCGGAGCACGCCGCGGCCTGGGCGGCCGCCTTCGCCCCCCGCCTGCGCGTCCTGACCGACGAGCTCGCCCAGCTGGAGCGCAACCGCGACAGCATCGTCGACCGGCTGCGCGGCCTGGTGGAGTCCGCCCTGGCCACCCTCCGCTCCGCCCAGCGCCTCTCCCAGCTCCCCGAGGGCCTCGGCGAATGGTCGGGCCAGGAGTTCCTCCGCATCCGCTTCGAGGAACCCGACCAGGCCACCCTCACCGAGCGCCTCGGCGAGGTGATCGACGAGGCCACCCGCACGGCCGTCAAGAAGAACGCGGCGTTCGGCGAAGGCCGCCGCGACGGCATGTCCCTGCTCCTGCGGGGCGTCCAGGCCGCGCTCGAACCCAGGGGCATCGCGGTCGAGATCCTCAAGCCCGACGCCGTCCTGCGCGCCGAACGGGTTCCGGTCGGCCAGATGGGCGACGTCTTCTCGGGCGGCCAGCTGCTCACCGCCGCCATCGCCCTCTACTGCACGATGGCGGCCCTGCGCAGCAACGACCGCGGCCGCGACAAGCACCGCCACGCGGGCACGCTGTTCCTCGACAACCCGATCGGGCGCGCCAACGCCACGTACCTGCTGGAGCTCCAGCGGGCCGTGTCCGACGCCCTCGGCGTCCAGCTCCTCTACACCACGGGCCTCTTCGACACCACGGCCCTGGCCGAGTTCCCGCTGGTCATCCGCCTGCGCAACGACGCCGACCTGAGGGCGGGCCTGAAGTACATCAGCGTGGAGGAGCACCTGCGTCCGGGGCTCCCGCAGCCCGCCCAGGAGCCGGAGGCCGTCCACGGCGAGATCACGGCGACCCGCATGTTCCGCCGCTCGTCCTCCTGACGCGCCGCCCGCGCGGCTCGGCCGTGGACGGCCACCGCCGAGGTTCCTCCCCCAGCGGTGGCCGGGGGAGGAACCGTGAAGGGGCGGGGCGGGGAGAAGGCTCCGGGCAGCGGCCCCCCTGCACCGCCGGACGCCACCGGTTCAGCGCCGCTGGTCCCCCCACGCCGCACTGCTGGGCTCCGACACCACCCCGTACCGCTGACGCCACATCTGCCGCGTGATCCACACGTCCAGCACGGCCCACGTGGCCACCACCGTCCCCGCTATCCCGCCGAGGACCATCGGCAGTGCCAGCCAGGACCCCGTCAGCACCAGGAAGAAGGTCGCCGACGCCTCCGTCAGCGTCAGCGCCACGACCAGTACCGCCCGCACCGCCGAGGCCCGCACCGGATCCGGCAGGCGCCGCCGCCGGGCCGGCTCCTCCACCCACAGGCCCCGCCCGGCCGCCTCCGACACCGTGTCGTGCTCCTCGTCGTACATCCTCATGGTCCGCTCCGCTCACCACCCGGGCCCAACGACCGGCCCCGACCGCAGGTTCCCGCATCCCGGACGGTCCACCCGCCCCGACCGGTCCGGACCATGGAGTTCCGGAGAGTTCCAGCCATCCATCCGAATCCGGGAACCGACACCCCACCGAGTGTCATCTGCCACATATCGGGCCGGACTTGACCGGAAGTATCGGACAACTCGTGATCTTCGTCCAGGGGTCAGGCCGAAAACGTCCGGACATGCCTTCGAGGCCGCTTCCCGGCAGTAGTAGGCTCACGCCGTTTGAACGACGGAACACCGACCCCTCGCAACGGGGTTGAGCTGGGGGAGGCTGGGGAGGCCATGCGCTTTCGCGGGAAGTCGATCCGCCGGAAGATCGTGGCGTTGCTCCTGGTGCCGCTCGTCTCCCTGACCGCCCTCTGGGGCTTCTCGACGGTCATCACCGGCCGCGAAGCCGTGCAGCTGCTCGACGTCGCCTACGTCATCGACAAGGTCGGCTACCCCATCGAGGACGTCGTCCGCGTCATCCAGAAGGAACGCCGCCAGACCCTCGTCGTCCTCGGCGACCCCCGCGCCGCCGCGGCCACCGCCGAGCTCGCCAAGAGCCGCACCGCCACCGACGAGATGGTCCGCAAGATCACCGCGAACGCCACCGACCCCGAGGTCCTCGACGAGCTCAGCCCCGCCACCCGGCAGCGCCTGAGCTCCATCCTCGACGCCTTCCACGGCATCGCCGCCCTGCGCCGCTCCGTCGACGCCAACAGCCTCGACCCCACCCAGGCCCTCGACCTCTACAGCCGGCTCGTCGACCCCTGCTACGACTTCCTCATGAACCTCCACGCCCTGGAGAACGTGGAGATGGACAAGCAGGGCCGCGCCCTGGTCGGCATCACCCGCGCCCGCGAGACCCTCTCCCGCGAGGACGCGGTCGTCGCCTCCACCCTCGCCGCCGGCAGCGTCGCCGCCAACGACGTCCGCCGCGTCTCCACCTTCGTCGCCAACCGCAGCCTGCTCTACGAGTTCAACCTCGCGATCCTCCCGGCCGACGACCGCAAGCTCTTCGAACGGTACTGGAACGGCCCCGAGAGCAAGGCCCTGCGCGACACGGAGGAACGGTTCATCTCGGCGGGCGCCGTCAAGAACCCGCGCACCGTCACCGCCGCCCAGTGGGACGAGGCCGCCCGCAAGGTCCTCGACGACCTCGCCACCATGGGCACCGCCGCCGGCGACCGCTACCAGAAGCGCGTCGCACCCGTCGCGAAGGACGTCCTCGTCCAGGCCGCCGTCGCCGGCGTCCTCGGCTTCATCGCCCTCGCCGTCTCCCTCGTCCTGTCCGTCCGCATCGGCCGCGACCTGATCCGCGACCTCTCCCGGCTGCGCAAGGACGCCCACGAGGCCTCCGGCGTCCGCCTGCCCAGCGTGATGCGCCGCCTCGCCGCCGGGGAGACCGTGGACGTCGAGACCGAGGCGCCCCGCCTGGAGTTCGAGAAGGACGAGGTCGGCCAGGTCGGCCTGGCCCTCAACAGCCTCCAGCGCGCCGCCGTCGAGGCCGCCGTCAAGCAGGCCGAGCTGCGCCGCGGCGTCTCCGAGGTCTTCGTCAACCTCGCCCGCCGCAACCAGGTGCTCCTGCACCGCCAGCTGACCCTCCTCGACACCATGGAACGGCGCACCGAGGACGCCGAGGAACTCGCCGACCTGTTCCGCCTCGACCACATGACCACCCGCATGCGCCGCCACGCCGAGGGCCTGGTGATCCTCTCCGGCGCCGCCCCCTCCCGCCAGTGGCGCAAGCCCGTCCAGCTGATGGACGTCGTCCGGGCCGCCGTCGCCGAGGTCGAGGACTACGAGCGGATCGAGGTGCGCCGCCTGCCGCGCATCGGCATCGAGGGCCCGGCCGTCGCCGACGTCACCCACCTGGTCGCCGAACTCCTGGAGAACGCCACGGTGTTCTCGCCCCCGCACACCGCCGTCCAGGTCCACGGCGAGCGCGTCGCCAACGGCTTCACCCTGGAGATCCACGACCGCGGCCTCGGCATGAACCCGGAGGCCCTCCTCGACGCGAACCTCCGGCTCGCCGAGACCCCGGAGTTCGAGCTCTCCGACACCGACCGCCTCGGCCTGTTCGTGGTCAGCCGCCTGGCGCGCCGCCACAGCATCAAGGTGGCCCTCCAGCCCAGCCCGTACGGGGGCACCACCGCGGTGGTCTTCCTCCCGGCCGACCTGCTCACGGAGGCCCCCGACACCAACGGCAGCGGCCTCCGCCTCGACGCCGTACGGGCGACCAGGGGCGCCGCGGCGGTCAAGGGCGTCAAGGCGGCCCCGGGCGCGCGGGGCGCCGGCCGCCCCTCGCCCGGCGCCCTCGACCGCGCCCCGTCGGCCCGCCCGCTGCCGGCCGGCGTGCTCAACGGCCCGGTCGAGCTGGAGGGCCCGCTGGGCGTCCTCGGCCTGGAGGGGCCGGACGGACTGGAGGGCCTCGACGGGCTCGCCGACCTGGACGACACGATCACCGGCGTCGCCGGGGCCGGCGGCCGCCCGCCCATGGCCAGCCTCGACGACGAGACCCCGCCGGGCGGCACCCCGCGCAGCGTCCTCCTGGGCCTGGGCTCCGCGGGCCGCCCCGACGGCGACCGGCGCGGCGGCGAGCGCGGCACCTGGAAGGGCGACCGGATCGGCGACGGCAGCGCCGAACGGCACCGCGACTGGGGCCGGGCCCGCGACACCGACCGGGAGGGCGCCGGGCGGGCCCGCGGCCGCGGGCCCGCCGACCGCACCCGGGGCGCCGACCGGGAGGCCCCGGCCCCCACCGGCCCGGTCCGCGCCGAGCGCGCGCACCTGGACGCGGTCCGCCCCGAGGGGCCCCGCTCCGGGGCCGTCCCGCTGCCCCGCCGGCGCCCCACCCCGACCCTGGTCGCCGAGCACGGCCGCCGCGTGGACCCCCGCCCGTCCGGCCCGAAGGCCCCGGACCGGCCGGAGCCCGCCCCCGCGGCGCCCCGCGCCGCCGGCCCGGGCGCACTGCCCCGCCGGGTCCGCCAGGCGAACCTCGCACCCCAGCTGAAGAACGCTCAGGCCCCCGCCGAGCCCGAAGCCCCCGAGGCGCCGCCGACCGACCGCGACGCCGAGGACGTGCGCGCCCGTATGTCCGCGCTCCAGCGCGGCTGGACGGCGGGCCGCAGAGAGTACGCAGAACAGCAAGACCGGCAGCAGGCACCGCAGCAGTCCGAGACCGCGGGCGGCACCCCCGCCGCCACCGGTCCCGCGCACGAGAACGAAGGGGACGGTCGATGACCGCACCGCAGAACGGAACCGACAGCAGGGGCCGCGGCCCCGGCCCGCTCAACTGGCTCCTCGACGAACTCGTCGACAAGGTCGCCAGCATCCGCAAGGCGGTGGTCCTCTCCGGCGACGGCCTGCCGACGGGCAGCTCCAAGGACCTGACCCGCGAGGACAGCGAGCACCTGGCCGCCGTGGCCTCGGGCTTCCACAGCCTGGCCAAGGGCGTCGGCCGGCACTTCGAGTCCGGCCGGGTCCGCCAGACCGTCGTCGAGCTGGACGAGGCCTTCCTGTTCGTGATGGCCGCCGGCGACGGCAGCTGCCTGGCCGTGCTCTCCGACTCCGACTCCGACGTCGGCCAGGTCGCGTACGAGATGACCCTCATGGTCAAGCGCGTCGGCGACCACCTGGCGACCGCCCCGCGCACCGGGCTGCCAGCCGGAGGGTGAGTCGGACCGTATGAGCGATCCAGGCCACGACCACCTCCCGAACTCCCCGCGACCCGCGCAGGACCCCGGCGCGGCGCACGGGAGCGGCCACCCGCACTGGTTCGACGACGAAGCGGGGCCCGTCGTACGCCCGTACGCCATGACCCGCGGCCGGACCCGCCACGCCGCCCAGCACCGCCTCGACCTGATCGCCCTCGTCGCCGCCGAACCGGCGGCCGACGATCCGGTCTGGGACCTGACCCTGTCCCCGGAACACGCCCACATCCTCGGGCTGTGCCGGGAACGCCCGCAGTCCGTCGCCGAGCTCGCCGCGGACCTGGACCTCGCCATCGGCGTCGTCCGGGTCCTCATCGGAGACCTCGTCGACGACGAACTGGTCCACGTGACCCGGCCGGTCCCCCCGGCCGAACTGCCCGACGAATCCATTCTGCGTGAGGTGATCGATGGCCTTCGGGCGCTCTAGCCGCACCGGTGCGATGCATGCCGTCTCGCCGGTCGAACCGCTGACTCTGAAGATCCTGGTCGCGGGAGGCTTCGGGGTGGGCAAGACCACCCTGGTCAGTGCGGTGAGCGAGATCCGTCCGCTGCGGACGGAGGAGACGCTCTCCGAACCGGGCGTCGGCATCGACGACACCGGGGGAGTGGAGCAGAAGAGCACCACGACCGTGGCCATGGACTTCGGCCGCATCACCCTCCGCGAGGACCTGGTGCTGTACCTCTTCGGCACGCCGGGACAGGACCGCTTCTGGTTCCTGTGGGACGAGCTCTCGCAGGGCTCGCTCGGTGCCGTCGTCCTGGCCGACACCCGCCGGCTCGCCGACTGCTTCGCCGCCATCGACTACTTCGAGCGGCGCGGCCTGCCCTTCCTCGTCGCGGTCAACTGCTTCGACGGGGCCGAGCGACACCCCGTGGTGACCATCCGCGAGGCGCTCGACCTCGACCCCGAGGTACCGGTGCTGCTCTGCGACGCCCGGGACCGCGAGTCGGTCAAGGACGTGCTGGTGGGAGTCGTCGAACACGCCATGTCGCTGGCCCGGGCCCGCCGGGCGAGCCTCACGGCCGGAGCCTGACCGGACGGCCCGCGTGGAGGCGGCCCGTACCCCCGCCGACTGGGGTACGGGCCGCGGCTCTCATGGGGGGCTACGAGGGTCCCGGCGCTCGCCGGCGCGGGACCGTGGGGAGAGTGTGAACCCGCCGCCCGGGGGCGTCAAGCACTCCGGCGACAGCACTTGTGCCCGCCCCGCCGCCCCCGCTGGTGGAGGCGCCCCCGCAGCTTTCAGCGCACCGCCACGACGGCCGACCCGTGCCCGAAGAGCCCCTGGTTCGCGGTGATCCCGGCCCGCGCCCCCGGCACCTGCCGGGCCCCCGCCGTCCCCCGCAGCTGCCAGGTCAGCTCGCACACCTGGGCGATGGCCTGCGCCGGCACCGCCTCCCCGAAGGAGGCCAGCCCCCCGCTCGGGTTGACCGGCACCCGTCCGCCGAGCGCGGTCGCCCCCTCCCGGACGAGCTTGGCCCCCTCGCCCTCACCGCACAGGCCGATGTCCTCGTACCACTCCAGCTCCAGCGCGGTCGACAGGTCGTACACCTCGGCCAGCGACAGGTCCTCCGGCCCCAGCCCCGCCTCCTCGTACGCCGCCCGGGCGATGGAGGCCCGGAAGGAGCCCGCCGCCGCGGGCACCGCCACCGTCGAATCGGTGGCGATGTCCGGCAGGTCCAGCACGGTGCGCGGATACGTGGGCGTCACCGTCGACACCGCCCGGATCCGCACCGGGTCGGCCACCCCGCGCGCCCGCGCGAAGTCCATGCCGCACAGCACCAGTGCCGCGCCCCCGTCGGAGGTCGCGCAGATGTCCAGCAGCCGCAGCGGATCGGCGACCACCGCCGACGCCGCCACCTCCCCGGCCGTCACGGCCTTGCGGTAGCGGGCGTTCGGGTTGAGCGCCCCGGCCGCCGCGTTCTTCACCTTGACCTGCGCGAAGTCCTCGCCGGTGTCCCCGTACAGGGCCATCCGGCGGCGGGCGTACAGCGCGAAGTACGCCGGGTTCGTCGCCCCGAGCAGCCGGAACCGCAGCCAGTCGGGATCGTCCGGCCGGTCGCCGCCGGCCGGGGCGAAGAACCCCTTCGGCGCGGCGTCCGCGCCCACCACCAGCACCACGTCGGCCAGCCCGGCCAGGATCTGCGCCCGGGCCGCCCCGATGGCCTGGGCCCCGGAGGCGCAGGCCGCGTACACGCTGGTCACCCGGGCGCCCTGCCAGCCGAGCGCCCGCGCGAAGGTTGCCCCGGCGACGTAGCCCGGATACCCGCCGCGCACGGTGTCGGCGCCGACGACGGACCGTACGTCGCTCCACTCCAGCCCGGCGTCGTCGAGCGCGGCCCGCGCGGCCGCCCGCCCGTACTCGACGAAGCTGCGGCCCCACTTGCCCCACGGGTGCATACCGGCTCCCAGCACGGCCACGTCCCCGCTCACCGGGCCCCCTCCACCGGCCTGAACCGCCAGGTCGCGCCGGTGCTCCCGGCGTCCCCGTCGAGCACCCCGGAGACCACCTCCACCTCCATGCCGACCGCCAGGTCCGCCACCGTCACCCCGGGCGCCGCCTGCCCGAGCACGACCATCCCCTCGGCCTCCAGTTCCACCGCGACCAGCGTGTACGGCTCCCAGGGCGCGTCCGGGTCGGACACGTAGGGGGCGGGCGGGCGGTAGCGCCCGTCGGTGTAGGACCAGACGCGGCCGCGCGGCGACAGCGGGACCTCCACGAGCGCACCGCCGCCGGGGCAGTGCGGATTGCGGCAGTACGCGTCCTCGCGCGGGAAGAACACCGCCGTACAGGCGGAGCACTTCGTGCCGAGGAGGCGGAAGCCGCCGGGCGTATCGGCGAACCATCCGCTCACCACGGGTGTACGTGTGCGTGCCAAGACCCCTCCCGAAACCGTATCTGACGATCCGTCAGCAGTCTGCCACGCCGGAGCCCCCGGGTCACCGGTCCCGACCGCGGACCCAACCGCCTTCACCCCCAAGACCCTTGACATACGATCACCGCATGCCGGAACACCTGAGGGACTCGCACTGCTCCACCTGCGGAGCTCCGTTCGACACCACCGACTGGCCCCGCGCCTGCGCCGCCTGCGGCACCGTCGCCTACCGCAACCCGCTCCCGGTGGCCGTCGCCCTGCTCCCCGTCGAGGACTCCTCCGGCACCGGCCTGGTGGTCATCACCCGCACCATCGAACCCGCCAAGGGCGGGGTCGCCCTGCCCGGCGGGTTCATCGACTTCGGCGAGGACTGGCGCGACGCGGTGGTCCGCGAACTCCGCGAGGAGACCGGCATCGAGGCCGGTGCCGCCGAGGTGACCCTCGCCGACGTCCTCAGCTCCCCGCACGGCCACCTCCTCGTCTTCGGCCTCCTCCCGCCCCGCCCGGCCTCCGCCCTCCCGCCCCCGGTGCCCACCGACGAGACGACGGGCTGGCACGTCCTCCACGCCCCGGCGGACCTGGCCTTCCCCCTCCACACCCGGGCCACCGCCTCCTGGTTCGCAGGCCACTACACCTGACCCCGCACGCCCCGTCCCGGCCCCCACCCGACCAGGGGGCAACGGGCACATCCCCGCCCGGCCACGGCAGGGGCGCCGGCCCCTCCCACACCCGGCCCGTCCAGTGCAACGGGCCCGACCCCGTCCCGGCCCCCACCCGACCAGGGGGCAACGGGCACATCCCCGCCCGGCCACGGCAGGGGCGCCGGCCCCTCCCGCACCCGGCCCGTCCAGTGCAACGGGCCCGACCCCGTCCCGGCCCCCACCCGACCAGGGGGCAACGGGCACACCCCCGCCCGGCCACGGCAGGGGCGCCGGCCCCTCCCACACCCGGCCCGTCCAGTGCAACGGGCCCGACCCCGGCCCCGCCCCCCGACCCGGGCAGGGCAGGGGCTGCGGTCCTTCCCCGCTCCCGCCCCCGGCCCGGCAGGGCCGGGGGCGGCGGTCCTACACCCCCCGCACCTCCACCCCGCTCACCACGCCGCCCGCCTCGTCCTCCACCACCACCGCCTCCCCGGCCCACCGCACGGTGTACCGCTCCACCTCGCCCGCCTCGAACCCCGCCCCCGGATCCCGGATCACCACCCCGCCGCCGGTCCGCCCGCGCGCCGGCGCCCACGCCTCCAGGCCCACCGTCCCGTCCGCGCGCCGCACCGGCAGCACGGACCCCGCCCGCGCCAGCACCGGGGTGCGCCCCGGCGGGGCGTCCAGCAGCACCTGCCCCGGCCCCTCGTGCGCCGCCCCCGTCGCCGTGTCGTACCAGCGCCCCCGCGGCAGCCGGACCGCCCGCCGGTCCGCCCCGCAGTCCAGCACCGGCGCCACCAGAAGCGCGTCCCCCAGCAGGAACGCGTCCTCGCAGTCCCGCAGCCGCCGGTCCTCCGGCGCCCCCCACCACAGCGGCCGCACGTACGGCGCCCCCGTCCGCCGCGCCAGGTGCGCCAGCGTCACGAAGTACGGCCGCAGCCGCTCCCGCTCCGCCAGCACCCGCGCCGCACCCTCCGCCACCTCGGGCCCGAACTCCCACGGCTCCCGCCGCCCCGCCCAGATCGCCGCATGCGTCCGGAACAGCGGCAGGTACGCCCCCAGCTCCAGCCACCGCAGGTACAGCTCCGGCGACGGCGAGCCCCCGAAGCCCCCCACGTCCGGTCCGGAGTACGGCACCCCGCACAGCCCGAGCCCCAGCACCAGCGCCAGCGACGCCCGCAGCCCCTCCCAGCTGCTCTCCACGTCACCGGACCAGGTGCCCCCGTACCGCTGCATCCCCGCCCACCCCGACCGGGAGAAGAGGAACGGCCGCTCCGCCGGCCGCAGCCGCACCAGCCCCTCCCACCCCGCCCGCGCCATCCCCAGCGCGTACACGTTGTGCCCCTCCCGGTGGTCGCCGCCCGCCCCCTCCAGCACGTGCCGCGCCGACCGGGGCAGCGTCGCGTCCCCCCACGGCGCGAACGACACCGGCTCGTTCATGTCGTGCCAGAACCCCGAGAAGCCCTGCGCGAGCCGCTCCCCGTACAGCCCGCCCCACCACTCCCGCGCCGCCGGATCGGTGAAGTCCGGATAGGCGCACTCACCCGGCCAGACCTCCCCCCGCACCTCCCGCCCCCGCGCGTCCCGCACGAACGCCCCGTGCGCCCCGACCTCCAGGCCCGAGGCGTGCACCGCGTCCCCCGCCTTCACCGCCGGGTCCACGATCGACACCAGCCGCACCCCGGCCGCGCCCAGCTCCCGGGCCAGCCCCGGCAGATCGGGGAACGCCTCCCGGTCCACCGTGAACACCCGGTGCCCGTCGTAGTGGTCGATGTCCAGGTGCACGGCGGACAGCGCGAGCCCCCGCTCCGCGTACCCCGCCACCACCCGCCGCACCTCCGCCGCGCTCCCGAACCCCCACCGCGCGTGCTGGTACCCCAGCGCCCACTCCGGCGGCACCGCGGGCGCCCCCGTGAGCCCCGCCCACCCCTGCGCCACCCGTCCGGGCGTACCCACCAGCACCCAGCACCGCGGCGGCCCGCCCTCCAGGCGCAGCTCGCTCGATCCCGGCCGGTCCGCCCCCGAACCGGCCCCCTCCTCGCCCTCGCGCAGCACCACCCGCCCGTCCCAGGTGTTGTCGTAGAACGCCAGGTGCGTCCCCGCGTCCGCGACCACGACCTGGACCGGCATCGTGATGTACAGCGGATCGGTGCCCGGCCCGAACCCGCCCTTCGGGTCGGTGTTCCACAAGCGGTACTCCCCGTCCCGCAGCCGCGGCCCCCGCGCCCGCCCGCCCAGTCCGAAGAACCGGGCGTCCGCCGGCACCTCCGCCCGCTGCGACCACCGCGAGCCGCCCCCGGGCACCCCCTCCGCCGGATCCCACCAGCGCGGGGGCAGCTCCCGCCGGAGCACCGCCCCGCCCGGGGTCCGCACCTCCACCGCCCCGTGCCGCGACACCGCCACCGTCACCCGCTCCGACACCACCCGCCAGCCGCCCCCGGTGTCCGGCTCCAGCACCGCCCGCGGATCCGGCTCCGGCCCCCCGCCCAGGACCGCGTACGAGGGCTCCGGCCCCGCCCCGTCCCAGCCCCAGAACACCGCGCCGCCCACGCCCACCCGCACCGTCAGCTCACTGCGCGCGAACCGCAGCACGCCCCCGCCCGGCCGCGGCTCCGTACCCTCCAGCAGCCCCGGCACCCGCGCCCGCTCCGCACCCCGCGGAGCCAGCACCTCCGCGTCCGTCCGCCGGTGCCGCAGCGCCGCGCGCCAGGCGCGCCGCCCACGCGCCGTACCGATCTCTTTCACCGCACGCACCAGCTCACGACCGTCCATGGCGATCACCCTGCCACCGGCCCCCCGCCGAGCGGGCGGCGTTCAGCTGCCGTTCACCCGGGAAAGGAACACCCCGACCGCCGCGGACGGCTCTGGTGCGGATGTCGATCACATGGCATCGTCCCTGTGGGCCGCCGCGCGCACACCGACGCAGCGGTGGCACCGTACGCACACGAAGCGCGAGCCACAGACTTGACCGGGAGCCGACCCATGACCTCTGCCACCCAGCCGGAACCCCTCTGGTCCCCGGGCCCCGACCGGATCGCCGCAGCCCGCGTCACCGCCTTCCAGGCCTGGGCCGCGGAGCGCTTCGACGCCCCCGCCGAGGGCGGCTACCCGGCCCTGCAGCGCTGGTCCGTCGACGAGCTCGACGTCTTCTGGCAGGCCGTCGCCGAATGGTTCGACGTACGGTTCACCACCCCCTACCAGAGCGTCCTCGCCGACCGCTCCATGCCCGGCGCCCACTGGTTCACCGGCTCCACCCTCAACTACGCCGAGCACGCACTGCGCGCCGCCGAGGACCCCGCCCGCGCCCAGGACCCCGCCCTCCTCCACGTCGACGAGACCCACGAGCCGGTCCCGGTCACCTGGTCCGAGCTCCGCCGCCAGGTCGGCTCCCTCGCCGCCGAGCTGCGCGCCCTCGGCGTACGCCCCGGAGACCGCGTCAGCGGCTACCTCCCCAACATCCCCGAAGCGGTCGTGGCCCTCCTCGCCACCGCCGCCGTCGGCGGAGTCTGGACCTCCTGCGCCCCCGACTTCGGCGCCCGCAGCGTCCTCGACCGCTTCGAGCAGGTCGAACCCGTCGTCCTGTTCACCATCGACGGCTACCGCTACGGCGGCAAGCAGCACGACCGCCGCGACACCGTGGCCGAGCTGCGCGAAGGGCTCCCCTCCCTGCGCGCCGTCGTCCACATCCCGCTCCTGGGCACCCCCGCCCCCGAGGGCACCCGCGCCTGGTCGGAGCTGACGTCCGGCGACACCGAGCCCGTCTTCGAGCCCGTCCCCTTCGACCACCCGCTGTGGATCCTCTACTCCTCGGGCACCACCGGCGTGCCGAAGGCGATCGTCCAGTCCCAGGGCGGGATCCTCCTCGAACACCTCAAGCAGCTCGGCCTGCACTGCGACCTGGGGCCCGAGGACCGGTTCTTCTGGTACACCTCCACCGGCTGGATGATGTGGAACTTCCTCGTCTCCGGCCTCCTCACCGGCACCACCGTCGTCCTCTACGACGGCAGCCCCGGCCACCCCGACACCGGCGCCCAGTGGCGGATCGCCGAGCGCACGGGGGCCACCCTCTACGGCACCTCCGCCGCCTACGTCATGGCCTGCAAGAAGGCCGAGGTGCACCCGTCCCGCGACTTCGACCTCTCCGCCGTCAAGTGCGTGGCCACCACCGGTTCCCCGCTCCCGCCCGACGGCTTCCGCTGGCTCCACGACGAGGTCGCCGAGGACCTGTGGATCGCCTCGGTCAGCGGCGGCACCGACGTGTGCAGCTGCTTCGCCGGCGCCGTCCCCACCCTCCCGGTCCACATCGGCGAGCTCCAGGCCGCCTGCCTCGGCACGGACCTCCAGTCCTGGGACCCGGCCGGCAAGCCCCTCACCGGCGAGGTCGGCGAGCTCGTCGTCGCGGCCCCCATGCCCTCCATGCCGATCCACTTCTGGAACGACGCGGACGGCAGCCGCTACCGCGACAGCTACTTCGAGATGTTCCCGGGCGTCTGGCGGCACGGCGACTGGATCACGATCACCGACCGCGGCTCCGTCGTCATCCACGGCCGCTCCGACTCCACCCTCAACCGGCAGGGCGTCCGGATGGGCTCCGCAGACATCTACGAGGCCGTCGAACGGCTCCCCGAGATCAAGGAATCCCTGGTCATCGGCCTGGAGGAGCCGAACGGCGGCTACTGGATGCCGCTCTTCGTCCACCTCGCCCCCGGCGCCGTCCTCGACGAGGCCCTGCGCAAGAAGATCGCCGCGACCATCCGCGAACAGCTCTCCCCGCGCCACGTCCCCGACGAGGTCATCGAGGTCCCGGCCGTCCCGCACACCCTGACCGGCAAGCGCATCGAGGTGCCCGTCAAGCGGCTCCTCCAGGGCACCCCGATGGCCAAGGCGGTCAACCCCGGCTCCGTCGACAACCCGGACCTGCTCGCCTTCTACGAGGAGCTCGGCCGCACCCGGAGGTGACTGTCAGTGCTCGTGGTTACCGTGAGTGAGCAAGCCGTCGCGCCGTGCGGCGCGCCACTCAGGGGGAGCCATGAACACCACACCCGACACCTCGCACCACGACACCCCACGCGGCAGGAACACCACCTCCCGCCTCCGCCGTGAGCTGCGCCGCGAGGTCCCCAGCACCGTCGGCCTCCTCGCCGACGCCCGGGACTTCGCGGCCATGCGGGACTACCGCAGCTTCGCCTTCGACCACCACGACGAATACGCCGACTACCTCCACCACGTCGACGCCCTGCTGCGCTCCCTCGCGGCCCAGGGCATCCACACCACCGTCGCCCTCTTCGACCCCGGGGAATACGCCGACTACTGCGCCGAACACGGGCTCGACCCGGACAGCGCCCCGACCCGTACGCGCTTCACCGCCGAACTCGCCTGCGGCCCCGCCCTGCCCTACGCGGGCCAGCCCGTCGAGGAGCTCCTGCCGCTCCTCGTCGACGCCGCCGTCCGCCGGGCGACCTGGGAGTACGCCGGCGCGCTGCTCGCCGGAGCGGGGGAGTGCGCGGACTGCGGCGAGGACATCGGCCGGGCCTCCTTCGAACGGGCATCCGCTCTCCTGCACCGGCTCGTCGACGGGGCCGGCCCGGGCCACCACCACCTCGTGTGCAGCGTCCCCACGGAGACGGAGCAGCTCATCGCCGCCCTGCACGCCGAGGCACCCGCCGCACCCGGCGGCCCGCTCCGCGCGGAGGGCCGCGACCAGCTCGACTTCGTGACCGTCCTGGCCGCCGGCCTCGCCCTCGGCGGCGCCGGCGGACTGGTCCTGCGCAGCACCACCGGGGGCACCCCGGACCGGGTCCACGGCTGGCGCCTGGACCGCGGCCGCCTGGTGGCCCTCTCCGCCGCAGCCGTGTTCGACGCCTACTGCACGGACGCCGACACCGGCGAACCCGTACCCCCGGAACCGGGCGTCGAGTACTGCCCCGGCTACGAGGTCGACGGCCCCGGCCCCCACGCCTGAGGCCGGACCCGCCCCGCCCCCGGGAACGGCCGAGGGGCCCCCGCCACCGGCGAAGGCCCCTCGGCCGTCACGACACGCGTCCGGCTACTCGCCCGACAGCACCGCCTGAGCGGCCACCCGCGCCTCCTCGGCGCTGTCCGCGGCCCGCGCGGCCGCCGCCGCGCGCTCGCACTGCGCGAGGGTGTACTTCGCGAGCGTCGCCCGCACGTACGGGATGGAAGCGGAACCCATCGACAGGGAGGTGACACCCAGACCCGTCAGCACACAGGCCAGCAGCGGGTCCGACGCGGCCTCACCGCAGACGCCGCAGCTCTTGCCCTCCGCCCTGGCGGCCTCGGCCGACAGGGCGATCAGGTCGAGCAGCGCCGGCTGCCACGGGTCCTGGAGCCGCGACACCGCGCCCACCTGACGGTCGGCGGCGAAGGCGTACTGCGCGAGGTCGTTCGTGCCCAGCGACAGGAACTCGACCTCCTGCAGGATGGAGCGCGCCCGCAGCGCGGCGGAGGGGATCTCCACCATCGCCCCGAACTTCGCCCGCAGACCGGCCTCGCGGCAGGCGTCCGCGAACGCCTTCGCGTCGATCCGGTCGGCCACCATCGGCGCCATGACCTCGAGGTAGACCGGCAGGCCCTCCGCCGCCTTCGCCAGCGCCGTCAGCTGCGTCCGCAGCACCTCGGGGTGGTCCAGCAGCGTCCGCAGACCGCGCACGCCCAGCGCCGGGTTCGGCTCGTCGGCCGGCGTGAGGAAGTCCAGCGGCTTGTCGGCGCCCGCGTCCAGGACGCGCACGACCACACGGCCCTCGGGGAAGGCCTCCAGCACCTTGCGGTACGACTCGATCTGCTTCTCCTCGGACGGAGCCTTCTTGCTGTCGTCCAGGAACAGGAACTCGGTGCGGAACAGGCCCACGCCCTCGGCCCCGGCCTCCACCGCGGCCGGCACGTCCGCCGGACCGCCCACGTTGGCCAGCAGCGGCACCTTGTGACCGTCGGAGGTGGCACCCGGACCGGAGGAGGCGGCCAGCGCCGCCTTCCGCTCGGCCGCCGCGGCCTCCAGCTCGGCCCGCTTCTCGGCGGTCGGCTCGACGAACAGGTCGCCGGTGCTGCCGTCCACGGCGATGACCGTGCCCTCGGCGATCTCCCCGGCCCCCGGCAGCGCCACGATGGCCGGCACGCCCAGCGCCCGCGCGAGGATCGCGCTGTGGCTGGTCGGCCCGCCCTCCTCGGTCACGAAGCCGAGCACCAGCGCCGGGTCCAGCAGCGCCGTGTCCGCGGGGGCCAGGTCCCGCGCGATCAGCACGTACGGCTCGTCGCTGTCCGGCACACCCGGCATCGGCACGCCCAGCAGGCGCGCCACGATCCGGTTGCGCACGTCGTCCAGGTCGGCCACCCGCCCGGCCATGTACTCGCCGGCCCCCGCGAGCAGGTCGCGGTAGGACGCGAAGGCGTCGTACACGGCGCGCTCGGCGGTGCTGCCGACGACGATCCGCCGGTCCACGTCCGACATCAGCTCGGGGTCCGTGGCGATCATCGCCTGGGCCTCGAGCACGTGCTGGGCCTCGCCGCCCGCCAGCTGGCCGCGCGCCATCAGGTCGGCCGACACCGCTTCCACGGCCTGACGCGCGCGCCCCTGTTCGCGCTCCGCCTCGTCCGCGGCGATCTGCTTCGCCGGCGGCTCCAGCACGGCCGTACCCATGTGCCGCACCTCGCCGATCGCCACACCGTGGCTCACGCCGACGCCTCGCAGCGTTGTCTCCATTTCACCGTCTCCGATTGAGCGGCGGCCGCAGCCGCCGCGGTGGATGTCCGACTCGCCCGCGGGAGCAGGCGGATGCCTCACTGCCAGCTGAAGAGGACGTCGTCGGCCTTGACGTCCCCGGACTCGACCACGTCGGAGAGCGAGTCCGTCGTCGCCTCCAGCGCCACGACCGGGCAGATCGGAGACTTGCCGGCGGCCTCGACGGCGGCCGGGTCCCAGCGGATGACCTCCTGGCCGCGGACCACGGTGTCGCCCTTGTTCACGAGCAGCTCGAAGCCCTCGCCGTTCAGCTGGACGGTGTCGATCCCGAGGTGCGTCAGCACACCGTGGCCCTCACCGTCGACCACGACGTACGCGTGCGGGTGCAGGGAGACGACCACACCGTCGACGGGGGAAACCGCCGCGGAGGGCTCGCGCACCGGATCGATGGCAGTGCCCGGTCCCACCATCGCGCCGGAGAACACCGGGTCGGGCACTGCCGCGAGTCCGATGGCGCGTCCGGAAAGTGGGGACGTCACGCTGGTCATGGGGGCCTCCCAGGGGTGGGGCTACGTGGTGCCGCCGTCACAGCCTGTTGCGAACGGCGTACTCGTCTGAAGGATATTGCACAGGTTGTACGGGTTCGCCCGATGTCGTTCCCGATCCGGACTGACCCTTGGACACGGAGACTAGTGGACTAGACCGGTGGACTAGACCATACGCGTGAATCGATTTGCCTGCGCTCCGGCGGGCCTGTACTGTCGGGACTCCCGCCGAGACGTGTTGCGTGAACATCTCGCAAACAGTCAATGGACGGGACCCCTCCTCAGCAGTGACGATCTCGATCTCCACTCCTTTTCGACGCGCCGTTCCGGCGCGACGCAGGGTGGTCGGAGAGAAGGAAAAGCACTGATAAGGTCGGAGCCGCTGGAAAGGGAAAACGCGAAAGTGAAGGACCTGGAAAGCGAGTGAGAAAGACTCTGATAGAGTCTGGATCACAAGAACGAAAGCCCGGAGGAAAGCCCGAGAGGGTGAGTACAAAGGAAGCGTCCGTTCCTTGAGAACTCAACAGCGTGCCAAAAATCAACGCCAGAAGTTGATACCCCGTCCACTCCGGTGGATGAGGTTCCTTTGA
>NZ_JBFBDP010000020.1:0-192353 GCF_040701585.1 Streptomyces sp. NPDC093801 | reverse complement strand
GGGGGCGCCGGGGGGCGGGGGCCCGCTGCGGGCCCCCGGCGCGCGCGTCCGCGTACCGCGGCCGGTCAGTGGTCGTGGATGCCGTTCGTGGCGGCGATCTTCTTCCAGGACTTCGGCTCCACGGCCGGCTTCGCCGGGGCCAGGGAGCGGGCGCCCGCCTTGGCGGCGGGGGCGCCGAAGGACGGCTTGCCCGGGGTGTACAGCCAGGTGTCGAAGAGCTGGGCCAGCGGCTTGTTCGAGACCTTCTCCGCGTACCGGACGAAGTCCCCGACCTTGGCGTTCCCATAGGCCCGCTCGGTCGGCCAGCCCTTGAGGATCTGGAAGAACTTCTCGTCGCCGACCTCGTTGCGCAGCGCCTGGATCGCGATCGCGCCCCGGTCGTAGACGGCCCCGTGGAACTGGTTCTCGGCGCCCGGGTCACCCGGCTTGACCTGCCAGAACGGGTCCTCGGCCGGACGGTTGTCGTACGTCCACTGCGCCAGCTCCTGCGCGGTGCCCTCGCCCTCCTTCTCCGACCACAGCCACTGGGCGTAGCGGGCGAAGCCCTCGTTGACCCAGATGTCCTTCCAGTTGTCCACGGACACGCTGTCGCCGTACCACTGGTGGGCCAGCTCGTGCACGACGACGGAGACGTTGGCGCCGTTCGCGAACTGGCGCGGGCTGTAGAACGGCCGCGTCTGGGTCTCCAGCGCGAAGCCGGAGGGCACGTTCGGGACGTAGCCGCCCAGCGCGTTGAAGGGGTACGGGCCGAAGACCGACTCCAGCCACTCCGCGACCTCGCCGGTCCGCTCGACGCTCGCGCGCGCCGAGCCCGCGTTGTCGCCGAGGTCCCTGCTGTACGCGTTGAGGATCGGCAGGCCGCTCGCCGTCTTGTCGGTGGTGATGTCGAACTTGCCGATGGCGAGGGTGGCCAGGTAGGTGGCCTGCGGCTTGTTGGAGCGCCAGTTGTAGCGGGTCCAGCCGAGGCGGGAGGTCTGCGACTGGAGCACGCCGTTGCTGATGGCCTGGGTGCCGTCCGGGACGTTGACCGAGACGTCGAAGGTGGCCTTGTCGAGCGGGTGGTCGTTGCTCGGGAACCACCAGACCGCCGAGTCGGGCTCCTGCGCCGCGATGCCGCCGTCCGGGGTGCGCTGCCAGGCGGACCAGCCGTCGACCTTGAACTCCGAGGGCTTTCCGGCGTACTTGACGACGACGGTCGCCTGCTTGCCCTTGGCCAGCGGCTGCGCGGGGGTGACCTCCAGCTCGTGTGCGCCGGAGGCGGCGAACTTCGCCTTGGCGCCGTTGACCCGGATCTCGCTGACCTTGAGGCCGAAGTCCAGGTTGAAGCGGGACAGGTCCTGCTTGGCGGTGGTCAGGAGGGTGGCCGTGCCCTCCAGCAGGTCCGTCTTCGGCTGGTACTGCAGGCGCAGGTCGTAGTGGGAGACGTCGTACCCGCCGTTCCCGCTCTCCGGGTAGTAGCTGTCGCCGATCCCCGGCGCGCCCTGGACGGAGCCGGCCGCCGATGCCGGGATCACCAGCAGGAGGGAGGCGGCCAGGACGCTCGGGGCGATCATTTTGCGGTACACGAAGAGCTCCAAGGGGTAGGGGAGGCAGATCGGTTCGACGTCCGTCGTACGTCGTTCGACCGTATTCACCCGTGGTCCCTCAGGTCATGTCCATGGTCCCTGCTGTCACACGATCGCCATTCGGCCGTCACGATCACGGCCCCGTGCGGTGCGCCGTCCGTGGGACGCGGGGCCGGGGGAGCCCGTTCCGGGGCATTCCCGCACCTGCGGGGCGGAGCCCAGGTTGGCGCGAATGCGCCCCGTGCGGCGGTGCGCCCCGCCCCCGGGAGGTAGGCGACATACCGGCTAGTCGGTAGGGTGCGGTCATGAGCATCGACCCGCACGCCGCACGCCGCTGCTGGCACGCCGCCATCAACCCCCTCCACGCCACCAGCTACTTCTCCCCGGAGATCTTCGAGGAGCTCGGCGCCCTCGGCATCACCCACCGGGTGGCCGTCAACCTCGCCAGCCGCTCCGCCGCCATGGGCGCCGTCGGCCCCGGCACGGTCACCGCGACCTTCTACAACTACCGCCACGACCTCGTCACCCGGCACCTGCCGGCCGTCTGGGACACCGTCACCCCCGAGCAGGTCCTCGCCGCGCGCCTGCGTGCCGCCGACCGGACCCTGCGCCGCCTCCTCGGCCCCGGGACCATCGCCTCGCCCGAGCTCGCCGAAGCCGCCGACCTGGCCATACGGGCCACCGAGGCCTGTACCCGGCACGGCCGGACCCTCTACGCCGCCCACGCCGACCTCCCCGTCCCCGAGGAGCCGCACCTGCGGCTGTGGCACGCCACCACCCTGCTGCGCGAGCACCGCGGCGACGGGCACCTCGCCGCCCTCCTCCTCACCGGCCTCGACCCGCTGGAGGCGCTCGTCAGCCACACCGCCACCGGCCGCGGCATGACCGCGAAGTGGGTCAAGAGCATCCGCGGCTGGGAGCAGTCCGACCTCGACGCCGCCGCCGGCCGGCTCCGCGCCCGCGGCGTCCTCGACGCCGACGGCGAGCTCACCGAAGCGGGCCACGCCCTGCGCGAGCGGCTGGAGGCCGAGACCGACCGCCTGGACGCCGCCCCGTACGAGCACCTCGGCGCCGACGGCGTCGCCCGGCTCCACGCGCTCGGCGGGGCCCTCGTCCAGCGGGCCATCGGCGCCGGGGCCTTTCCGCCCGACCTCTTCGGAAAGGGCTGAGGGGCTCCCCGCCGCCGCCACCCGCACCTGCCACAATTGGCAGCCTTCCACGCACACGCACGAAGGCACGAAGGCAGGCGGGACCGCAGTGACGACGATGTCCATCGAAGGCAGGATCGCCGAGGAGCTCGGCGTACGGGAACGGCAGGTCAAGGCCGCCGTCGAGCTGCTCGACGGCGGCTCCACCGTGCCGTTCATCGCGCGCTACCGCAAGGAAGCGACCGAGATGCTCGACGACGCGCAGCTGCGCACCCTGGAGGAGCGGCTGCGCTACCTGCGCGAGCTGGAGGACCGCCGTGCGGCGATCCTCGACTCCGTACGGGAGCAGGGCAAGCTCGACGCCGGACTGGAGGCCCGGATCCACGCGGCCGACACCAAGGCCCGGCTGGAGGACATCTACCTCCCCTTCAAGCCCAAGCGCCGCACCAAGGCCCAGATCGCCCGCGAGGCCGGCCTGGAGCCGCTCGCCGAGGGGCTGCTGGCCGATCCCTCGGCCGAACCGGCCGCCGCCGCGGCCGCGTTCGTCGACGCCGGCAAGGGGGTGGCCGACCCGGCGGCCGCCCTGGAGGGCGCCCGCGCCATCCTCACCGAGAAGTTCGCCGAGGACGCCGACCTCATCGGCGACCTCCGCGAGCGCATGTGGGGCCGCGGCCGGCTCGCCGCGAAGGTCCGCGAGGGCAAGGAGGAGGCGGGCGCCAAGTTCTCGGACTACTTCGACTTCGCCGAGCCCTTCACCGCCCTGCCCTCCCACCGCGTCCTGGCCATGCTGCGGGGCGAGAAGGAGGAGGTGCTCAGCCTGGACCTGGAGCCCGAGGAGCCCGCCGCCGGCTCCCAGGCCCCCTCCACCTACGAGGGCCTCATCGCCCGCCGCTTCGGCATCGCCGACCGCGCCCGCCCCGGCGACAAATGGCTCGCCGACACCGTCCGCTGGGCCTGGCGCACCAAGATCCAGGTGCACCTCGGCATCGACCTGCGGACCCGGCTGCGCGCCGCCGCCGAGGACGAGGCCGTACGGGTCTTCGCGGCCAACCTCCGCGACCTGCTGCTCGCCGCCCCCGCCGGCACCCGCGCCACCCTCGGGCTCGACCCGGGCTTCCGCACCGGCGTGAAGGTCGCCGTCGTCGACGCCACCGGCAAGGTCGTCGCCACGGACGTGATCCACCCGCACGTTCCCGCCAACAAGTGGGACCAGTCCCTCGCGACCCTCGCCCGCCTGGCGAAGGAGCACGGCGTCGAGCTGGTCGCCATCGGCAACGGCACGGCCTCCCGCGAGACCGACAGGCTCGCCGGCGACCTCATCACCCGCCACCCCGAGCTCGGGCTGACCAAGGTGATGGTCTCCGAGGCCGGCGCCTCCGTGTACTCGGCCTCCGCCTTCGCCTCGCAGGAACTGCCCGGCATGGACGTGTCGCTGCGCGGCGCGGTCTCCATCGCCCGGCGCCTCCAGGACCCCCTGGCCGAGCTCGTGAAGATCGACCCGAAGTCCATCGGCGTCGGCCAGTACCAGCACGACCTGTCCGAGGTGAAGCTCTCCCGCTCCCTCGACGCGGTCGTCGAGGACTGCGTCAACGGCGTCGGCGTGGACGTCAACACCGCCTCCGCGCCCCTGCTCTCCCGGGTCTCCGGCATCAGCGGCACCCTCGCCGAGAACATCGTGGCCCACCGCGACGCCAACGGCCCCTTCCGCAGCCGCAAGGGCCTCAAGGACGTCGCCCGCCTCGGCCCGAAGGCGTACGAGCAGTGCGCGGGCTTCCTGCGCATCCGCGGGGGCGACGACCCGCTCGACGGCTCCGCCGTGCACCCCGAGGCCTACCCGGTGGTGCGGGCCATGGGCAAGAAGGCGGGCGGCGAGGTGGCGGCCCTGATCGGCAACACCGCCGTCCTGCGCTCCCTGCGCCCGGACGAGTTCGTCACCGAGGCCTTCGGCCTGCCCACCGTCACCGACATCCTGCGCGAGCTGGAGAAGCCGGGCCGCGACCCGCGCCCCGCCTTCCGGACGGCCAGCTTCAAGGAGGGCGTGGAGAAGATCGGCGACCTGGCCCCCGGGATGGTCCTGGAGGGCGTGGTCACCAACGTGGCCGCCTTCGGCGCCTTCATCGACATCGGCGTCCACCAGGACGGCCTGGCGCACGTGTCGGCCCTCTCGAACACCTTCGTCAAGGACCCCCGGGACGTGGTCAAGCCGGGCGACATCGTCAAGGTCAAGGTCATGGACGTGGACATCCCGCGCAAGCGGATCTCCCTCACCCTGCGGCTGGACGACGAGGCCGGGGCGGAGCGCGGGGCCGGTGCGCCGCGCCAGCGCGACGAGCGCCGGGGCGGCGGCCGTCCCCCGCAGCAGCGCGGCCAGGGCGAGGGCCGCGGCCAGGGCCAGGGCCAGGGCCAGGGCCAGCGCGGCGGCGGCCAGCGCCAGGGCGGCGCAGGCCAGCGTTCCGGCGCCCCGGCCCCCGCCAACAGCGCCATGGCCGACGCCCTGCGCCGGGCCGGCCTCACCGGCGGCCAGGAGGACCGCCGCAAGCGGTAGGGGCGCGGGGGACGGCCCCGGACGGCCGCGACCGGCAGGGTCGGCAGCTCTGGCCGGATAAGACCCCCGGGAAGCGGCCGTCCTTGCCAACTCCCTCATGTGATCGGTAGGCATGGTGGAACGCCCGTTCGTCTCGCGCGGACGGGCGTTGCGC
Source organism: Streptomyces sp. NPDC093801 (assembly GCF_040701585.1). Taxonomy (NCBI): domain Bacteria; kingdom Bacillati; phylum Actinomycetota; class Actinomycetes; order Kitasatosporales; family Streptomycetaceae; genus Streptomyces; species Streptomyces sp. NPDC093801. The sequence continues at coordinate 186,941 of NZ_JBFBDP010000020.1, read as the reverse complement.
GTTTCCCCCTCCGGGACCGCACTCCCGAGGCCGCCTCAAGGCACAGGACGTCATGCCGAACCCCACCCACGCCTACCGACGCTGCCCGAGAAAGGGTCCGAAGAGGGAACACATGCCCTACCGGAATCTCAGCCTGCGCAGACGCTGCGAGATGATTCTCGGTCACATGGATCTGACGCACCCGTTCTCCCTGGACGCCCTGTGCGCCCGCATAGCCGACCGGCGCGGCCGTCCGATCCGGATCCACCCCCTGCCCCGCGAGGCCGCCGAATCGGGCGTCTGCGGACTGTGGGTGGGCACCGAGACCGTGGACTACGTCTTCTACGAGGCCCACACCACCCCCTTGCACCGCGAGCACATCGTGCTCCACGAGCTGGGCCACATCCTCTTCGGCCACCACTCCCTGGAGGGCGAGGAGAACGGCGGCGACGCCCCCGTGGTCCTCGGGCGCACCAACTACACCACCCGCCAGGAGCAGGAGGCGGAGATGCTCGCGAGCATGATCCGCATCCGCACCTCGGGAGCCGGCCGCCCCCGGCCCGCCCCCGGCCCCCGGGGAGCCCTCGCCCGGCTGGAGTCCGCCATGGGGTACGAGCGGGGCCACCGCGATGGCAGCTGAACTCGCCGCGCTCGGCGACCGGCTGGCGGTCCCCAGCGTCGTCTGCCTGTGGCTCGCGGTGCTGCTGCGGGCCCCCGGCGCGCTGCGCTCGCCGCAGCAGCGCGGGCTGTGGCTCGCCGTCGCCACCGCCGCCGCCGCGATGACCCTGAACCTGCCCGACGTCGTCGCCTACGCCCTGCGCCGCGAGGCCTCGTACGCGCACGCCATCGGCCTCGTCCGCAACCTCACCGGGGTCCTGTCGGCGGGCGCCGTGCTCTACTTCGTGGCCGCCGCCACCCGCGGGCGCGGCCTCCAGCGCGCCTCCTGGGCCGGCACCCTGGTCTGGCTCACCACCCTCGTCGCCCTGGACGCCGCCGCGCCCGCACACGGCACGCACACCATCCCGTCCTCCGGCGCGCCCGTGCCCTCCCTGCCGTACTGGCTCGTACTGGTCTCCGCCCACCTGATCGCCAACACCATCTGCGTGTACGTGTGCTGGCGCTACGGCCGCCGCACCGAGAGCCGGGGGCTGGCCGCCGGGCTGCGGCTGTTCGGCCTGGGCACCGGCCTGGCCTGGCTGTTCTGGTTCGCCTACCTCCTCAAGGCCCTGTTCGCGAGCACCTGGGCGGCCCCTGCCCTGCCGCTGCTGATGAACCTCCACGGGCTGCTGCGCGCCGCCGCCATCCTCGTGCCCACCCTGTTCACCCTCCGCCTCACCCTCGCCGACACCGCCACCGCCTGGCGGCTGTGGCCGCTGTGGCGCGACCTGGTCCAGGCCGTCCCGCACGTGGTCCTCTCCCAGCCCCGCGCCGGACGGGTGCTGGAGCTGCTCTGGCCGTCCATGCCGCGCAACCTGCTCGTCTACCGCAAGGTCATCGAGACCCGGGACGCCATCCTGATCCTGGGGGAGTACGTGGCCCCGGGGGTCCCCGAGCTCGCCCGCGGCCACGTCGCCGGCAGCCGCATCCCCGAGCAGCGGCGCACGGCCGCCGCGCTGGCCTGCGTCCTGAAGGAGGCGCGCCGGGCCAAGCTCGCCGGACTGCCCGGGCAGCCGGCGCAGGCCCCCGCCCTGGAGCTGCCGGCCGCGATGCAGACCTCCGCGGAGGGCGGCGGCCTGGACGACGAGGCCCGCTTCCTGGTGGACGTGGCCCAGGCCTACGCCTCGCCCGAGACCTCCGCCTTCGCCCCCGTACCCGGCGCCGCCTGAACCGCCGGCGCCGTCCGCACCACCGAGGAAGTGAACCGCTTGACCACCACCGTTCTGATCACCGGGGCCAGCGCCGGCCTGGGCGCCGCCTTCGCCCGGGGCTTCGCCGCCAAGGGCTGCGCCCTGGTCCTGGTCGCCCGGGACACGTCCCGTCTGGAGGCCCTGGCCGGGGAGCTCGGCCGGGACTTCGGGACCGTCTGCGAGGTGCTGCCCGCGGACCTCCTCGACCCGGCCGGCTGCGGGTCCGTCGCCGACCGGCTGGCCGACACCGCACGGCCCGTGGACGTCCTGGTCAACAACGCCGGCTTCGGCCTGCCCGCCCCCTACCCGTACAGCCCCGTCGAGGACGAGGAGCGGATGCTCGACCTCCTGGTGAAGGTCCCGCTCCGCCTCACCCACGCCCTGCTGCCGGGCCTGCGCGAGCGCCGCCGGGGCGCGGTGCTCAACGTCTCCTCGGTCGCCGGACTGCTGCCGACCGGGACGTACGGGGCGGCGAAGGCCTGGGTGACCGCCTTCAGCGAGTCCCTCCGGATCGACATGGCGCCGTACGGGGTCCGCGTCCTGGCGGTGGTGCCCGGCTTCACCCGCACCGAGTTCCAGGAGCGCGCCGGGATGGACGTCAGCGCCCTGCGCGACGCCGTCTGGCTGGAGCCGGAGGCGGTGGTGGCCAAGGCCCTGCGCGACCTGGCGCTGCGCCGGCCGCTCAGCATCACCGGCCGGGGGTACCGGGCGTACGCCTTCGCGGCCCGCCACCTCCCGCGCACCTTCGTGGCCGGCCGGATGGCGCGCGAGCGCAGGGCCCCGGCCGGCCCGAAGGACTGAGCCGACCGGTTTGCGGGGCCGCCGCGCGGGCAGCCGCCGGGCGAGGGGGACCAGGGCAGGAGGTTCCGTCATGGACGAGCAAGGCGGCGCCGGAGGCGTCCCGCTCCACGGCGACGAAGACCCGCAGCAGCGGCGCAGGCCGCACACGGCACGTCCCGCACCCCGGGAATCCCGCTCCGGGCCGGAGCCCGGCCCCGTCCGGCGCGAGGACACGGACGAGGCCGGCCGCCTCGACCGCCCCGCAGCCGCGGACCCGGGCGCATCCCGCGGAGACCACGGACACCGGAGGGCGGGCAAGGGCCCGGGCGCGTACTGACCGGGGCTCGGCAGGGGCCCGGGCGCGTACCGGACGCCCGGGCCGCCCCGCTCAGAGCTCGGTGACCCTGCCGTCCGCGACCTCCAGCCGCCGGGTCACGCGGACGGCCTCCAGCATGCGGCGGTCGTGGGTGACCAGCAGCAGCGTGCCCTCGTAGGAGTCCAGGGCCGACTCCAGCTGCTCGATCGCCGGCAGGTCCAGGTGGTTCGTCGGCTCGTCCAGCACCAGGAGGTTCACCCCGCGGCCCTGGAGCAGCGCCAGGGCCGCCCGGGTGCGCTCGCCCGGGGAGAGGGTCGCCGCCGGGCGCAGCACGTGCGCCGCCTTGAGGCCGAACTTGGCCAGCAGCGTCCGGACGTCCGCCGGCTCGGTCTCCGGGACCGCCGCGCAGAAGGCCTCCAGCAGGGACTCCTCCCCGAGGAACAGGCCGCGCGCCTGGTCGACCTCGCCCACCAGGACGCCCGAGCCCAGCGTGGCGGAGCCGGAGTCCGGGGCCAGCCGGCCCAGCAGCACCGCGAGGAGGGTGGACTTGCCGGCGCCGTTGGCCCCGGTGATCGCCACCCGGTCCGCCCAGTCGATCTGGAGGCCGGCCGGGCCGAAGGCGAAGCCCCCGCGCTTGACGGACGCCTCGCGCAGGGTGGCGACGACCGAGCCGGAGCGCGGGGCCGCCGCGATCTCCATGCGCAGCTCCCACTCCTTGCGCGGTTCCTCCACGACCTCCAGCCGCTCGATCGCCCGCTGCGTCTGGCGGGCCTTCGCCGCCTGCTTCTCGCTGGACTCGCCGCGCAGGGCCCGGCCGATCTTGTCGTTGTCGGAGGACTTGCGGCGGGCGTTGCGCACGCCCTTGTCCATCCAGTTGCGCTGCATCTGCGCGCGGCCCTCGAGGGCGGCCTTCTTGTCCGCGTACTCCTCGAACTCCTCGCGGGCGTGGCTGCGGGCCCGCGCGCGCTCCTCCAGGTACGACGCGTAGCCGCCGCCGTAGAGGTTGATCTGCTGCTGGGCCAGGTCGAGTTCGAGGACCTTGGTGACGGTGCGGGTCAGGAACTCGCGGTCGTGGCTGATGACGACCGTGCCCGCGCGCAGCCCCGTCACGAACCGCTCCAGCCGCTCCAGACCGGCGAGGTCCAGGTCGTTGGTGGGCTCGTCGAGGAGGAACACGTCGTAGCGGGAGAGGAGGAGCGAGGCGAGGCCGGCGCGGGCGGCCTGGCCGCCGGACAGGGCCGTCATCGGCAGGTCCAGGCTCACGCCCAGGCCCAGCTCGTCCGCGGTCTCCTGGGCCCGCTCGTCCAGGTCGGCGCCGCCCAGGTTCAGCCAGCGGTCCAGGGTCTCCGCGTACGCGTCGTCGGCGCCCGGGGTGCCGTCCACCAGCCCCTGCGTGGCCTCGTCCAGCGCCGCCTGCGCGGCCGCGACCCCGGTACGGCGCGCCAGGAACTCCCGTACCGTCTCGCCCTCGCGCCGCTCGGGCTCCTGGGGGAGGTGGCCGACGGCCGCACCGGGCGGGGAGAGCCGCAGCTCACCGGTCTCGGGGGTGTCCAGCCCGGCGAGCAGCCGCAGCAGGGTCGACTTCCCGGCGCCGTTGACGCCGACGAGGCCGATGACGTCGCCGGGCGCGACGACGAGGTCGAGGCCGGCGAAGAGCGTGCGCTCGCCGTGCGCGGCGGTGAGGTTCTTGGCGACGAGGGTTGCAGTCATGATGCCCCGATCCTATCGGCGCGCCGCCGGCCCGCTGCCTACCCGCCGGTCAGCTGCAGGCCGGCCCACAGGGCGGCCACCGCCGCGGCGATCGCCGCCGGAGTGGTGAGCAGCCCGAGGCGGGTGAAGTCGCCGAGCCGGACGTCCTCGCCGTGCGCGTGCAGCATCCGCCGCCACAACAGGGTGGCCAGCGAGCCCGCGTACGTGAGGTTGGGGCCGATGTTCACCCCGATCAGCACGGCCAGCACCACGCCCGGCCCGCCCGGGGCGGCCAGCGGGAGCAGGGCGAGGACCGCGGGGAGGTTGTTGATCAGGTTGGCGAGCAGGGCGGCCACCCCGGCCACGGCCAGCAGCGCGGGCAGCGCGTCCCCGTCGGGCAGCAGCCGCTCCAGGCCGTCGCCGAGCCCGTGGTCCACCACGGCCCGTACGACCACGCCCAGCGCGAGGACGAACAGGCAGAACGCCGGCGCGGTGGAGGCCGCCAGCCGCCGCGGCGTGGTCTCGCGCCGCCACAGGGCCCGTACGCCCAGCGCCACCGCGCCGGCCAGCCCGGCCCAGGCCGGGCTCGCGCCCGCGAACGAGGCCACGGCGAAGCCGGCCAGGGTCAGCAGCAGGACGGCCAGCGCGAAGCGGGGCAGCGGCGCGGGCTCCGCCGCCTCGGGCACGTGCTCGGGCGCCGCCGCCAGGTCGGCCCGGAAGAACCGGCGGAACGCCGCGTACTCCACCGCGATCGCCACCGTCCACGGCAGGGCCATCAGCGCCGCGAACCGGGTGAAGGACAGCCCGCTCGCGGCGAAGGCCAGCAGGTTCGTCAGGTTGGAGACGGGCAGCAGCAGCGAGGCCGTGTTCGCCAGGTGGGCGGTGGCGAACACGTGCGGGCGCGGACGCGCGCCCAGCCGGGCGGAGGTGGCCAGCACCACCGGCGTCAGCAGCACCACCGTGGCGTCCAGGCTCAGGACGGCCGTCACCGCCGAGGCCACCAGGAACACCCCGCCCAGCAGCCCCGCCGCGCCCCGCCCGGCCGCACGCCGGGCGACGGCGGCCCCGGCCGCCCGGAACAGGCCCTCGTCCGCGCACAGCTGGGCGAGCGCCAGGATCACCGCCAGGAAGCCGACCACGGGCAGCAGCCCGCGCAGCTGCTCCCACGCCCCGGCCGGCGAGACCACCCCGAGCGCGACGAGCAGCCCCGCGGCCGGCACGGCGGCGGCCGCCTCGGGCAGCCCGCGCGGGCGCACCACGGCGAAGGCCAGGACCAGGATCAGCAGGGCGCAGGACAGGGTTTCGGCGAGGACGGTGCTCAGGGCGGTACTCCGGCGGGGCGCGGGGGGTGACGCACCAGGATCGCACCCCCCGGGCCCGCCGCCTCCCGCGGATGTCCGGATAGGTGGGATGCCCGTCATTGCGGCCGTCGGACACCCGTCACACCATGGAGCCATGCCACTGCGAGACGTGCTGGTCGTCGTGTACGACGGGGTCCAGAGCCTGGACGTGACGGGCCCGGTCGAGGTCTTCGACGGGGCCGGCCGCTGCCGCCCGGACGACGGCGGGTACGCGGTGCGGACGGTCTCCCCCGGGGGCGGGCCGGTCCGCACCGGCAGCGGGCTGACCCTGCTCCCGGACGGGGACCTGGAGAGCGCCCGCCCGGGCCCGGGCACCACCCTGCTGGTGCCCGGCGGCCGGTTCACCGGGGACTTCGAGCCCCGGATCACCGACTGGCTGCGCGCGTACGGGGGTCGTGCGGGGCGGCTGGTGTCCGTCTGCACGGGCGGCCTGCTGCTGGCGGAGGCCGGGCTGCTGGACGGGCGGCGGGCGACGACGCACTGGGCGGCGAGCGAGCGCATGGCACGGGACTACCCGCGGGTGGAGGTGGACCCGGACCCCATCTACGTCCGGGACGGCCCGGTCGCCACCTCGGCCGGGGTCACCGCGGGGATCGACCTCGCGCTGGCCCTGGTGGAGGAGGACCTCGGGCGGGACGCGGCACTGCTGATCGCCCGGCACCTGGTGGTCTTCCTGCGCCGGCCGGGGAACCAGGCGCAGTTCAGCGCCCAGCTGGCCGCCCAGACGGCGCGGCGCGAGCCCCTGCGGGAGGTGCAGCGGTGGATATCGGAGCACCCGGGCGGGGACCTGAGCGTGGAGGCGCTCGCGGCCCGGGCCGCGCTGTCGCCGCGGCACTTCGCGCGGGCCTTCCAGGCGGAGACCGGGGTGACGCCGGGCAGGTACGTCGAGCGGGTCCGGGTGGAGCACGCGCGGCGGCTGCTGGAGGAGTCGGGCGAGGGCGTGGCCCGGATCTCCCGCGCGTGCGGCTACGGCACCCCCGAGGCACTCCGCCGCGCCTTCGTGAAGACCCTGGGCCAGTCCCCGGCCGAATACCGCCGCCGCTTCGGCACCCCGCCGTGACCGGGTACCGCTGCGCGGCCCCCCGTGAGCACTCACATCACAGCAACCCTCCGGAGGAGACATGCAGATCGCCGTACTGCTCTACGACCGCTTCACCGCCCTCGACGCCGTCGGCCCCTACGAGACCCTCAGCCGGCTCGACGGCGCCGAGACCGTCTTCGTCGCGGAGCGCCCCGGCCCGGTGCGGACCGACAACGGCGCGGCCGCGCTCGTCGCCGACCGGGCCCTCGACGAGGTGACCCGCCCCGACATCGTCATCGTCCCCGGCGGCCCGCACCCCGAGATCGAGATGAAGAACCCCGCCGTCCTCGACTGGCTGCGCACCGTGGACGCCACGACCACCTGGACCACGTCCGTCTGCACCGGCTCGCTGCTCCTCGCCGCCGCCGGCCTGCTCGACGGGCGGCGGGCGACCAGCCACTGGCTCTACCTCGACCGCCTGACCCCCTTCGGCGCCGAGCCCACCGGCGAGCGGGTGGTCTTCGACGGGAAGTACGTGACGGCCGCCGGGGTCTCCTCCGGCCTCGACATGGGCCTCGGCCTGCTCGGCCGGATCGCGGGGGACCAGTACGCCCAGACCGTGCAGCTGATGTGCGAGTACGACCCCCAGCCGCCCTACGACGCCGGCTCCCCGGACAAGGCCCCGGCCGACGTCGTCGCCCGGCTGCGCGCGGCCGGTCCGTCTCTTCCGGATCTCGCCTGACCCGCGCCGCCCGGCACGGGGCTCGACCGGCAGGATCCGCAAGGGGCGGCCTATTCCTCCGACGGGAGGGGCTGCCAGCTGAAGGCCGGGTCCCGGCGTTCCAGGAAGGCGGCGACACCCTCCGCGGTGTCGCCGCTCGCGGCTGCCTGGCCGCTCCAGTACGCGTCGCGGTCCGTGCGCCCGTCCGCGAACTCCTTCGCCGCGGCCTGCGTCAGCTGCGAGCGGGCGGTCAGGATCCGGGCGAACTCGGCCACCCGCCCCTCCAGCGCGCCCGCCGGGAGCAGCTCGTTCAGGAACCCGGCCCGCAGCGCGGCCTCCGCCCCGATCAGCTCGGCCGAGAAGAGCAGGTACTTGGCCCAGGCCGGGCCGACGAGCGAGGCCAGCCGTCGGGTGGAGGACGCCGGGTAGACGATGCCCAGCTTCGCCGGGGTCACCCCGAACCGCGCCCCCTCCTCCGCGAACCTCAGGTCGCAGGCCGCCGCCAGCTGGCTGCCGCCGCCCACGCAGAAGCCGCGGACCGCCGCGACCGTCGGCTTGGGGAACGCGGCCAGGGCCTCCTCCGCCGCCACCGCGAGGGCCTGCGGGTCCTCGTCCCCGGTGAGGGAGGAGATGTCGGCGCCCGCGCAGAAGGTCGCGCCGGCCCCCGTGAGCACCAGCACCCGTACGGCCGGGTCGGCGGCCAGTTCGGCGAGCAGCCCGGGCAGGGCCCGCCACATCGCGGCGGTCATGGCGTTGCGCTTCGCCGGGTGGGAGATGGTGACGGTGGCCACCCCGTCGGCGACCGCGTGGTGGAGGGCTGCGTCCATGCGCCGGATGCTATCCCGGGCCGACGATCCCATGATCAAGGGGACTCCGTCCCCGGGGGCGTGGACGGGGAGGGCGGGCCGGACGCGGCAGACACTGCCAAGCGGAGCGTGACGGATCAGGAACGGTCCAACAACTGACTCCGTCATACTCCAGCGGTCAGAAAGCGTCCGAATGCCGCTGACTTCTGGTCAGTCGAGCGGTCCGGACCAGGCCGCTCGCCACTCTTGACGCGTGGAGACGATCGAGCGCGAAGACGGGGGCCGGAAGATGGACGACAGCGGGAGCATCCCGCAGGCCAGGGGGGGTGAGGCGGCGGCCCCGGCCGACCCCCTCGCATACGAGGGGGTGTGGCGGTTCACCGTCCCGGCGGTTGAAGAATCCGTTCCGCAGGCCCGCCGGGCGGTCCGCGACCTGCTCGGCCGCCGGCAGGTGCCGGCCACGCAGGACCTGGTGTACTCCCTGCTGCTGATCGTCTCCGAGCTGGTGACGAACTCGGTCCGGCACGCCGCCCTGCTCTCCCCGGAGGTGGCCGTCGAGGTGGCGGTGGGCCGGGAGTGGGTCCGGGTGGCCGTCGAGGACGACCACCCCTACCGGCCCAAGGCGCTGGAGGCCGACTTCGGCCAGACCGGCGGCCGGGGCCTGCTACTGGTCCGCGAGGTCACCCGCGAGGCCGGAGGGGTGTGCGACGTCGAGCACACCTCCACCGGCGGCAAGGTGATCTGGGCCGCCCTGCCGCTGGGCGTCCCGGCCGGCTCCCTCTGAGCGCCGCCGGGATCCCCGCCCGGCAGACCCCCGCGCCGGCGCGGCGGCTACCAGCCGGCCGCGTCGCCGGTCAGCTCGCGGATCGCGGGGCGCGCGGCGTCGAGCACCGTCATGAACCAGGCCGAGAACGGCACCTCCGCGTGCCGCTTCGCCAGCTCCTCGGCCGTGACGAAGGCGGTGTCCCCGACCTCCTCCGGGTCCGGGTCCAGCGAGGCCTGGGCCAGTCCCACGAACAGGTGGTTGTACTCCTGCTCCACCAGGCCCGAGGCGGGGTCCGGGTGGTTGTAGCGCACCGTTCCCGCCTCCGCGAGCAGCGAGGGCGACAGCCCCAGCTCCTCGTGGGTGCGCCGGGCCGCCGCCGCGAACGGGGACTCGCCGGGGTAGGGGTGACCGCAGCAGGTGTTCGACCAGACGCCGGGGGAGTGGTACTTCCCGAGGGCGCGCTGCTGGAGCAGCAGCCGGCCCTGCTCGTCGAAGAGGAACACGGAGAACGCCCGGTGCAGCAGACCGGGGGGCTGATGGGCGGAGAGCTTCTCCGCCGTGCCGATGGTGTTGCCGGACTCGTCGACCAGCTCGAGCATGATCGATTCTTGAGCACCGGTGCCGGCGGACGCGCTGCTGGTGGCGTCAGTGGCTGATGTGGTCGGCATACCCATCCTTCGCTTCGGACTTCGGTCTTCAGTCTGCCGTACAAAAGAGGCTTGTCCCCACTTCGGTCATCCGCGCATGTCCGCCCCCCGCCGCGTGATAAACGGCGGGGGGCGGACGGTCCGTCAGCGCCTCAGACCCCGAACGGGGCCGGATACCCGATCGTGCCCGCCGGCACCGCCGCGGAATCGTCGAGCACCAGCGCCATCACGGCCTCGTCCGGCACCTCGAACGGAGCCGTGATCCCGTAGCGCGACGCGGGCACGAAGCCGAAGCGCGCGTAGTACGACGGATGCCCCAGGACCAGCACCAACGCCTCCCCGCGCCCCGCGGCCGCCGCGAGCAGCGCCCGTACGACGGCACTGCCCGCGCCCGAGCGCCGGAGCGCGGGATCGGCGGCCACCGGGGCGAGCGCGAGCGCCGGCGCCCCGCCGACCGCGCACCGGGTCAGCAGGGCGTGCGCCGCCACCTTCCCGTCCGGGCCCTCGGCCACGTACGAGAGCCCCGGGAGCCACGCTCCGTCGGCGCGCAGCGCGTCCACGAGATCAGCCTCCAGCGGGGTCTCGAAGGCCGACAGGTTGACGGCCCGCACGGCCGCCGCGTCGGCCGCCGTCTCGGGCCGGGTCCGCCAGCGGCCCCCGCCGGCGGCCGGGTCCCCGGCGCTCACCGGGGCCAGCACCCAGCCCCGGTAGCCGTACTCGTGGCCGTGCCGCTCCCGTACGGCGAGCTCCTCGCGCACGGAGGCCAGGGCGGCCGCCCTGGCCGGGGTGCCGCCGGACGCCGCCGCGGCGCGCTCGCCGAGCGGGCCGTAGTACTCCGCCCAGTCGGAGTCCGGCTGGAGGAGGCTGCCCAGCAGCCGGTAGCCGGCCGCCTGGACGGCCGCGGTGTTGCGGGGGAAGGAACGCAGCGGGTACTGCGGGTCCCAGAAGGCCCGGGCCCCGGCCGAGGGCTCACCGGCGGTCCACTCGCACTCGCTGAGCACGAGCTGGCCGCCGGGCGCGAGCAGCCGCTTCCACTCGGCGAGCGCCCGGTCGAAGCCGAGGACGTAGGCGGAGCCCTCCGCCCACACGAGGTCGAAGGAGCCGTCCTCGAAGGGGAGCGCCCCCATGTCGGCGCGCACCGCGCGGACGCGCCCGTCGAGGCCCCGGGCGCGGGCCGCGGCGCGCAGCTCCTCCAGGAAGGGGGAGTGGAGGTCGACGGCGGTCACCTCGGCGCGGCCCGCCCCGCCCGCCTCCGCGGCGAGCAGCAGGGCGCTGCGGCCCGGACCGCAGCCGATGTCGAGGACCCGCGGCCGCTCGGGCAGCGGCCCGCACAGGGACAGCAGGTGCCGGGTGGAGGTGTCGGAGCCGGGGGACTGCCGGGGCAGCCCGCGGTGCAGCTCCATGAACGCCGCGAAGACCTGGTCGGCGCGGTCGCGGGAGCTGTCGTCGGTGTTCTTGGTGGTGTCGGTCAACCGTGAACCCTTGGACGGGGGCTCCGGCCGACGGGGCCGATCTGTCGGAACGAGAGGGGATCAGGCCCGGCCGGACGCCCGGGAAGGCTGGGGGACGTACCGGAGTTCGCCGCGCACGGCAGCGATCGCTGCGACGGTCATCACCATCCACCTCTTCCACGTTCCGAGTCGGCGTCCACCCTAACATCCGGTCCCAAACCGGACGGATGTGGGCCGAACGGCTGATGAATGCCGCCTTCCATTCATCCGATAGCCTCTGCCGACAGCCGTGGCCGCCGTGCCGCCGCTCTTTCCGCAGCCCACAAGGCGCCCGCCCGGACATGTTTCGTCGCAAGGAGTGAGTTCGTCTGTCGACCGTCATCCTCACCGGCCTGCCGGTCCCCGGATCACCGCTTGAAGACGAGCTCCGTTCGCTCGGGTTCGACGTCCGCCAGGTCCCCGCTCCCGAGGACACCGCCGCGGCCCTGGCCGACGTGCCGGCCGCGCAGCGCGTGGCCGTCGTCGACAGCGGTTTCGTCGGGCACCCGCACGCGCTGCGCCTCGCACTGACCGACCCGCGCTTCGACGCCTGCGCCGTGACCGGCGCCTTCGCCGTCCAGGCCGGGGCCCGCGCGGCCCTGGAGCGGGCCGCTGCGCTGTCCCCGGACGGCGAGGGCCCGTACGCGGACCGGCTCGCCGCCGCCGTCGAGGACTCCGGCACCCCCGTCCAGCGGCCCGAGCTCGGCACGCTGGTCGCCGCCGTGCCCTCGGGCGAGGAGGAGCGCGCCGAGGCCCTGGCCGCCGTCGCTGCCGTGGACGACGAGGCCGTCCGGCTGCGCACCGCCGTGAAGTCCCGCGACGGGTTCTTCACCACCTTCTGCATCAGCCCGTACTCGCGCTACATCGCCCGCTGGTGCGCGCGCCGCGGCCTGACCCCGAACCAGGTCACCACCGCCTCCCTGCTCACCGCGCTGCTCGCGGCGGGCTGCGCCGCCACCGGCGAGCGCTGGGGCTACGTGGTCGCCGGCGTGCTGCTGCTCTTCTCCTTCGTCCTGGACTGCACCGACGGGCAGCTCGCCCGCTACTCGCTCCAGTACTCGACGATGGGCGCCTGGCTGGACGCGACCTTCGACCGGGTCAAGGAGTACTCCTTCTACGCCGGGCTCGCGCTCGGCGCGGCCCGCGACGGGGACGACGTCTGGGCGCTCGCGCTCGGCGCGATGATCCTGATGACCTGCCGGCACGTGGTGGACTTCTCCTTCAACGAGGCCAACCACGACGCCACCGCCAACACGAGCCCCACGGCCGCCCTCTCGGACCGGCTCGACAGCGTCGGCTGGACCGTCTGGGTCCGGCGGATGATCATCCTGCCGATCGGCGAGCGCTGGGCGATGATCGCGGTCCTGACCGCCGCCACCACCCCCCGCACCGTCTTCTACGCCCTGCTGGTCGGCTGTGCCTTCGGCGCGCTGTACACCACCGCCGGACGCGTCCTGCGCTCGGTGACCCGGCGTGCGAAGCGCACGGACCGGGCGGCCCAGGCCCTGGCCGACCTCGCCGACTCGGGCCCGATCGCGGAGCTGGTCGCCCGGGCCGCCTCCCGCCCCACGCCCCTCCCGCGCCTGCCCTTCGCGGTGCTCGGCGCGGTGCTGGTGGTCGGCGCCGCCTGGTACGAGCCCTTCGGCAGCACGACGGTGGTCTACGCCGCCCTGCTGTACGCCCTCCTGAGCGGCGACGCGGTCGGGATCCCGCCGCGCGGGCCGCTGGACTGGCTGCTGCCCCCGCTGTTCCGGGCCGCCGAGTACACCACCGTGCTCGTCCTCGCCGTCAAGGCGGACGTCCCCGGGGCCCTTCCGGCCGCATTCGGACTGGTCGCGGCGGTCGCCTACCATCACTACGACACGGTCTACCGCATCCGCGGTGGCTCGGGCGCTCCGCCGCGCTGGCTGGTGCGGACGACGGGCGGTCACGAGGGCAGGGTCCTGCTGGCCGTGGTCCTGGCAGCCGTCCTCGCCCGTGAGGCGTTCCCCGTCGCGCTCACGGCCGTGGCCGTGTTCGTGGCTCTGGTGGTGCTCGTGGAGAGCATCCGCTTCTGGGTCTCCGCCGGAGCACCCGCCGTACACGACGAAGGAGAACCAGCATGATCGGCCTTGTACTCGCTGCCGGTGCCGGACGCCGTCTGCGTCCCTACACCGACACCCTGCCCAAGGCCCTCGTGCCCGTCGGCCCCGAGGGGCAGGAGGACAGCCTCACCGTCCTCGACCTGACCCTGGGCAACTTCGCCGAGGTCGGCCTGACCGAGGTCGCGATCGTCGTCGGCTACCGCAAGGAGGCCGTGTACGAGCGCCGCGAGGCCCTGGAGGCCAAGTACGGCCTGAAGATCACGCTGATCGACAACGACAAGGCCGAGGAGTGGAACAACGCCTACTCCCTGTGGTGCGCGCGTGAGGTCCTGAAGCAGGGTGTGATCCTCGCCAACGGCGACACCGTCCACCCGGTCTCCGTCGAGAAGACCCTCCTCGCCGCCCGCGGCAACGGCCAGAAGATCATCCTCGCCCTCGACACGGTCAAGAGCCTGGCAGACGAGGAGATGAAGGTCGTCACCGCCGACGGCCTGGGCGTGCGGAAGATCACCAAGCTGATGGAGCCCGCCGACGCGACCGGCGAGTACATCGGCGTCACCCTCATCGAGCCGGAGGCCGCCGTGCAGCTGGCCGAGGCCCTGAAGACCACCTTCGAGCGCGACCCCGACCTCTACTACGAGGACGGCTACCAGCAGCTCGTCGACGACGGCTTCACCATCGACGTGGCCCCCATCGGCGACGTGAAGTGGGTCGAGATCGACAACCACGACGACCTCGCCAAGGGCCGGACGATCGCATGCCAGTACTGACGCGGCTGATCCCCTCGCCGGTCGTCGTCGACATCAGCTGCGGGGCGATGGACAAGCTGGACGGCATCCTCGCCGACCAGCGGATCTCCGCGTCCGGCCGGCTGGCGATCGCGATCAGCGGGGGCTCCGGGCAGGCGCTGCGCGCCCGTCTGGAGCAGGCCCTGCCGCACGCCGACTGGTACCCGGTCGTCGACGGCACCATCGACTCGGCGGTCAAGCTGGCCGACGACATAAAGGGCCGCCGCTACGACGCCGTCGTGGGGCTGGGCGGCGGCAAGATCATCGACGTGGCGAAGTACGCCGCGGCGCGGGTCGGGCTGCCCATGGTGGCGATCGCCACCAACCTCTCCCACGACGGCATCTGCTCCCCCGTGTCCATCCTGGACAACGACAACGGCCGGGGCTCCTACGGCGTGCCCACGCCGATCGCCATGGTCATCGACCTCGACGTGATCCGCGAGGCGCCCACCCGGTTCATCCGGGCCGGCGTCGGCGACGTGATCTCCAACATCTCGGCCATCGCCGACTGGGAGCTCTCGCACAAGATCACCGGTGAGGCCGTGGACGGCCTGGCGGCCGCCATGGCCCGCACCGCGGGCGAGTCCGTCCTGCGCCACCCCGGTGGCTGCGGCGACGACGAGTTCCTCACCGTGCTCGCCGAGGCCCTCGTGCTCTCCGGCATCGCCATGTCGATCAGCGGCGACTCCCGCCCCTCGTCCGGCGCCTGCCACGAGATCAGCCACGCCTTCGACCTGCTCCACCCCGGGCGCTCCGCGCTCCACGGCGAGCAGGTCGGCATCGGCGCCGCCTTCGCCATGCACCTGCGCGGGGCCGCCGAGCAGAGCGGCCTGTTCACGGAGGTCCTGCGCCGCCACGGCCTGCCCGTGCTGCCCGAGGAGATCGGGTTCAGCGTGGACGAGTTCGTCGCCGCCGTCGAGTACGCCCCCCAGACCCGTCCGGGACGCTTCACGATCCTGGAGCACCTCAACCTGTCCGCAGCCGAGATCAGGGACGCTTACGCCGACTATGCCCAGACCATCCGTAGCTGAACTCCGGCCCGTCGTCCATCCGGCGGGCGTCAAGGACCGGCGCAGTGGCGAGCACTGGGGCGGACGCCTCTACATGCGCGAGATCTCCCTGCGCATCACCCGCCTGCTGGTCACCACCAAGGTCACGCCCAACCAGCTGACCTACGTGATGACCCTCTGCGGAGTCCTCGCCCTCCCGGCCCTGCTGGTGCCCGGGATCCTCGGCGCCGTCCTCGGCGTGGTCGCGGTCCAGCTCTACCTGCTGCTCGACTGCGTCGACGGCGAGGTGGCCCGCTGGAAGAAGCAGTACTCGCTCTCCGGGGTCTACCTGGACCGCGTCGGCGCCTACCTGTGCGACGCGGCCGTCCTGACCGGCTTCGGCCTGCGCGCCGCCGACCTGTGGGGCGGCGGGTCCGTCGACTGGCTCTGGGCCTTCCTGGGCACCCTCGCCGCGCTCGGCGCGATCCTGATCAAGGCCGAGACCGACCTGGTCGGCGTCGCCCGGCACCAGGCCGGCAAGCCCGTGGTCCAGGACTCCGCCGCCGAGCCGCGCTCCTCCGGCATGGCCCTGGCCCGCCGGGCCGCCGCCGCGCTGAAGTTCCACCGCCTCGTCCTGGGGATCGAGGCCTCGCTGCTCATCCTGGTGCTGGCCGTCCTCGACCAGATCCACGGCGACCTGTTCTACTCCCGCCTGGGCGTCGCCGTCCTGGCCGGCATCGCGATGCTGCAGACGGTGCTGCACCTGGTGTCCATCCTTGCGTCGAGCAGGCTGCGGTGACCGCCCCGCTGCGCGTCGGTGCGGTGATCATCACCATGGGCGACCGCCCCGACGAACTGAAGGCGCTCCTGGACTCGGTGGCCCGGCAGGACGGCGACCCCGTCCAGGTGGTCGTCGTCGGCCAGGGCGTCGAGGTCACCGGCCTCCCGGAGGGCGTGCGCACGGTGCACCTCCCGGAGAACCTGGGCATCCCCGGCGGCCGCAACGTCGGCATCGAGGCCTTCGGTCCCGCCGGCCGCGACGCGGACGTGCTGCTCTTCCTCGACGACGACGGGCTGCTGGAGCGCACCGACACCGCGGAGCTGTGCCGGCAGGCCTTCGCCGAGGACCCCGAGCTCGGGATCATCAGCTTCCGGATCGCCGACCCGGACACCGGGGCGACCCAGCGCCGCCACGTGCCCCGGCTGCGCGCCTCGGACCCGATGCGCTCCTCCCGCGTGACCACCTTCCTGGGCGGCGCCAACGCCGTCCGCACGAAGGTCTTCGAACAGGCCGGCACCCTGCCGGCCGAGTTCTTCTACGCCCACGAGGAGACCGACCTGGCCTGGCGGGCCCTCGACGCAGGGTGGCTGATCGACTACCGCGCGGACATGGTCCTCCTGCACCCGACCACCGCCCCCTCGCGGCACGCGGTCTACCACCGTATGGTGGCGCGGAACCGGGTGTGGCTCGCCCGCCGCAACCTTCCCGCCCCGCTGGTCCCGGTCTACCTGGGCGTCTGGCTCGGGCTGACCCTCGTGCGCAGGCCCTCGGCGCCGGCGCTCAAGGCCTGGTTCGGCGGGTTCAAGGAGGGCTGGACCACTCCCTGCGGTCCCCGGCGCCCCATGAGGTGGCGCACGGTCTGGCGGCTGACGCGGCTGGGCCGACCGCCTGTCATCTGAGAAGCCCGCGTCTGGGACCATGGGCCCCGATCACGGGTCCGGCGCTCCAGCCCCGATGCCCCACCTGACCTGCCGCATCTTGAAGACGGAAAGTTTCAACTTGTGAGTGACACAACCCCCGACGGCGCCCTCGCCACGAGCAAGCCGCCGTCCGACGACGCGGGGCTGACCCCGGCGCAGCTCGCCGCCAAGCACGGCCTGTCCGTCAGCGGCGCGCGGCCCAGCCTGGGCGGATACGTGCGCCAGCTCTGGGACCGGCGCCACTTCATCATGGCGTTCTCCCGGGCCAAGCTGGTCGCCCAGTACAGCGAGGCGAAGCTCGGGCAGATCTGGCAGGTGGCGACCCCGCTGCTCAACGCGCTGGTCTACTACCTGATCTTCGGCCTGATCATGAACGCGGGCCGCGGCATGGAGAAGGGGGTCTACATCCCCTTCCTGGTGACCGGCATCTTCGTCTTCACCTTCACCCAGAGCTCGCTGATGGCCGGCGTCCGGGCCATCCCCGGCAACCTCGGCCTGGTCCGCGCCCTGCACTTCCCGCGCGCCTCCCTGCCGATCTCCTTCTCGATGCAGCAGCTCCAGCAGCTGCTGTACTCGATGATCGTCGTGCTGATCGTCACGGTCTCCTTCGGCAACTACCCGCGGCTGTCCTGGCTGCTGGTCGTCCCGACGCTGGCGCTGCAGTTCGTCTTCAACACCGGCCTCGCGCTGATCTTCGGGCGGATGGGTTCGAAGACCCCCGACCTCGCGCAGCTGATGCCGTTCATCACGCGCACCTGGATGTACGCCTCGGGCGTCATGTTCTCGATCAGCGGGGCGCTCGAGGACCGGCACGTGCCCGGGTGGGTCACCGACGTGCTCCAGTGGAACCCGGCGGCGATCTACATGGACCTGGTCCGGTACGCCCTGATCGACGACTACGGCCGGCACAACCTGCCGCCGCACGTCTGGGCCTTCGCCGTCGGCTGGGCCGTCGTGATCGGCCTCGGCGGTTTCGTGTACTTCTGGAAGGCTGAGGAGCGTTACGGCCGTGGCTGAGATCAACCGGGACAGGGTCCCCACCGTCATCGCCGACGACGTGCACATCGTTTACCGCGTCAACACCGGCAGCTCCGGCAAGGGCAGCGCCACCGCCGCCCTGAGCAAGATCATGCGCCGGGGCAACCGCGACGCACCCGGCGTCCGCCGGGTCCACGCCGTGCGCGGGGTCTCCTTCACCGCCTACCGCGGCGAGGCCATCGGCCTCATCGGCTCCAACGGCTCCGGCAAGTCCACCCTGCTGCGCGCCATCGCAGGCCTGCTGCCCTGCGAGTCCGGCAAGGTCTACACCGACGGCCAGCCCTCCCTGCTGGGCGTCAACGCCGCGCTGATGAACGACCTCACCGGCGAGCGCAACGTCGTCCTCGGCGGTCTCGCGATGGGCATGAGCCGCGAGCAGATCAAGGAGCGCTACCAGGACATCGTCGACTTCTCGGGGATCAACGAGAAGGGCGACTTCATCTCCCTGCCGATGCGCACGTACTCCTCCGGCATGGCCGCGCGCCTGAGGTTCTCGATCGCCGCCGCCAAGGACCACGACGTCCTGATGATCGACGAGGCGCTCGCCACCGGCGACCGCAAGTTCCAGGTCCGCTCCGAGGCGCGCATCCGCGAGCTGCGGGAGAAGGCCGGCACGGTCTTCCTGGTGAGCCACAACAACAACTCCATCCGCGACACCTGCAGCCGGGTGCTGTGGCTGGAGAAGGGCGAGCTCCTCATGGACGGGCCCACCGAAGAGGTCGTCGCGGCGTACGAGAAGGCCAGCAGTCACTGACGGCCGACCCGCCGTCACGCAGGCCCCTGCCGCTCCCCGCGGCGGGGGCCTCGCCATGCGGCCGACATTCCGGGCGTGGTGGCCACCCGATAGGCCCCCGCGGTGTTGTACAGCGTAAGCTGGACCAGTTCTCAATCGCGCCAAGAGGGGACGATTCCCCGCAGCCGGTTCGCCCGGGATACTCCCCGGTAAACTCCGCGGCGTGTCCGAAATGGGATGACTTGGGTCAGCAGTGTAGAACGGGAGACGTGACGGCAATGGCTACGGGAATTCTGCGGCCCCCAGGCACGCCAGCCGTCCCGGCCCCGGGCGGCGGGCGGTGACCCCCGGGCACGGCCTCCGCCACCCGTCGGCCCCGGCCCCCGGCGCCGCCACCCTCGCCAAGGCGGCCTCGGAGAACTTCCCCGTCGCCCCCGCCTTCCTGCCCCGCGCCTGGCGCCAGGGCCTGATGGCGGTCTACGGCTTCGCCCGCCTCGTCGACGACATCGGCGACGGCGACCTCGCCCCCGGCGGACGCGACGCCGTCCTCCTGGGCCTCGACCCGGCCGCCGCCGACGACCGCCTCGCGATGCTCGACGCCCTGGAAGCCGACCTGCTGCGCGTCTTCGGCGGCACCGACGGCCCCCCGCGCCACCCCCTGCTGCTCGCCCTCCAGCCCGTCGTGCGCGACCACCGGCTCGGCCGCGAGCACTTCCTCGGGCTCATCGAGGCCAACCGCCAGGACCAGAAGGTCACCCGCTACGCGACGTACGGGGAGCTCCTCGCCTACTGCGAGCTCTCCGCCAACACCGTCGGCCGCCTCGTGCTGGAGCTCACCGGCACCAGCACCCCCGAGCGGATCCGCCGCTCCGACGCGATCTGCACCGCCCTGCAGATCGCCGAACACCTCCAGGACGTCGCCGAGGACCTCGGCCGCGACCGGATCTACCTCCCGGCCGAGGACATGCGGCGCTTCCGCGTCGCCGAGGCCGACCTCGCCGCCCGCTCCGCCGGAGCCTCCGTCCGCGCCCTGACCGCCTTCGAGGCGCAGCGCGCGCACGCGCTCCTGGACGCGGGCGCCCCGCTCGTGGGCAGCGTCCACGGCAGGCTGCGGCTGTTGCTCGCGGGGTTCGTGGGAGGCGGGCGGGCCGCCCTGCGGGCGGTCTCGGCCGCCGGCTTCGACGTCCTCCCCGGCCCGCCCAAGCCCACCCGCGGCCAGCTCCTGCGCGAGGTGGCCGCCGTCCTGCGCACAGCGCCGAGAAAGGGGTGAGCCCCCACGTGGAGGGCCCCAACCACGCGTCCGCTCCGTCCGCCCCGGTCCTCGCCGCCTACAGCTACTGCGAGGCCGTGACCGGAACCCAGGCGCGCAACTTCGCGTACGGCATCCGGCTGCTGCCCACCGACAAGCGGCAGGCGATGTCCGCGCTGTACGCCTTCTCGCGGCGCGTCGACGACATCGGCGACGGCACCCTCGCCCCCGGGGCCAAACTGGCCCGCCTGGAGGAGACCCGCGCCCTCCTCGGCCGGATCCGGGCCGAGGAGATCGAGGAGGACGACACCGACCCGGTCGCCGTCGCCCTCGCGCACGCCGCCCGCCGCTTCCCCATCCCCCTCGGCGGCCTCGACGAGCTCATCGACGGCGTCCTGATGGACGTCCGCGGCGAGGAGTACGAGACCTGGGAGGACCTCAAGGCCTACTGCCGCTGCGTCGCCGGGGCCATCGGGCGGCTCTCGCTCGGCGTGTTCGGCACCGTCGGCCCCGGCGAGCACGCCGAGGAGTACGCCGACACCCTGGGCCTGGCCCTCCAGCTCACCAACATCCTGCGCGACGTCCGCGAGGACGCCGGCAACGGACGCACCTACCTGCCCGCCGAGGACCTCGCCAAGTTCGGCTGCTCCGAGGGCTTCCAGGGCGGCCGGGCCCCCGCCGGCTCCGACTTCCCGGGCCTGGTCCACCACGAAGTCCGGCGCGCGCGGGCCCTGTTCACCGAGGGCTACCGGCTGCTGCCGATGCTCGACCGGCGCAGCGGCGCCTGCGTGGCCGCGATGGCCGGCATCTACCGCCGCCTGCTGGACCGCATCGAGCGCGAACCCGGCGCCGTCCTGCGCGGGCGCGTCTCGCTGCCGACCCACGAGAAGGCGTACGTGGCCGTGCGCGGCCTGTCCGGCCTCGACGCCCGCACCATCTCCCGCCAGAGCGCCCGGAGGCGCGGCTGATGCCCCCGACCACGACCCCGCCGGCCCCCGGCCGGGCCGGCGCTCCGGCGGATCCGGCGCGTCGGTCCCCGGCCCCCGACTCCACCGGAACCCGCGCCACGGCCGGACACCGGCCCGCCGCCCGCGACGGCCGCACCGGGGTGCGGGCAACCCGCCGGGGTCCGGCCGCGTCCGTCCGTCCGGGCTCCGCAGCACCCTCCGGCCGGGCGGGCCGGCCTACCACCCGGGAGGCCTCATGAGCGGCAGTGCGACCCGCGGCAGCGACGACCGCGCCGTCGTCATCGGGGGCGGTCTCGCCGGAGTCACCGCCGCCCTCGAACTCGCCGACGCCGGACTGCGGGTCACCCTCCTCGAAGGGCGCCCCCGCCTCGGCGGCCTCGCCTTCTCCTTCAAGCGCGGCGACCTGACCGTCGACAACGGCCAGCACGTCTACCTGCGCTGCTGCACCGCCTACCGGTGGTTCCTCGACCGGGTCGACGGCGCCGCCCTCGCCCCGCTCCAGGACCGGCTCGACGTCCCCGTCCTCGACGTCGCCCACCCCGCCGGCCCCCGGCTGGGCCGGCTGCGCCGCAGCGCCCTGCCCGTCCCCCTGCACCTCGCCGCCTCGCTGGCCCGCTACCCGCACCTCTCCCTCGCCGAGCGGGCGGCCGTCGGCCGCGCCGCCCTCGCGCTGCGCCGCCTCGACCCCGCCGACCCGGCGCTCGACGGCCTCGACTTCGCGACCTGGCTCGCCCGCTACGGCCAGTCCCCGCGCACCGTCGCCGCCCTGTGGGACCTCGTCGGCATCGCCACCCTCAACGCCACCGCCCGGAACTGCTCCCTGGGCCTGGCCGCCATGGTGTTCAAGACCGGCCTGCTCTCCGAGAACGGCGCCGCCGACATCGGCTGGGCCCGCGTCCCCCTCGGCGAGCTCCACGACACCCTCGCCCGCAAGGCCCTCGACTCCGCCGGGGTCCGCACCCGGCTGCGCACCCGGGTCACCGCCGTCTCCCGTACCGGCGAGGGGAACTGGCGGGTCGACACCGACGGCGAGTCCCTCGACGCGGGCACCGTCGTGCTGGCCGTCCCGCAGCGCGAGGCCCACGGACTGCTGCCGCCCGGCGCGCTCGCCGACCCCGACAAGCTCCTCGACATCGGCACCGCCCCCATCCTCAACGTCCACGTGGTCTACGACCGCAAGGTGCTCCGGCAGCCCTTCTTCGCCGCCCTCGGCACCCCCGTCCAGTGGGTCTTCGACCGCAGCGACTCCTCCGGACTCACCGACGGCGGCCAGTACCTGGCCGTGTCCCAGTCCGCCGCCCAGGACGACATCGACGAGCCCGTCTCCGTCCTGCGCGCCAAGTACCTGCCCGAACTGGAACGGCTGCTGCCGGCCGCCCGGGGCGCGAAGGTACGGGACTTCTTCGTCACCCGCGAGCGCACCGCCACCTTCGCCCCCGCCCCCGGCGTCGGCCGGCTGCGTCCCGGCCCCCGGACCGACACGCCGGGGCTCTATCTCGCCGGTGCGTGGACCGCCACCGGCTGGCCCGCGACCATGGAGAGCGCCGTCCGCAGCGGCCTCGGCGCGGCACACGCCGCGCTCGCCGCTCTCGGCCGCCCCCGCGAACATCCTCTGCAGGAGGCGGTATGACGACCACCACGAGCACCACCAGCACAGCACGTACAGGAACCAGAGGAGAGCCAGTGAACCCGGGGAACCCGGCTGTCGAGAACACGGATGCCGCCGCCGGCACGGCCGCAGGGGGAACGGAGAAGGCCGACACCCTCGCCCTCCTCGAACGCGGCCGCACGCTGTCGACCCCCGTGCTCCGCGCGGCCGTGGACCGGCTCGCGGCGCCCATGGACACCGTCGCCGCCTACCACTTCGGCTGGATCGACGCCGAGGGCAACCCGGCCGACGGCGACGGGGGCAAGGCCGTGCGCCCCGCCCTCGCGCTGCTCTCCGCCGAGGCGGCCGGAGCCGCCGCCGAGGTCGGCATCCCCGGCGCCGTGGCCGTCGAACTGGTCCACAACTTCTCGCTGCTGCACGACGACCTGATGGACGGCGACGAGCAGCGCCGCCACCGCGACACCGTGTGGAAGGTCCACGGACCCGCCCTGGCCATCCTCGTCGGCGACGCCCTCTTCGCCCTGGCCAACGAGGTGCTGCTGGAGCTCGGCACCGTCGAGGCGGGCCGCGCCACCCGCCGCCTGACCACCGCCAGCCGCAAGCTCATCGACGGCCAGGCCCAGGACATCTCCTACGAGCACCGCGAGCGCGTCAGCGTTCGGGAATGCCTCGAAATGGAGGGGAACAAGACCGGAGCCCTGCTCGCGTGCGCGGTCTCCATCGGCGCCGTGCTCGGCGGCGCGGACGACCGGACGGCCGACAAGCTGGAGGAGTACGGCTACCACCTCGGCCTCGCCTTCCAGGCCGTCGACGACCTCCTCGGCATCTGGGGCGACCCCGAGTCCACCGGCAAACAGACCTGGAGCGACCTGCGCCAGCGCAAGAAGTCCCTCCCGGTCGTCGCCGCCCTCGCCGCGGGCGGACCCGCATGTGAGGAACTCGGCCGGCTGCTCGCGGCCGACGCCAAGAGCAACGACTTCGAGAACTTCTCCGAGGAGGAGTTCGCCCACCGCGCCGCCCTCATCGAGGCCGCCGGCGGCCGCCAGTGGACCGCCGACGAGGCGCGCCGCCAGCACGCGATCGCCGTCCGGGCGCTCGACGACGTGGACATGCCCCAGCGGGTGCGGGAGCAGCTCGTCGCCCTCGCCGACTTCGTCGTCGTGCGCAAGAGGTGATCTCCGCCCGAAAGTGGATATGAATCGCGAGTCGCCGGCCGGGGACCCTTCCTGAGGGAACCCCCGGCCGACGGCAGACCCGGGAACAGCCGAAGCACTGTACGAAGGGGAAGCCATGACAGCGACGACCGACGGCGGCGGTGCGATCACCGACGGCGCGGATCCGCGACACGACAGCACGGCGGCCCCGGCCGCCGCGGCCGCCGGCCCGTCCGGCGGCGACACCGGCCTGCACCAGGGCGTCCAGGAGGCCGTCGGCCGCGCCGTCCGGGAGCTGCTGGGCCGCCAGGACCCGGCCGGGTGGTGGAAGGGCGACCTCCAGACCAACGTCACCATGGACGCCGAGGACCTGCTGCTGCGCCAGTTCCTGGGCATCGCGGACGAGACCGTGACCCGGGCCGCCGCCCTCTTCATCCGCGGCGAGCAGCAGGCCGACGGCACCTGGGCCACCTTCCACGGAGGGCCGCCCGAACTCTCCGCCACCATCGAGGCGTACGTGGCGCTGCGGCTGGCCGGGGACCCGCCGGACGCCCCGCACATGGCCCGCGCCTCCGCCTGGATCCGCGAGCGGGGCGGGATCGCCTCCGCCCGGGTCTTCACCCGGATCTGGCTGGCCCTCTTCGGCTGGTGGAGCTGGGACCACCTGCCCGAACTCCCGCCCGAGCTGGTCTTCCTGCCGCCCTGGGTGCCGCTGAACATCTACGACTTCGGCTGCTGGGCCCGCCAGACGATCGTCCCGCTGACCGTCGTCTCCGCGCTGCGGCCCGTCCGCCCGGCCCCCTTCGTCCTCGACGAGCTGCACACCGACGCCCGCAACCCGTACCCGGCCAAGCCGCTCGCCCCGGTGACCAGTTGGGACGGGGCCTTCCAGCGGATGGACAAGGTCCTGCACCTCTACCGGCGCGTCGCCCCGCGCCGGCTGCGCAAGGCGGCCATGGACGCGGCCGGCCGGTGGATCGTCGAACGGCAGGAGAACGACGGCTGCTGGGGCGGGATCCAGCCGCCCGCCGTGTACTCGGTCATCGCCCTGCACCTGCTCGGCTACGACCTCGGCCACCCCGTGATGCGGGCCGGGCTGGAGTCCCTCGACCGCTTCGCCGTGTGGCGCGAGGACGGCGCCCGCATGGTCGAGGCCTGCCAGTCCCCGGTCTGGGACACCTGCCTCGCCGCCATCGCCCTGGCCGACGCGGGCGTGCGCCCCGACCACCCGGCGCTGGTGAGGGCCGCCGACTGGATGCTCGGCGAGGAGATCCGGCGCAGCGGGGACTGGGCCGTGCGCCGCCCCGGACTGGCCCCCGGCGGCTGGGCCTTCGAGTTCCACAACGACACCTACCCCGACGTGGACGACACGGCCGAGGTCGTCCTCGCCCTGCGCCGCATCCACCACCCCGAGCCGGCGAAGGTCGAGGCGGCCGTCGCGCGCGGCACCTCCTGGACCCTCGGCATGCAGTCCAAGGACGGCGCCTGGGCCGCCTTCGACGCCGACAACACCAGCACCCTGCCCAACCGGCTGCCCTTCTGCGACTTCGGGGAGGTCATCGACCCGCCCTCGGCCGACGTCACCGCCCACGTGGTGGAGATGCTCGCCGCGGAGGGGAAGGCCGCCGACCCGCGCGCCCGGCGCGGCATCGCCTGGCTGCTGGCCGAACAGGAGGAGGACGGGAGCTGGTTCGGCCGCTGGGGCACCAACTACGTCTACGGGACCGGGTCCGTGGTCCCCGCCCTCACCGCCGCCGGGATCGACCCCGGCCACCCCGCCGTGCGGCGGGCCGTCCGCTGGCTGGAGTCCGTGCAGAACGAGGACGGCGGCTGGGGCGAGGACCAGCGCTCCTACCAGGACCGCTCCTGGGCCGGGAAGGGCACCTCCACCGCCTCCCAGACCGCGTGGGCGCTGATGGCCCTGCTCGCGGCGGGGGAGCGGGACGGCGAGGCCGTCCGGCGCGGGCTCGCCCACCTGGTGGGGACCCAGCGCGCCGACGGCACCTGGGACGAGCCGTACTTCACCGGCACCGGCTTCCCCTGGGACTTCTCCATCAACTACCACCTCTACCGCCAGGTGTTCCCGCTGACCGCCCTGGGCCGGTACCTGTACGGGGAGCCCTTCGGCCAGGCCGCCGCCCGGCGCACCGGCCGGCCCCCGGCCGCCGCCCGGGTCCCGGTCGAGGAGGCCTGATGCCCGCCCGGGCGGACCCGCCCGCAACGCCGTTGCTGATCGCCTGCGCCCTGCGCATCGAGCGGGCGGCCCTCGGCGGCGCGGGCCGGGCCGCCGGCGCGGCGGTGCTGCGGACCGGCATGGGCCCGCGCGCGGCCGACCGGGCCGTGGCCCGGGCCCTGGAGCGCCCCGGGATGGCGGGGGCCGCCGTCCTGGCCACCGGCTTCTGCGCCGGACTGGTCCCCGGCATGAACCCCGGGGACCTGGTGGTCGCCGAGGAGACCCGCGACCCCCGGGGGACGGTCCCCTGCACCGGTGCCGCCCTGCTCGCCGAGGCACTGGCCCGCGCCGTCCCCGGGCGGACCGTGCACACCGGCACACTGACCGGATCCGACCACGTCGTCCGCGGCCAGGAGCGCGACCGGCTGCGCGCCGCCGGCGCCGTCGCGGTCGACATGGAGTCGGCGGCCACCCTGTGGACCGCCTCCCGGGCGGGCCGCCCGGTCGCGGCCGTCCGGGTGATCGTGGACGCTCCGGAGCACGAGCTCGTCCGTATCGGCACGGTACGCGGTGGAATATCTGCCTTCCGTGTGTTGCGTTCCGTACTACCCGCTTTCCATGACTGGCACCGTTCGTTGCTGCTTCCCAGGAGGTGAACCAGATGGCCATGCCGCTGCGACAGTCCATCAGGGTCGGGACCTATCTTCTCGAACAGAAGCTCCGCAGGCGCGAGAAGTTCCCGCTGATCGTCGAGCTGGAGCCGCTCTACGCCTGCAACCTGGCCTGCGAGGGGTGCGGGAAGATCCAGCACCCGGCCGGGGTGCTCAAGCAGCGCATGCCCGTCGCCCAGGCGGTCGGCGCCGTCCTGGAGTCCGGCGCGCCCATGGTGTCCATCGCGGGCGGAGAGCCCCTGATGCACCCCCAGATCGACGAGATCGTGCGGCAGCTGGTGGCCCGGCGGAAGTACGTCTTCCTCTGCACCAACGCCCTGCTGCTCCGCAAGAAGATCGAGAAGTTCACGCCGTCCCCGTACTTCGCCTTCGCCGTGCACATCGACGGGCTGCGTGAACGCCACGACGAATCCGTGGCCAAGGAAGGGGTCTTCGACGAGGCCGTCGCCGCCATCAAGGAGGCCAAGCGGCGCGGATTCCGGGTGACCACCAACTCCACCTTCTTCAACACCGACACCCCGCAGACCGTCATCGAGGTGCTGAACTACCTCAATGACGACCTCCAGGTCGACGAGATGATGATCTCGCCCGCCTATGCCTACGAGAAGGCCCCCGACCAGGAACACTTCCTGGGCGTCGAACAGACCCGCGAACTGTTCAAGAAGGCCTTCGCGGGCGGAAACCGGCGCCGCTGGCGGCTCAACCACTCCCCGCTCTTCCTGGACTTCCTCGAAGGAAAGGCCGATTTCCCCTGCACGGCCTGGGCCATTCCGAATTACTCGCTCTTCGGCTGGCAGCGCCCCTGCTATCTGATGAGCGACGGATACGTGCCCACCTACCGGCAACTGGTGAACGACACCGACTGGAGCAAGTACGGCCGCGGAAAGGACCCGCGCTGCGCCAACTGCATGGCGCACTGCGGCTACGAGCCCACCGCCGTCCTCGCCACCATGGGCTCCCTCAAGGAGTCCCTGCGCGCGGCCCGCGAGACGGTCGCCGGGAACCGGGACGCGTCGGCATGACGGCGCCGCAGGCAGGAGCGGCGGCGGGCGCGGGCGGGGGCTTCGACCTCGCCGCGCTGCTGGCCGAGCGCGGCGGGGAACGCTACGAGCTGCACGCCCGCCACCTCAACCACCAGCTGCCCCGCATGCTGCGCACCATCGGCTTCGACAAGGTCTACGTGCGTGCCGAGGGCGCCCACTTCTGGGACGCCGAGGGCAACGACTACCTCGACATGCTCGCCGGCTTCGGGGTGATGGGCCTGGGCCGCCACCACCCCGTGGTCCGGCGGGCCCTGCACGAGGTCCTGGACGCCGGGCTCGCCGACCTGACCCGCTTCGACTGCCAGCCGCTGCCCGGGCTGCTGGCGGAGAAGCTGCTCTCCCACAGCCCCCACCTGGACCGGGTCTTCTTCGGCAACAGCGGCACCGAGGCGGTCGAGACCGCCCTGAAGTTCGCCCGCTACGCCACCGGCCGGCCCAGGATCCTCTACTGCGACCACGCCTTCCACGGGCTCACCACGGGCTCCCTGTCGGTCAACGGGGAGGGCGGCTTCCGCGACGGCTTCGCCCCGCTGCTGCCGGACACCAGGATCGCGCTGGGGGACCTGGGCGCCCTGGAGCGCGAGCTGCGCCGCGGCGACGTGGCCGCCTTCGTCGTCGAGCCGATCCAGGGCAAGGGGGTGCACGCCGCCCCGCCGGGATTCCTGCGCGCCGCCCAGGAGCTCCTGCACCGGCACAAGGCGCTCCTGATCGCCGACGAGGTGCAGACCGGCCTCGGCCGGACCGGGGACTTCTACGCGTACCAGAACGAACCGGGCGTGGAGCCGGACCTGGTGTGCGTGGCCAAGGCCCTCTCCGGCGGCTACGTGCCCGTCGGCGCGACCCTGGGCAAGG
This sequence comes from Streptomyces sp. NPDC093801, assembly GCF_040701585.1. NCBI lineage: Bacteria > Bacillati > Actinomycetota > Actinomycetes > Kitasatosporales > Streptomycetaceae > Streptomyces > Streptomyces sp. NPDC093801. Next base: position 158,466 of record NZ_JBFBDP010000020.1, on the reverse strand, counting down.
ACTGGATCTTCCGGCGCGTCTACTCGTCCATGGACCGGGTGCTGGTGCACTCCGCGAGCTTCGGCTCCAACGCCCAGGCGATGGCGGCGGGGCTGGCGGTCCTCCACGTCATGGAGGACGAGGGGGTCGTGGCCAACGCCCGCGCCATGGGCGACCTGCTGCGCGGGCGGCTGGCCGCGCTCGTCGGCGCGTACGAGATGCTGCACGAGGTGCGGGGCCGCGGGCTGATGATCGGCATCGAGTTCGGCCGGCCGTCCTCGCTGGGGCTGCGCAGCCGCTGGACGATGCTCCAGGCGGCCCGCAAGGGGCTGTTCGCGCAGATGGTCGTGGTCCCGCTGCTGAACCGGCACCGGATCCTCACCCAGGTCTCGGGGGACCACCTGGAGGTCATCAAGCTCATTCCGCCGCTGATCGTGGACGAGGCGGACGTGGACCGGTTCGTCGGCGCCTTCCGGGAGGTCATGGACGAGGCGCACGGCGGCGGCTCGCTGATGTGGGACTTCGGCCGGACCCTGGTGAAGCAGGCCGTGGCGGACCGCTAGGGCCTGTCGTCACACTCCCGTCCGCCCCGCCCTGCGGACGACGACGGGACTTCGACGACCGGCCCTGGGCCCCGGCCCGGGCGCGGCGGTGTGCCCGCCGCGCCCGGCCCCGGGGCGCGTCAGTCCAGCAGCCGGTCCCGCAGCCGCTCCCGCGTCTGCGGGGCGAGCCCGAGGCCCACGGCGAGGTAGCGCTCGATCCCGCCCCAGTGCGTGTCGATGGTCTCGTAGGCGGCCACCAGGTACTCGGCGCGGGCGTCGAACAGCGGCGCCAGCAGCCCGGTCACCTCGGGGGACCGGGTCTCGGGCGTGTCGTCGGCGCGCTGGAGCCGGTAGCGGTTGTGCGGGGCGTTCGACTCCAGGTAGTCCGCCACGATCGCCTCACGGTCGACGCCGAGCGCGAGCAGGGTGACGGCGATCGACAGGCCCGCCCGGTCCTTGCCCGCCGCGCAGTGCAGCAGGGCCGGGACGCTGTCCTCGGCGAGCGCGTGCAGCACCCGGCCGTGCTCGGCGGTGCGGTCGCGGATCATCTCGCGGTACGACTCCGCCATGCGGGCGGCCGCCCTGCCCCCGCCCAGGAGGCCGCGGAGCCGGTCGAGGTCGCCTTCGCGGACCGTCTTCCAGAACTGTCCGCCGTCGGCCGGGTCCGAGAGGGGGATGTTCACGTTGCGCACGCCCGGCAGCGCCACGTCCGGGCCCTCCGTGGCCCGGTCGGCGCCGTTGCGGAAGTCGAAGACCGTGTGCAGGCCGAGCGAGGCGAGGAACGCCGCATCGGTTTCGGTGGCATGTGCCAGATGTCCGCTTCGGTAGAGTCGTCCCGACCTGACCCTCCGTCCGTCCGTGGTCGGCAAACCGCCCACATCGCGGAAATTGCGCACTCCGGTCATCTCGGACGTGCGCTCGTCCCGTGCCGGGAGGTCCTGAGGTATCTGCTGGGTCACGTGTTCTCCTCCGCGTGCTGCCGCGTGTCCGAATTGCTCTGGTTAGGACCAACTTGCCGTAGGTGGACGTGAGATCGGGCCGAACCCCGTGAGCCAGATCATACGGTGACCGAGCGTGCCTGATCGCGAAATCGGAATTCCTTTGCCGGGGCGGCCGTTGCGGGTCCGGAATGGACGCAGGGTGACCGGAATTCCGTTGATCCCTCATACCTGCTATTGCGTCAGGGAATTCGCGGCTTGTTGGCCGCCGTCCCGCTGGATTACCTTCGCGAGCGATCCGGGTGGACCGCCTCATCCTGCCGCCTCCCGGAAACCGCACCCGACCAACCACGCACGCGGCAGGAGCGGGGGAACCATGCAGGCCGCCGTTCCGGACCCATTCCGGTACGGCTCGGGGTGAAGCCGTTCCGGTGATCCGCTTCCGCGGACGTTCCCGTGCGGCCGGACATCTCCAGTCCGAACCCGACAGCTCACCTCGCAGGCGCCGGAGAGGAATTCGCCATGCCCGGAAAGGGTAAGCACCGCCGTCCGAAGTCCCGTTCCATATCCCGGGGGATCGCCTTCGCCGGGACGGGTGGCGCGGTCCTCGCGCTGCCGCTCGTGGGTGCCGCCGGCGCCCACGCGGCCGCCCCGGCCGCCGTGGCCCCGGCCGCGGCGCCCGCCCAGGCCCCGGCGGCGTTCCGGGCGGCCGCGCCCGCCGCCGCCCCCGCCGTCTACACCGTCGTGCCGGGCGACTGCCTCTCGGCGATCGCCGCCGAGCGCGGGCTGTCCGGCGGCTGGGAGCGGCTGTACGCCGACAACCGGGAGGCCGTCGGCGAGGACCCGTCCCTCATCCACCCGGGCCTGCGCCTGACCCTCGACGGGCAGGGCGCGGCCCCTGCCGCGAAGGCGCCTGAGGCGCCGGCCGAGGAGTCCTCCAGCGGTGCTCCGGCGGCCGACGAGGGTGCGGCCGACGCCGCTCCGGCCGACGGCTCCGCCGCCGGATCGGGCGCGGAGCAGGCCGCGGCAGCGGCCGAGCCGAAGGGCTCCGCCGCCCCCTCCCGTGGAATGAACCAGTCCGCGCCCGCCGCGCAGTCCGCGCCCGCGAGCGCCGCCGGGTTCGTCGCCCCCGTCAGCGGCGGCATCTCCACCCAGTACCGCACGCCCGGCGCCATGTGGTCCTCCGGGTACCACACCGGCGTCGACTTCATCGCGAGCACCGGCACCACCGTGCGGGCCGTCGGCGCGGGCACCGTGGTTTCCGCAGGCTGGGGAGGTGCGTACGGCAACGAGGTCGTCATCCGGCACGCGGACGGCAAGTACTCCCAGTACGGCCACCTCTCCCAGCTGAACGTCTCGACGGGGCAGGCGGTCAGCGCCGGCCAGGCCATCGGGCTCTCCGGCGCCACCGGCAACGTGACCGGTCCGCACCTGCACTTCGAGATCCGCACGGGTCCGTCGTACGGCTCCGACATCGACCCGCTGGCCTACCTCCGCTCCAAGGGCGTCAACGTCTGACGACCCCCGCGGCGGAGCGCCGACGCGCACGGGGCCGGGACCCGAGGGGGGGTCCCGGCCCCGTGTGTACTTATTCCTTATCCCCCGGGTGGTATAGATCACGGTCCGTCAACCCCTCATTACGTTGGCGTAGGTTGGCGACGGGGGTGAAGGATGGGTTCCCGTGGCAGCGACGAAGACGACACTCAAGACCATCGGCTCGTACGCGGCGATCGGGGACAGCTTCACCGAAGGCGTGGGGGACCCGGGACCCGGGGATTCGTATCTCGGCTGGGCGGACCGCTTCGCCGTGCTCCTGGCGGATCAGCGCGACGAGCACGACTTCCGGTACGCGAACCTGGCGGTACGGGGCAAAATACTCGACCAGATCGTGGAGGAGCAGGTTCCCCGGGCCAAGGAACTGGCCCCCGACCTCGTCTCCTTCTGTGCGGGCGGCAACGACATCATCCGGCCCGGCAGCGACCCCGACGACGTGGCGGCCCGGTTCGAGGCGGCCGTGGCCGACCTCGCCGGTGCCGTGGGCCTCGTCATGATCACCACCGGCTTCGACACCCGGGGCGTGCCGGTCCTCAAGCACCTGAGGGGCAAGATCGCGACGTACAACGTCCATGTGCGCGCCATCGCCGACCGCTACGGCTGCCCGGTGCTCGACCTCTGGTCGCTGAAGACCGTACAGGACCGCCGGGCCTGGGACGGCGACCGCCTCCACCTCTCGCCCGAGGGCCACACCCGCGTCGCGCTGCGCGCCGCGCAGGTCCTCGGCTACGAGGTCCCGGCCGACCCGGACCAGCCCTGGCCGCCGGCCGCGCCGCGCGGCTCCGTGGACGTCACCCGGGACAACATCCAGTGGGCCCGCGAGCACCTCGTGCCCTGGATCGGGCGCCGGCTGCGCGGGGAGTCCTCCGGCGACAACGTCGAGGCCAAGCGCCCGGACCTGCTCCCGCTGTAGCCCGCACGGCCGGGCCCGGCACCCGGCCGGGCCCGCCGCGGGTCCCCCGCGCGGGGCCCGCCGCGGGACCGGGCGGGCCGCCGGGACGCGGCCGGGCGGAATCCTGGGAAGCCGGTGCGCGTTGGGATGGTCGGGGCGTACGCCCGTCCCACCCCGCCCGCACTACCCAGGAGGCGCCTTGACCGGCTCCCTTCCCCTGCGTCCCCGGCTGCGCGCCCTGCGGCCCGAAGCCTTCGGCGCGGACCCGTCCGGCGCGCGGCTGGAGCGCATCCTGCGCTCGCCCCACTTCGCCGACGGCGTCTTCCAGAACCCGGTGGGGGCCCGGACCAGGCCTTCCGGCTCGATGCTGGAGTTCGCCAAGATCTACTTCCACAAGGAGCAGCGGATCCGGCGCAACCCCGGCGCGCCGATCCCCGTCTACCCCACCACCCTCGCCGAGCTGGCCAAGCCCCCCGTCAGCGGGCTGCGCCTGACCTGGATGGGGCACTCCAGCGTGCTCGCCGAGATCGACGGCCGCCGGGTCCTCTTCGACCCCGTCTGGGGCGAGCGCTGCTCCCCCTTCCCCTTCGCGGGGCCCAAGCGCCTGCACCCCGTACCGGTGCCGCTGGCCTCGCTCGGCGAGGTCGACGTCGTGGTCATCTCCCACGACCACTACGACCACCTGGACCTGCCCACCATCAAGGCGCTGGCCGGCACCGACACGGTCTTCGCCGTCCCGCTGGGTGTCGGCGCGCACCTGGAGCACTGGGGCGTGCCGGCGAGCCGGCTGCGGGAGCTGGACTGGAACGAGTCCACCGAGGTCGCCGGCCTCTCGCTCACCGCCACCCCGGCCCGCCACTTCTGCGGGCGCGGCCTGCGCAACCAGCAGTTCACCCTGTGGGCCTCCTGGGTGGTCGCGGGCGAGGAGCACCGGATCTTCCACAGCGGGGACACCGGCTACTTCCCCGGATTCGAGGAGATCGGCGCCGAGCACGGCCCCTTCGACGCCACGATGATCCAGATCGGTGCCTACTCGGAGTACTGGCCCGACATCCACATGACGCCCGAGGAGGGCATGCGGGCCCACCTCGACCTCCAGGGCGGCGTCCCGGCGGGCACCATGCTGCCGATCCACTGGGGCACCTTCAACCTGGCCCCCCACCCGTGGGACGAGCCCGGCGAGGGCACGCTCGCCGCCGCCGGGGCGGCCGGGGCGGCCGTCGCCCTGCCGATCCCGGGCCAGCCCTTCGAGCCGGGCGCGGCCGACGCCCCGGCCGAGGCCTGGTGGCGTCCCTTCGTCACGGGCGCCGCGACCTCCGCCGCCGGCCCGGCCCCCGCCGCGACGGGCGCCTCCGAGCCCGCCCCGGCACCCTCGGCCGGACTCGGCGAGCCGGAGGCCGTGGGCTCCTAGCACGACGCCGCCGCGGCCCCCGCAGTCCGGGAGCGCGTACGCCCCGACCTGCACGGGCGTACGCGCTCCCGGCGCATTCGGGCTGTCGTGCGAGCGCTCCATCGGGAGCGGGAAGCACCCCCGCGAAGTTCCCCAACTGGGCAACGGCCGCGGGAGCGTGCGGTCTAGCGTGGGTATCCGGTGATCAACACCGGACCCCGGGAACTGGAACCGGGGGCCGGGCCCCACGTACCGAGGACGCCGATGTCCGGACTCCGCGCCGCCCGCCACGCCCCGTCGAGACACGCCGCCACGGGCCCCGGCCGGCAGATAGGCCCCCAGCTGGTCCGCGCCGCCGTCCTGCCCACGCTCGCCGCCGGGCTCAGCGGCACCGCCGCGGTGATCTTCACCCTGCAGCTCGGCGGGGGAGCGGGGGAGCGCGACGCGCAGCTGTGGCCGGTCCTCGCGGGCTGCGCCCTGCTGGCCGTGGGGGCCCTGGCCGCCGCCCTGCTCGGCGCCCGGCGCGGCGCCAAGGCCGTGCGGGACCGGTGCGAGGCGCTGCGGCGCTCCAGCATGCGCGGCCGCCAGGAGCTGCGCACGGCCGCCGAGCGCCTGGAGCGGGGGGAGCAGCCGGGGCGTCCCGTGCGGGCGGCCCGGGTCGCCCCGCCGCCGGAGGCCGGCCCGGCCGGAGTGGACGAGTTCTGGCTGCTCGCGCAGGAGCTGCGCGGCGCCCGCGAGCAGGCGCACGCGACGCTCCTGCGGCTCGCGGCGCCGGCCGCGCCGAGCGACAGCGACCGCAAGGTCGAGGTCTTCGTCAACCTCGCGCGCCGCCTTCAGTCGCTGGTGCACCGCGAGATCTCGCTCCTCGACGAGCTGGAGGACACGGTCGAGGACCCCGACCTGCTCAAGGAGCTCTTCCACGTCGACCACCTCGCCACCCGCATCCGCCGGCACGCCGAGAACCTCGCGGTGCTGGGCGGCGCCGCGTCCCGGCGCCAGTGGACGCGGCCGATCGACCTGAGCGAGGTGCTGCGCTCCTCGGTCGCCGAGGTGGAGCAGTACACGCGCGTGAAGGTGGTGCCCCCCGCGGGCGGCACCGTGCGCGGGCACGCCGTCGCCGACGTGGTGCACCTGCTGGCCGAACTCGTCGAGAACGCCACGGTGTTCTCCGCTCCCGACACCGACGTGGTGGTGCGGGCCGAGCGGGTCACCTCCGGGATCGCGGTGGAGGTGGAGGACCGCGGGCTGGGCATGCCGCCGCAGGAGCAGAACCGGATGAACACCCTGCTGGGCGACCCCGACCAGGTCAGCGTGCGTCACCTGCTGGCCGACGGGCGGATCGGCCTGTTCGTGGTCTCGGCGCTGGCCCGGCGGCACGGGATCGCCGTCGAGCTGAAGACCAACATCTACGGCGGCGTCCTCGCCGTCCTCGTCCTGCCCCAGGGCCTGTTGGGCGCGGAGGCCCCGAACGCCGCCGACGCCCTGGACGGCTCCCGCCCCACCTCCTGGGGCACCGCCGAGACGACCCCGCACCCGGAACCGGCCCGCCTCACCGCCCCGGCCGCCCCCGCCCCGGCCGCGCCCACCCCGGTCGGCTCGCCGGCGCCGGTGGAGCCCGCCCTCCTCGCCGCCCCCGCCGCCGGCCCCGTCCACGCCCTGGAACTCGGCCTGGTCCCGGCCTCCCCGGAGGGGCTCGCCGCCCCGGCCGGGCGCGCGGAGGCCGGCCGGGGGCCGGTGTGGGCGCGGGGCGCCGACGCGGACGACGGGTACCCCCTCGCCCTCCCGCACCGGGTGCCCGCCGCACGGGGGGACCGCGACGACCGTCCGCCGCTGCCCCGGCGCCTGGCCCAGACGCACCTCGCGCCGCAGCTGCGCGAGGCCCCCGCCCCCCGCCGGGCCGGCGGGGACGCCGAACCGCCCGTGCACGACCCCGGCCTGATGGCGGCCTTCCAGCGGGGCTTCGGCCTCGCCCGGTCGTCGGAGCGGCAGACATGACCCCCCGACCGAACACCCGCACCAACCCCAGCGAGGAGCACACCCCCATGGCCGGCGAAGTGGCGACGCAGACGAAGACAGGCAGCCTCTCGGATCTCGACTGGCTGCTCGGCGGACTGGTCCAGCGCGTCCCGTACACGCGCGCCGCGGTGCTGCTGACCAACGACGGGCTCGTCACCTGCGTGCACGGCCTGGACCCCGACAGCGCCGACCACATGGCGGCCCTCGCCTCCGGCCTGTACTCCCTCGGCCGCAGCGCCGGCGCCCGCTTCGGCGACGGCGCGGAGGTCCGCCAGGTCGTCGTCGAGCTCGACACCGCGCTCGTCTTCGTCTCCGCGGCCGGCTCCGGCACCTGCCTGGCCGTCCTCGCCGACCGGGAGGCCGACGCGGGGGTCCTCGGCTACGAGATGGCGATGCTGGTCAAGAGCGTACGGCCGTACCTGGCGGCCCCGCCCCGCCGTCCCGGCGCCGACACCGGCGCCGGGCGATGAGGGTCTGGGCCGGGGGGGCTCACGGAACCGGGTCCGGGGCACTGCGCGACACGCCCTGGCTCGACGACTCGGCCGGCCGGGTGATGCGCCCGTACACGGCCAGCGGGGGCCGCACGCGGCCCGCCGTCGCCCTCGACCTGCTGTCCCTGGTGAGCGCCACCGGGGTCCGGCCCAGGGTCCCGCTCGGCGCCGACCACACCCTCGCCCTGCGCTGCTGCACGGCCGCGCCGGCGGTGACGGTCGCCGAGGTGGCCGGCCACCTGCGGCTCCCGGCGGGAGTGGTCAAGGTCCTGCTGTCCGACCTGATGGGGTTCGGGGCCGTACGGGCGCAGGCACCGCGGTTCCCGGGCGGCGGCGGATCCTTCGCCGCCGACGACCAGTGCCTGCTGAGGGCGGTGCTCGATGGCCTGCGCCGACGGCTCTGAGGCCCCGGTCCTGCCCGCGACCCTGAAGATCCTGGTCGCGGGCGGGTTCGGGGCGGGCAAGACCACCTTCGTGGGCGCGGTCAGCGAGATCGAGCCGCTCTGCACGGAGGAACTGCTGAGCGGGCTGAGCGGGGCCGCCGACGCGCTCGACGGGGTGGAGGCCAAGACGGCGACCACGGTGGCCCTGGACTTCGGCCGCCTCACCCTCGACGACCGGCACATCCTCTACCTGTTCGGCACGCCCGGCCAGCAGCGCTTCTGGTTCCTGTGGGAGGAGCTCTGCGCGGGCGCGCTCGGCGCCGTCGTCCTCGTCGACACCCGGCGCCTCGCCGACTGCTTCCCCGCCGTGGACTTCTTCGAACGGCGCGGCATCGGCTTCGTCCTGGCCGTCAACGAGTTCGACGGCGGCCACCGCTACACCGTCGAGGAGGTCCGCCGGGCGGTGGGGCTCGGGCCCCGGGTGCCCGTCGTCCGCTGCGACGCGCGCCTCACCGGCTCCGGGACGGGCACGCTCGCCGCCCTCGTCCACCACCTGCTGTCCGGCGGCCCGCGCGCCGCGGAGGCGGGTCCGGCAGCACAGCATCCGTACGCACACCACTTCACACCGGGGGAACCACCGTGAACCGCTACGAATCGACCGGCCACCTGCTGCTCACCCCCGTGGACCGGGAGGCTCCCGCGCGGGCCGTCCGGCTGCGCGAGATGAACCTGGGCCAGCGGGCGGACGCCGAGCTCGACGCCTTCGCCCGCCGCGTCGCCCAGACCCTCGACGCCCCGTACGCGGGCGTCAACTTCGTCGGCGAAGACCGCCAGTTCTTCGCCGGACTGCACCACGGGCCGCACGCGGCGCCGAGCGCCTACCCGGCGCGGGTGCTGCCCCGCGACCACGGCTACTGCCCCCACGTGGTGGTGCGCCGCCGGGCCCTGGTCCTGGAGGACGTACGGGACTTCGCCCGCTTCGCGGGCAACGCCGTCGTGGACGGCAGCGGCGTCCGCTCCTACCTGGGGGCGCCGCTCACCGACCGGCGGGGCATCGTCCTCGGCACGGTGTGCGCGGTGGACGTGGTGCCCCGGCGGTGGGGGCTGGCGGGCCTGACCACGGTCAAGGCCCTCGCCATGGAGCTCGTGGAGCTGCTCCAGGAGCCCGGGGACCTCCCCGCCTGAACACCCCGCCCCGGGGCGCCCGCTCAGCGCAGGAAGGCCGTGATCCGCTGCCGCAGCGAGCCGGCGTCCAGCCCGTGGGCGGCGGTGTGCTCCGCGATCGTCCCGAACCGGCGCAGCTCGGCGCGCCCCACCCCCAGCGGCAGCACCCGGTGCGGGACGTCGAGCAGCGCCTGCCCGGCGGCCGTCGCGGAGGTGCCGGCGAGGTACGGCTCCACCAGGACCACGTCGGCCGAGGCCCGCCCGGCGGCGGCGCGCAGGCCGGCGTCGTCGAAGGGGCGCACGGTGGCGGCGTACAGCACCGTGACGTCGAGGCCCTCGGTGGCGTCGAGGACGTGGTCCAGCATCGGGCCGACGGCGAGGACCACGCCCGCGCGCCCCTCCCGCACGGTCTCGAAGCGCGGGCGGCCGTCCGCCGGGCGCGGGGCGGCGTTCGACATCTGGGAGAGCCGGACGTAGACCCGGTCGTCCCCGGCGGCGTACGCGTGCCGCAGCAGGGCCTCCGCCTCGTCGGGGTGGCCGGGCACGTGTACGGTCCAGCCGTCGAGGGTGTCCAGCAGGGCCACGTCCCCCGGGGCCATGTGGGTGTACCCGCCGGCCGGCCAGTCGTAGCTCGCGCTGGAGCTGACCAGGACCCCGCCCGTGCCCTGGTGCCCGAAGTCCAGCTTGACCTGCTCGAACGGCCGCTCCACCAGGAAGCTGGCGAAGGTGTGCACCACCGGCCGCATCCCGGTCAGGGCCAGGCCGCCGCCCACGCCCACGAGCAGCTGCTCCCGGATCCCGACGTTGATCACGCGGTCGGGATGGCGCCGCTGCGCGGGCCGGAACCCGTCCATGGTGATCTCGGCGAGCACGAGCGCCAGCCGGAAGTCCTCGTCGAGCACCTCCGACGTGACCGAGACGAACCGCTCCCGCATGGTGTCCATGGATCCCATCCCCCTCAGAACTTCTTCTCGACGCGGGCGACGACGGCGTGCGGCCGGCCCGGATGAGGTGCGGTGAAGGCGGCGTGCAGCGCCGCGTGGTCGCGCCCGTCGACGGTGGCGGTGCTCCAGCCCGCCGCCTCGAAGCGGGAGGCGATCCCGCCGGGCCAGCCGTGGGTGGCCGAGTCGTTGTCGACGACCACGGCGTGCAGGGCCTCCAGGCCCGCCGAGCCCGCGTAGGCGATGGCCTCGTGGTTGCTGCCCTCGTCGAGCTCCGCGTCCCCGATCAGCACCCACACGGCGGGGTCGTCGAGCCCCTGTGCCCGCAGCCCGAGCGCACTGCCGACGGCGAGCGGCAGGCCGTGCCCGAGGGAGCCGCTGGCGATCTCCACGCCGGGCACCAGCACACGGTCGGGGTGGTGGCCGAGGGGGGAGTCGAAGGTGCCGAAGCCGGGCAGCCAGTCCACGGGGAAGAACCCCTTGGCGGCGAGCACGGCGTAGTAGGCCATGGGCCCGTGCCCCTTCGACAGGAGGAACCGGTCCCGTCCGGGCTCCTCGGCGCTCGCGGGCCCGACCCGCAGCACGCGGTCGTACAGCACCCACAGCACGTCCAGGGTGGAGGTGGCGGCGGGTCCGTGCTTCTCGTCCCCGGTCATGAGGGCCATCAGGCGGCCCAGGTCCTCGTAGCGGAAGACGTCCTCCGCGGTTGCGTGTGTCATACAGGAACCATGTGACCTCAAGTGGACTTGAGGTCAAGCGTCCGCCGTCCGGCCGCCGGATCCGGCCGTCCGGGGAAAGGTGCGCGCGACCACCCGTGGAAGTGCGGTATGGTTCTCATGCCGGTTCAGCCGGGGGAAACCCCAGGTCAGCGGCATCGGGACGTGGCGCAGCTTGGTAGCGCACTTGACTGGGGGTCAAGGGGTCGCAGGTTCAAATCCTGTCGTCCCGACTTGCGAGTACGCAGGTCAGAGGCCGTATCGGAATCATCCGGTACGGCCTTGGTCCGTTTCCGGGCCGATGGGGGCCCAGGGCCGTCGGCGGGGGCCCGAGGGCCGGCGCGGGCGCGTCGCCGCCGGGCGGCCGCGGGTGGCTGGGATGCTGGCCCGCATGGCTTCCGGAGGCACCCCACCGCGTCCGACGTCCCCTCGGACCACCCTGCTGGCGCTCGCGTCCGCGCAGTTCCTGATGGCCTTGGACAGTTCGGTCATGAACGTCTCCATCGCGACCGTCGCGCAGGACGTGGGCTCGACGGTGACGGGGATCCAGGGCGCCATCACCGCCTACACCCTCGTCATGGCGATGTTCATGATCCCCGGCGGGAAGGTCGGGGCGCTGATCGGCCGCAAGCGGGCGTTCATGATCGGCGGCGTGGTGTACGGCTGCGGGTCGTTCACGACCGCGATCGCCCCGAACCTGACCGTGCTGCTGCTCGGCTGGTCGTTCCTGGAGGGCATCGGGGCGGCCCTGATCCTGCCCGCCATCGTGGCCCTGGTCGCCCAGAACTTCGCCCCCGAACGGCGGCCTGCCGCGTACGGCCTGGTCACCGCGGCCGGTGCCGTCGCGATCGCCGTCGGGCCGCTGATCGGAGGGCTGGCGACGACCTACTTCTCGTGGCGCTGGGTCTTCGCCGGCGAGGTGGTCCTCGTGATCGTCATCCTGCTGCTCTCCCGGCGCGTGGCCGACGCCCCGGCCGAGGCCCGGCCCTCCATCGACCTCGTCGGCGCCCTGCTGTCCGTCCTCGGCCTGGGCCTCTTCGTCTTCGGCGTGCTGCGGTCCGGGGTGTGGGGCTGGTTCCTGCCGAAGGCCGACGGGCCCTCCTGGCTCGGGATCTCGCCGGCGGCGTGGCTGATCGGGGCCGGTCTGTTCCTGGTCTGGGTCTTCCTCGGCTGGGAGCGCCGCGTCGCCCGGAGCGGCCGGGAGCCCCTCGTGGACCCGGGCCTGATGGGCAACCGGCAGCTGACCGGGGGGCTGACGATGTTCTTCTTCCAGTACCTGGTGCAGATGGGGGTGTTCTTCCTCGTCCCGCTGTACCTGTCGGTCGCGCTCGGCCTGTCGGCCCTGTCCACCGGGGTGCACATCCTGCCGCTGTCGGTGACGTTGATGGCCGCGGCGGTCCTGATCCCGAAACTGCTGCCGAACGCCTCACCGCGCCGGGTGGTGCGCCTCGGCGTCCTGGCGCTGCTTGCCGGAGCGGTGGTCCTGATGGCCGCCCTCGACCTCGACGCGGGCCCCGAGATCGTGACCCTCCCGCTGCTGCTGATCGGCCTCGGCATGGGCGCGCTGGCCTCCCAGCTGGGTTCGGTGACCGTGTCCGCCGTGCCGAACGAGCGGAGCGCCGAGGTCGGCGGCGTGCAGAACTCCGTGACCAACCTCGGTGCCTCGATCGGGACGGCGCTCGCCGGTTCGGTCATGCTCGCGGTGCTCACGACCTCGTTCCTCACCAGCATCGAGCAGAACCCGGCGGTCCCGGACACGGTCAAGACCCAGGCGTCCGCCCAGCTCCAGAGCGGGGTCCCCTTCCTCTCCGACGCCGACCTCAAGGCCGCCCTGGACCAGGCGGGCGCGAGTCCCCAGGTGTCCGAGGCGGCCCTGGAGGCCAATGCCAAGGCGCGGCTCGACGGTCTGCGCGCCGCGCTCGGGATCCTCGCCGTCACCGCGCTCCTCGCACTGTTCTTCACCCACCGGATCCCTACCGTCCAGCCCCGTTCACCCGGCGGGGCCCCCGCCCCCCAGGGGTGACCCCCTTTCAACGCGCGGCGCCGGTACGCGGCCGGCCGCGTACCGGCGTCCGGCGCCCTGGGGCGCGGGGGAGGGGAGGGCGGTGGTGTGGGGTGTGGGCACCGCCCCGGCCGGGGCTCAGGGCCCCGTCTGCATGTCCTCCGGGGAGATGATGCACAGCGCCCAGATGATGAAGCCGCTGAGGGCGATGGAGATGATCGCCCAGAACGGGTAGTAGGGCAGGGACAGGAAGTTCACGAGGATGACGAGGGCCGCGATGGCGATCCCCGCGATCCGCGCCCACAGGGGGGCCTTGAAGAGGGCGAGCCCCACGAGGACGGCGATGATGCCGAAGATCAGGTGCAGCCATCCCCAGGTGGTCAGGTCGAACTGGAAGACGTAGTTCGGCGTGTGGACGAACACCTCGTCCTCGACGATGCCCATGATGCCGCGGCAGATCCCGAGCACTCCGGTGATGATCAGCATCACGGCGGCGAATACCACCAGTCCTCCGGCGGCCGCCAGGGTCGTGTCGGAATGGCCGCGTGGCGTGGTCGGTGTGTGTGCCATGGTGACCCTTCTTGTTCACGGGCCGGTGCCTGGGGCCCGGCCGGCCGGTCCGAGGGGCGCGCGCTAGCGCAGGATCTTCTCCTTGGCCCGCTCGTACTCGGCGTCTGTGATGTCCCCGTTGGCCCGGAGCTGCGACAGCTTGGCCAGTTCGTCGACGTGGCTGCGGGATCCGCCGGCCGTCTCGCGGATGTAGGCGTCCATGTCGGCCCGCTGCTCCTGGACGTGCTTGATCTCGCGGGCTCCCATGCCCTTGCCGCGGGCGATGATGTAGACCAGGACGCCGAGGAAGGGCAGGAACACCACGAAGATCAGCCAGCCGGCCTTTCCCCATCCGCCCATTCCGTCGTCCCGGAAGATGTCGATGATGATGCGGAACAGCAACATGAACCACAGCACCCACAGGAAGATCCACAGGACCGTCCAGAACGCACCCAACAGGGGGTAGTCGTAGGCGAGGAGCTGGCTCTCCATCGTGCGCCTCCTTCTTCCAGCACAGCGATGTGCGGGCGGGGCGGCCCCCGCCGATCGTCTTCAGGATCGGTGCGCGGGGTGACGGTGCCTTCACCCGTGACGGGTGATTCGGGGCCCGGTGCCGGCTCCGCCCCCGGACGCTAGCCCCGGTCCCGGGTGCCGGAGGTCTGGCGCCGGACGGCCGACTCCACCGCGCCGAACAGGATCCGCGTGGCCACGCCGAGCGCCAGGACGTTGACCACCATCTGCGTCATCACCACCACCCGCGCGGACTCGGTGAGGGGCACGATGTCCCCGAAGCCGACGGTGCTGAAGACGGTGAGGGTGAAGTACAGGGCGTCGGTACGGGTGAGGGACTCGCTGAAGCTGCCGGGCGAGGACTCCTGGAGGAGGTAGTACGTCGTCGAGTACAGCAGCAGGAACAGCGGCATCGTGGTCGCGAGCGCCTCGACCGCCCTCAGCCTCGGGTGGTCGGAGCGGGCGATCGACCGGATCTGCAGGGCGAAGACGGCCGTGACCGCGCTCAGCCCGAGGGTGAGGTTGGTGGCGTCGACGTTGCGCCGGGTGAAGGGCAGCAGGAAGTACGCGGCGACGAGGATCGTGACCGTGGTCACGCACCGCAGGGCCACGACCAGCGCCGCCCGGCCCCGCCGGATGCGCCGGGGTGCCGCGGTCCCGGGGGACGGGGGTCCGGCCGGCGGGGTGCTGCCGGGTGCGGAGCCCGTCGCGTCCATCCCTGCCTCCTGCCCGACCCACACCCGTTCCGGGTGAACAGCATGGACCACGCCGCCCCGGATGACGGGCACGCGGTGCCGCGGGCTGCGGTGTGCACACGGATGGGCGCGCCCGGGCGCCCCGGCTCCTCAGTGGGACAGCGCCGACTTGGCGGCCACGATGACGGCGCCCAGCACCAGGTTGACCACGGCGGACACGACGACCAGACGGCGCGGCGCCCCCGTGCGCACCGCCCCGGCGACGGCCCACCCGATCTGGCCGCACAGGGCCACGCCGAGCGCCAGCCACACCGTCCCCTTGAGGTCCAGCCCGAACAGGGGGCCGAGCGCCACGGCGGCGGCCGGGGGCACCGCGGCCTCGACGAGGGACCGCTCGTCCCTGCACACCGTCCGGAACTCGCGCCAGGTCAGGTGACCGTTGGTCAGCGAGATGCCGAACACGTGCGCGTAGACGTGCGCGGCCCAGAACACCAGGCCCGTGCACAGCAGCAGCACGGCCAGCGCCACCCGCGGGTAGGGGCCGCCCGGCACGCCGGCGCCGACGATGACGGAGGCGGCCAGCATCGACCCGTAGACGGCGCCCATGTAGTCGACGGGCGCCCGGTCGGGTGAGCGGTGCCAGTGCCAGTGCCGCTCGCGGGCCGCGGCCGCACCGGCCGCCGTCCGGGCGGCGCCTGCGGGCCCGGCGGGCGGCTCCGACGGGCGGCGGCCCGCCGCCCGGCCCATCGTCAGGGCCAGCCGGCGCACACCGGCCCAGTCCATCGGGACGCCGGCGCGGTTCCCCGGCCGGTGCCTGGGCACCACGACGCGCAGCGCGCCGGGCTCGACGCGGCAGCGCACGGGGGCCGGCAGCATGATCGCCTCGCCGTCGATGCCGACGCGCACCTGCGGAGCGTCGGAATCCACCTCCACCTCGCGGGCGGTCAGCGAGGTCAGCCCCGTGGCGCGTGCGCCGCGCAGGACCCCCGCGGCCTGGGCGGCGTTGTTCACCTTGATCGCGAGGACGCCGAGGACGCCCGTGTCGAGCCGGCTGCGCCGGCCCAGGCCCGCCGTGTCGCCGGTCCCGTAGGGGTTGTTGCTGACCAGGACGGCCTGCGGGGCGTCGACCGCGGAGCCCCCGGCGCGCACCGTCAGCCGGGGGCCGGTGTGGTGCGCCAGCAGGTCCGGCAGCAGGCTCAGCGTCGTACGGATCTTGTCGTCGCGGTACGCGGGGCTCTGGACCACCTCGGCGTACGTGCCGAAGGAGGCGTTGTTGACGAAGGCGCGGTCGCCGACGCGGCCGAGGTCCACCCGCAGCTCGACGCCGTCGGTGAGGGCGTCCAGGCAGGTCGACGGGTCGCGCCGGTCCAGCCCGAGGTCCATCGCGAAGTGGTTGCGGGTGCCGGCGCTGATGACCAGGAACGGCACCCCCCGCTCGGCGGCGACGGCGGCGACCAGGGCCTGGGTGCCGTCGCCCCCGGCGACCCCGACGAGATCGGCGCCGCGGTCCACGGCGCGGCGCGCGAGCTCGGCGACGTCCTCGTGGCGGTCGGGGTCGAGCAGGACCACCTCGGCGCCGAGCGCCTCGGCCTTCTCACGGAGGCCGAAGGCGCCGACCTTCCCTCCCCCCGACCGCGGGTTCATGATCAGGAAGGGGTGCCGCGGCGGCCGTGCCGGACGCCCGGGCATTCGGGAACGGCCCTCGTCGGCCAGGGCCGAGCGCCCCGCCGCCACGGCCAGCCCCCACAGGGCCACCGCGCACAGCGCCACCCACAGCAGCTCCGCGCGCACGTACGAGACGACCACGGCGACGGGCGACGCCACGGCGAGGACCAGGGCCATCCAGCGCACCGGCCCGCGGTGGGCCAGGAACAGCCAGACGGCCGCCGCCGTGACGGCCACCCCGGCCAGCCCCACCGCCACCAGGACGATGCCGCGCAGCCCGGCGAAGACCAGCATGACGACCAGCGCCGCCGCGCCCGCCAGCAGCGCCAACCGGGCCTTGGCGTGCATGCTCACGCAGCCCACCTCCACTCCGCGACACTCCGCGACACTCCGCGACACACCACGACCCCTCCATTGGCCCCCGCGCGCGCCGGGTCCGCATCGCCCGGGCCGGGCGATGTGCGCGGCGTGCGATCAAGACGGCGGGACGTGACCATGGAGGGGCACTGCTCGGAGCCCCGCCACCGCTCGGCAGCGGCTCCGGCGGCGGGGCGCGGACACGGACACCAGGGGCCGGAGGAGGCCCGGGCCATGACGAGCCGCCCCACCGGGGGTATGACCTCATGACCGTGCCTCTGACCGGCGACCCCTTGCTGGCCGCCAAGCTCGCCGTGCCCTTCCACGCCCCCGGCCTGGTGCGCCGGCCGCGGCTGCTGAACCGGCTCGCCCTGGGCACCCGGGGACCGCTGACGCTGATCACCGGAGCGCCCGGGGTCGGCAAGACCGCGCTGGCCGCCTCCTGGGCCCGGTCCGCGTCCGCCGCCGACCCGGTGGTCTGGGTGACCCTGGACGAGGACGACACCCCGGGCGTCTTCTGGGCCTACGTCGTCGAAGGGCTCCGGCGCTCCGGGGCCCTGGCCGAGGACGACCTCGGCACACCCGTCTGCGCGGACGACGTCGACCGCTCACTGCTGGTCCGCCTCGCCTCCGCGCTCGAACTCGCCCCCGCCCCGCTCGTGCTGGTCGTCGACGGGCTCGACAAGGCCCCGGGCAGCGCCGTCCCCGAAGGACTGCGGTTCGTCTCCGAGCACGCCGGCCCGGCCCTGCGGCTGGTCCTCATCAGCCGGGAGGACCCGCCGCTGCCGCTGCACCGCTACCGGGCCGAGGACCGCGTCCACGAGATCCGCGAGCACGACCTGGCGTTCACCCGCAGCGAGGCGGTCCAACTGCTGCGCGGTCAGGGGGCGGCCCCCGACGACCACCTCGTGGACCTCCTCCTGGAGCACACCGAGGGCTGGGCCGCGGGACTGCGCCTGTGCGCGCTCGCCATGGCGCGCTCCGCCGACCCCGCCGCCTTCGCCCGCTCCTTCACCGCCTCCGAGCAGGCGGTCTCCGACTACCTCCTCACCGAGGTCCTCGCCGCCCAGCCCGAGCCGGCCCGCGAACTGCTGCTGCGCACGGGCATCCTGAACCGGGTCCACCCCGACCTCGCCGCGGCCCTCACCGGCCGGACCGACTCCGGCCGCATCCTCCAGGACCTGGCCCGCTGCCACGCGTTCGTGGAACCGCTGCCCGGCACCCGCTGGTACCGCTTCCACCCCCTGTTCGCCGAGGTCCTGCGCGCCCACCTGCGCAGCAGGCAGCCCGAGCTGGAACCCCTGCTGCACCGCCGCGCGGCCCGCTGGTACGCCGAACAGGGCCGCAGCGCCGAGGCGGTGGACGAGGCCGCGGCGGGCGGCGACTGGAGCTTCGCCGCCGCCCAGACCGTCCAGCACCTGCTGGTCGTCCCCCTCCTCGCCGGCTCCGGCGCCTCCCCCTCCGCCGACACCTTCTCCCGGATGCCCGAGGACGTACCCGGCGCCAGGGCGGCCCTCGTCGCCGCCGCCTGCTGCATGGCCCGCCAGGACGTCGAGGGCTGCCGCTCCCGGCTCGAACGCGCCGAGGAGGCACCCGGCGGCGCCCTGGACGCCGAGCCGGCCGACGGGCTGACCGCCGCCCTGCTCCGGCTGCTGTCCGCCCCCGGCGCCGCCGACGAGCAGGCGCAGCGCGTGGCCGAGCTCCTGGCCCGCGTACCGTCCGAGGAACGCGCCCGCCACCCCGAGCTGGAGCCCCTGCGCCTCTACGGCCAGGCCTGCGCCCGGCTGCGCGGCGGCCGCCTCCAGCCCGCCCGCGAGCTCCTCGAACAGGCGGTCCGGGCCTGCTCCGGAGACACCGCGGTCCTGCTGCGGCACCGGTGCCTGGGGCGGCTGGCCCTGGCCGACGCCGCCGCCGGAGAGCTGACCCGGGCCGAGGAGCACGGCGCCGCCGCCCTGGCCCTCGCCGACCAGCACGGCATCCCGGAGTCCCACCGCTCCGGCGCGGCGGGCCTGGCGCTCGCCGCCGTGGCCCTCGAACGGGAGGAACTCGCCGCGGCGGCCGGGCACCTCGACCAGGCGGACCTGCTGCCCGACACGCGGCGCGACCCCGACCTCCTCATCGAGCGGTCGGTGCTCCGGGCCCAGCTGGAGATCGCCCGGGGCGGCTGGGACGCCGCCCGCACCCACCTCGACGGCCACCTCGACGGCGCGTCCGCCGCCTCGCCGGGGCCGGCCGCGCGCCTGGCCGTCGCCCACGCCACCGCGGCCCTGGCCCGGGGGGACGTCGACGCGGCGGCCACCGCCCTGGACCACGTCGGGGCGGACGGGGCGCCGCCCTCGCACACGGTGGCCCTGGCACAGGTCCGTGCCGCCGCCGACCACCCCGTACAGGCCCTGCAACTGATCGAGACCGCGGAGGAGTCCGGCGCGGTGACCGTGCCCGACCGGGTCCGACTGCTGCTGCTCCGCGCCCACCAGGCGCTCCTCGACGGACACGAGGACACGGCGCGCGACCTGCTCGTCCAGGCCCTCGACACCGCACGCCCCGAGGGTCTCCGGCGGCCGTTCACGGAGGCCGGACCCTGGGTGCGGCACCTGGCCGCCGGCCTCGACGGGCGCAGCGGCTCCTACGCGTGGCTCGGCACCCCGCACGCACCCGCCGACCGACCGGTGGTCGAGGAGCTGAGCCCCCGTGAGCGGGAGGTGCTCCAGCAGGTGGCGCGGATGATGTCCACCGACGAGGTGGCCGCCGAGCTCCAGCTGTCCGTCAACACCGTCAAGACCCACCTGCGCGGGATCTACCGCAAGCTGTGCGTCTCCCGCCGGCGCGACGCGGTGGAACGCGCCCGCGAACTGCACATGCTGTGACCCCGCCGACACCCGCGCGGCCCTTCCTCACCTGCGACGGGTGAGGTGCTCCGGCGGACCGGCGGCCACGATGGACGTGGCGGGCCCGACCGGGCTGCGGCGACTGGGAGAGAGGGACGGCTGCCCATGCGCTACGAATTTCGGATCACGGGCCGCGTATCCGAGCCGGTCTCCCATGCCTTCCCGGAGCTCCGGGAGTTCCCGGCGGCCCGTCAGACCCTCTTCTTCGGCACCGTGACGGACGAGGCACACCTCTACGGCCTGCTCGGACGGTTCCGGGACCTGGGACTGCACGTCGAGGAGATGCGGCGCCTGCCCGACTGACCGGGCAGCGCCGCCCAGGACCCACGCAGGCAGGAGGCGGGAGCACCGTGACCACGTTCCCAGTCGCCCCGGGCGACGCCCCCACACCGGCCGAACGCGCCGAGCGCGGCAAGCGGGCGCGGGCGGCCGTACCGCGGTCCGGGCAGGCCTGGTTCGACCCGGGGCCCGACCGGCCGGACCCCGTCGAGGTCCTGCTGGCGCAGGCCGCGTCCCGGGTGCCGGAACTGGTGCCCATCCGGCACGGACGCATGCTGAAGTCGCCCTTCCACTTCTACCGGGGCGCCGCCGCCGTCATGGCCGCGGACCTCGGTCGGGCCCCCCACACGGACCTCACCGTGCAACTGTGCGGGGACGCGCACGTCATGAACTTCGGGCTCTTCGCCTCGCCCGAGCGCTCCCTCGTCTTCGACGTCAACGACTTCGACGAGACCTACCCCGGTCCCTTCGAATGGGACGTCAAACGGCTCGCGGCGAGCCTCGCCGTCGCCGGCCGCGAGAACGGGTTCACCCCCCAGGACCGGGCCGCCGTCGTGGCCGAGGCCGTCTCGGCTTACCGGCGCCGGATGCGGCGCCTCGCCGAGATGCGCGTCCTGGACATCTGGTACGCCCAGGACGACTCCGAGGAGCTCCGCCTGATCGCCGCGCAGGGCGGCGACCGCGTGCTGCGCCGCACGGACCGGACACTGGCCAAGGCCCGCGGCCGGGACCACCTCCAGGCCCTCGCCAAACTCACCCACCGCGTCGGCGGGGAGCTGCGCATCGTCCCCGCCCCGCCCCTGATCGTGCCCCTGTCCCACCTGCTGGGCGAAGGCGGCCGCACGGACCAGGGCACCGCCGTGCACGGGCTCGTCGAGGGGTACGCCCAGAGCCTGGCCCCCGAACGGCGCACCCTGCTCGCCCGGTTCCGCCCGGTCGACGTCGCCCGCAAGGTCGTCGGCGTCGGCAGCGTCGGCACCCGCTGCTGGATCGTCCTGCTGACCGGCCGGGACGAGGACGACCCGCTCCTGCTCCAGGCGAAGGAGGCCCAGGACTCCGTCCTCGCCCCCTACACCGCGCCCGCGGACTACGGGAACCAGGGACGGCGCGTGGTGACGGGACAGCGGCTGATGCAGGCCGCCAGCGACATCTTCCTCGGGTGGATGCGGGTCACCGGCATCGACGGCGCGGAGCGCGACTTCTACGTCCGCCAGCTGCTCGACTGGAAGGGCTCCATCCCCGCCGAGACGCTGCGCCCGGAGGGCCTCAGCCTGTTCGCCCGGGCCTGCGGCTTCTCCCTCGCCCGGGGCCACGCCCGGTCCGGCGACCCCGTCGCCATCGCCGGCTACCTCGGCATGGCCGACACCTTCGACCGGGCGGTCGCCGCCTACGCCGAGGCGTACGCCGAACAGAACCTGCGCGACTACGACGCGTTCCTCGAAGCCGCCCGAACCGGCCGCGTAGCCACGGCCGAGGGCTGACCGACCGCCCGCGGACCGCGGCGGCGGGCACCGAGAACTGGGAGGACGAACATGGACCCGACTGCCCCGGTCCCCTCCGGCCCCGAAGGGCCGCACCCCCCGCCGCTCAGCGCGGAGGAGCACGCGGAGTACGAGCGGCTGCGCAAGGCCGCCTCGGTGCGCCACCGGCGCCTGCGCTACGCGGGTGCCTCGGTCCTGCTGCTGCTCGCGCTCCTGCTGTCGCCCGTCGCCGTGGTGTCCGCCTGGGTGGACGACACGATCACCGACACCGACCGGTACGTGCAGACGGTGGCCCCCCTCGCCGACGAGCCCGCCGTGCAGAACGCGGTCAACGACAAGCTGACCGCCCGCGTGGTGGCCAACGTCGACGTCAAGGCGATCACCGAAGCCCTGGGGCGGGCCCTGAAGCAGGCCGACGCGCCGCCCCTGGTCGTGGAGAAGTCGCAGGCCCTGGAGGGGCCCCTGAAGAGCGCCATTACCTCGGCGGTCCACGCCGTGGTGGCCAAGGTGGTGGCGAGCGACCAGTTCGAGACCGTCTGGACCGAGGCCAACCGGCGGGCCCAGGCCGCCGTGGTCAACGTGCTGACCGGCGAGGGCTCCAGCGCCGTCGCGTCCAAGGGCGACACGATCGTCCTCGACCTCGGCACCCTCACCGACCAGCTCAAGCAGCGGCTCACCGACGCCGGGTTCGAGAAGGCGTCGGCGATCCCCGAGGTGGACAAGCAGATCCCGCTGCTCAAGGTCGACAAGCTGAACAAGGCCCAGGACGCCATGCGGCTGCTGAACGTCGTGGGCGTCTGGCTGCCCGTGGTGGCCCTCGCCCTGGCGGCCCTCGCCATCTGGTGCGCCCCCGCCCACCGCGTGTGGCTGATGGCCACCGCCGTCGGCGTGGGCGTGATGATGGGCGTGCTGCTCGTCGCCCTGGCCGTGGCCCGGCGGATCTACCTGGACTCGGTGCCGCCGCAGACCCTGCCGCCCGACGCCGCCGCCGTCATCTACGACACGATGGTGCGCTTCCTGCGGGAGAGCGCCCGCACGCTCATCGTCGTCGCCGTGGTCACCCTGCTGGCCGCGTACCTGTACGGGCCGGGGCGCGGCGCCCGCGTGGTGCGCACCGAGGCGGGCCGCGCCACCGGCGCCGGAGGCCGCTACCTGGAGCGGCTCGGCGTGCGGACCGGTTCCACGGGGCACTGGCTGGACGGGCACCGGCCGTGGACGACCGGCGTGGTGATCGGGGCCGGAGCGCTGACCCTGCTGCTCTGGAACCATCCGACGCCCGCCGTCGTGGCCGTCGTCTTCGGGATCGTGGTCCTCGTCCTGGCCCTGCTCGGCGTCCTCGCGGCCGCCCCGGGCGACGGGGCGCGCCCCGGCCGGGAGGCCGGCCGCCCCACCCGTGGCGGGTGATGCGGACGGCCGACGGAGGGGGGAGCGTGGAACGGGTCAAGCAGACGCCGCCCCGGACACCGGGGCGGCGGTCCGACGGAGGCGAACGATGGACGACTACACGCTCCTCGACGGGTTCCTCACGATGCTCTACTTCTTCCTGTGGATCCTGTGGTTCATCCTGCTCTTCAAGATCATCAGTGACATCTTCCGGGACGACGAACTCGGCGGCTGGGGCAAGGCCGGATGGACCGTCTTCGTCTGCGTCCTGCCCTTCCTGGGCTGCTTCGTGTACCTCATCGCCCGCGGCCGCGGGATGGGCGAACGCGACGTACGGCAGCTGCGCGCGCAGGAGCAGGCCTTCCGGTCGTACGTCCAGGAGACCGCGGCCGGGCCGGTGTCGACGGGCGACGAGCTGTCCAAGCTGGCCGCCCTGCGCGACCACGGCGACCTGACCCCCGCCGAGTACGAGCGGGCCAAGACGAAGGTCCTCGCCTCCCACTGACCCCGCCTCCCCCCGACCCCGACGGCGCCGAGGAGGCGCGGTATGGCGGCCACCCCCGAGGGGGCGCCCGAGGTCCTCCTGCGCGCGATCGCGCGCAGGCCGGACCGGATGCCCGAACTGCTCGCCGGCTTCGCGCTGCGGCACGCCGGACCGCGTGCCGCACGGAGCGCGGCCCGGCTGCGCGCCGAGCGGCCCGACGCGGACGCGGGCGCGCTCGGCGCCGAGGCGGTCGCCCGCGGCATCCGCAGGACGGTCACCGAGGGGGCCTTCGTCGGCGGCCCGTTCCTCCTCTTCATCCCCGTCGCGTTCTGCGCGGCGCTGCTGAGCCAGGCTCGCACGACGCTGGAGCTGGCGGCGCTGGCCGGGCGCGATCCGACGGCGCCGCGGCGGGCCGCCGAGCTCCTGGTCCTGCAGGGGGTCTATCCGGACGAGGACACCGCCGAGGGGGCCCTGGCCGGGCGGGGAGGCGAGGCCCCCGGGCCGCCGGAGCCGCCCGGGGGCCTCCCGCGGCACCGCAGGTTCGCGACCCTGACCGCCCTGACCCTGCGCATGGCCAAGCTCCTCGGTCTGATGCCGCCCCGCCCCCGGGACGGCCGTCCGACCGCCCGCGAGCGGCTCGGCCTGGTGGGCCGCTGGGCCCTCCTGGGGATGACGTTCCTGGTGGGCACGGTGGTCCCGCTGGTGTGGCTGCCCTACATGGCGGTCTCCTACCGCAGGGCGACCCGCCAGGTCCTCGCCCGGGCCGCGGCGTACTACCTCAGCGACGCGCCGCCGCCGCGGCAGCGCGGCACCGGCTCCCGTCTGGAGCCCGGCATGCTGGCCGCCGTCGCCCGGGCCCTGGTGTTCGTGGTGGTGCCGGTGTTCCTGGTGGCCGCCGTCGACCTCGGCAACCTCCGGATGGCCGGGAGCACCTGGCCGGTGGCGGCCCTCGTGGTGGTCGCCGCGGCCCTCCTGACCGGCGGCCTGTGGCACTACCGGCGCCGTCGCCGCCGTTCGGGGGACTAGCATGTTCGGACCGACCATGACCAAGTTGAAACATGAACATCGGCTGAAGAATTGATACCTGCGATATCGCGAGCGGTTTCAGGAACAGACGGGGGAGACGGGCAGGAGCCCCGGAGCCGGACCCGGGTGGTGCTGTGGGCTGCCGCCGCCGCGGTGGGCCTGGGGTTCCTCGTCGCCCTGGAGATCGCCTCGCGCCATTACGGCACGCCGGGCCCGATCACCACCCAGGCGCGCGAGGTGTTCTTCCCGCCCCGCTCGGGGACGGTGCTCTACGCAGCCATGACGCTGATGCTCGTGGCGCTGACCTGGCGCCAGCGGTTCATCGCCGTCGGGGCCGCGGTCGGCATCGACCTGCTCTTCTGGCTCGGGCGCTGGGCGGCCGGCGTCCCGACGATGTTCGGCAACGGCGCGCTGATCGTCACCCTGGCCTGCGCCGTCGTCGCCGTCACGCGCCGCACCGGCCGGGAGCGGGTCCTGCTGCTGAAGGGCGTCGGGCTCGCCCTGCTGCTGGTCGCGGGCCGCAAGACCGGCTACACCTGGCTCGACATCACCGCGACGACCCGTCCGATGGTGCTCGACCAGTACGTGGCGACCGCCGACCACGCGCTCGGCAACCCGTCGTGGGTGGCCGGCAGGATCGTGGAGGCCACCGGCACGGTCGGCGCCCACGTCCTGGAATGGGTCTACATCCAGCTCGCGGTGGGCGCGGTCGTCGTCGCCCTGTACCAGTTGCGCAACGTGGCCGCCGAGCGCCGGTTCCCGGTCCACCACCTGGTGCGCACCTTCCTGGTGATCGGACTGCTCGGACCGGGCATCTACATGGTCTTCCCGGTGGTCGGGCCGATCTTCGCCTACGGCGCCGACGGCGGCCGGTGGGCCCTCGCGGAGCTCTGGCCGAACACCCCTGCGCCGCTCGGCACCCCGCAGGCGATGCCCTTCGACGGGTTCACGCCGCGCAACTGCATGCCGAGCCTGCACACGGCGTGGGCCACCGCGATCTTCATCCACTCCCGGAAGGGCCCGCGGGCGCTGCGCTGGCTCGGGGCCTTCTGGCTGCTCGCCACCCTCGGAGCCACGCTGGGCTTCGGCTACCACTACGGCGCGGACATCCTCGCCGGCGTGGTCTTCACGGTCACGATCGAGACGGCGCTGCGCACCTACGACCGCGGCCGGGACCGGCGGGGGATGCTGCTGGCGGGCTACGGCGCGGCCGTCTTCACCGCGCTGCTGCTCTCCTACCGCTTCCTGTCGCAGGAGCTGGCCGCGCTGCCGTGGCTGTGCGGGCCGCTGCTCGTGCTGGCGACGGCCTCGGTGGTCTACGGCTACGTACGGACCACCGGGCTCTGGGACCGCGAGGCCCCGCCGGCGACCGTGCCGCAGCCGCGGCGCGAGGTGCAGCCCGAGCTGGTCTGAGCGGCGGGTTCCGGCTCCGGGGGCGGGTCGTCCGTCAGCAGGCCCGTCCGCAGGGCCGCGAGGGTCCGGGTGAGCAGCCGGGACACGTGCATCTGCGAGATGCCGAGGCGCTCGCCGATCTGCGACTGCGTGAGCTCCTGGCCGAAGCGCAGGGACAGGATCTCCCGGTCCCGCTCGGGCAGCTCGGCCAGCAGCGGCTTGAGGGACTCCATGCATTCGATGCGCTCGTAGACCGGCTCCTCCTCGCCCAGCGGGCGCTGCGCGGTGCCGGAGTCGCCGTCCTCCTGGGCCGGCGCGTCGAGGGAGCGCGAGGCGTACACCCGGGCGGCCCGGCGTCCCTCCGCCAGCTCGGCCTCGGTCAGCCCGAGCCGGTCGGCCAGCTCGGCGTCGGTGGCGGCCCGGCCCAGGTCCTGCTCCAGCTCGTCGGAGGCCTTGGCCAGGTTCAGGCGGAGTTCCTGGAGGCGGCGCGGCACCTTCACGGCCCAGCTGGTGTCGCGGAAGAAGCGCTTGATCTCGCCGGTGACGGTGGGCAGCGCGAAGGTGGTGAACTCCACCCCGCGGGTCACGTCGTACCGGTTGATGGCCTTGATCAGGCCGATCGTGCCGACCTGCACGATGTCCTCGAACGGCTCGCTGCGGCCGCGGAAGCGGCGGGCGGCGTACTTCACGAGGCTGAGGTTCAGCTCGACGAGGGTGTTGCGCACGTACGCGTACTCGGGCGTGCCCTCCTCCAGGGCCCCCAGCCGGCGGAACAGGTCCCGCGAGAGGGTCCGGGCGTCGGCGGTGCTGGCCTTGAGGGGCTCGGCGAGGAGGTCCGCCACGGGCTCCGCGGGAATCCCCGGGGGCCCCTGCGGCGGGGCGGTACGGCGGGTGGAGAGGGTGCGGGTCTGCTGGATTCGGGTCATGGAACGGACCTCCGGCCCGTGGCGACTGTCAAGTCATTGATACCCGTTCCATGGGTTATGACCCTTTTTGTTCTGGGGGTGGCTCAGGCGACCCGCACCACCACCAGGCTGGTGTCGTCTTCCGTGTCCCCGAGGACCGCCGCCATCAGGCGGTCCGCGAGCTCCTCCGCCGGGCCGGGCCGCAGCCGCTCGGCCGCCCGGCGCAGGGCCTCCAGGCTCTCGTCCAGCCCGACGTGCCGGCGCTCGATGAAGCCGTCCGTGTACAGCAGCAGGGTGTCCCCTGAGCGCAGCTCGGTGGCCGTGTCGGAGTAGCCGGCCCCCGGCAGCGCGCCGAGCAGCACGTTGTGCGCGCCCTCGAGGAAGCGGGCGCGCCCGCCGCGCAGCAGCAGCACCGGGGGGTGACCGGCCCCCGACCAGCACAGCGAGCGGTCGGCGGGGTCGAACAGGGCGCACACCGCCGTCGCCGTGGGCTGGCCGGGCGTGCTCAGCGCCACCTCGTTGAGCCACTCCATCAGCCGCCCCGGGGGGTTGCCCGTGAAGGCCAGACCGTGCAGCGCCCCGCGCAGGGCGATCATGGCGGTGGCCGACCCGATGCCGTGCCCGGCGATGTCCCCCACCGTGACCAGCACCTTCCCGCCGGGGAGCGACTGCACGTCGTACCAGTCGCCGCCCACCCGGTACTCCACGGCCGCGGGCCGGTAGCGGGCCGCCACCCGCAGCCCGGGCGGGGTCTCCAGCGACGGCGCCTCCGGCACGATGGCGTGCTGGAGCCCCAGCACCAGGTGGTCGCGCAGCTCGGCCTCGGTCCGGGCGGCGGACAGCTGGTCGTACGTCGCGGTGAGCGCGACCTCCGTGTGGTGCTGCGCCGAGACGTCCTGGAACACGCCGACGAGCCCGGTCAGCGCGCTGCCCGTGAGCACCGGCTCGGCCGCCACGCGGACCCGGCGCACCCCGCCGCCCGGCCGCGCCACCCGGACCAGGACCTGCCCGCCCTCGTGCCGGTCGGTGAGCGAGGCCAGCAGGCCGTCCAGCCGTGCCGCGTCCTCCGCGTGCAGCCGCGGCCCCAGGGCCCGCAGCGGCAGGGCCGGGTCCTCGGGGTGCAGGCCGAACACCGGGTACGCGTGCGCGCTCCACACGGTGGTGCCCGCGACGAGGTCCTCCTCGAAGACGGCCAGCTGGTCCAGCCGTGCCAGCGCCCGGGTCACCGGTGCGCCGCGCCGGTCGTCGGCCCGCCACAGCACCGCGGCGCGCCCGCCGCCCAGGGGCAGCACGCGGACCTCGGCCATCGCGGGTGCCGCCGCCTCCCCGGGCTGCGGGCGCGCGTTCGAGCGCGCGTCCGGCAGGGCGGGGGCGTACTGCGGGGCACCGGTGGCGCCGGCCCGCGCGATCAGGCCGACCAGCTCCTCGTGGACGGCGGGGAAGAGCTGGGCGACGGGCCGCCCGACGGGCGCCGGGACGGGGCGGAGGGCGCGCACCGCCGCGGGGTTGACGTACTCCACGCGGTGGGCCCGTCCGAAGCCGGCGGCCGGCCGGTCCCCCTCCGGGACCGCCACGCCGACGACCATCGCGGGCAGCACGAGCTCGGCGAGGACGGTGGTCAGCCGGGGCACCGGCCCCGGACCGCAGCCGCCGCGGTCCACGACCTGCCCGGCCGGGCGGCACAGGGCGGTGACCGTGGCGCGTACGGTGCCCTCCAGGGTGCGGGCGCCGGGCCAGACGGCCAGCGCCAGACCCACGGTCCGCCCGGCGCGCTCCAGGGGGACCAGCCCCCGGGCCGCCTCGGGTACCGGACCGGGCAGCCGGCCCTCCGCCCCGGGGCCGTCGGGGAACCACGCGGGCAGGCCGACCGCGAGCGTGCGGTGCAGCGGCCCGCCCGTCTCGGGAGGGACCCAGCGCCAGTGGCCGGCCTCCAGCGGGCTCGCCCCGGCCTGCCCGGCCAGCTCCAGGCAGTCGGTCTCCGTCCGCCGCCACAGGTACACGGATTCGGCCCCGAGCCGCCGCAGACCACCCTCCAGCAGCGCCGACGCCGCGGCGTCGGCGGTGTCCGAGGTCAGCACGGCCGTGGTGCCCCGGCGGACCCGCCGCGCCTCCGGCGCCGGAAGCGCCCCGGGATCCGGCCCCGCGCCGCGGCCGGCGTCCGGGCCGGCGGCCGCGTTGACGATGTCCGCCGCGAGGTCGGCGGCGCTCAGCCCGGTCGACACCGCCAGCCTCAGGAGGTGGTCGGCCGCCTCGGCGGGGGACAGGGACAGCCGGCCCATGAGCACCCCGCAGGCGAGGTCCACGAGGCTGCGCCGGGCCCGGTCGGCGTGCAGCGCCGCCACCTCGGCCGTCAGATCGGCGACGGCCGAGGAGAGTCCGCTCTCGGGCAGGTCCATGACGGCCCCTCAGCGGGGTGCCAGCCAGGTGCGCAGGGCGGTGAGCAGCCGGTCGGGGGCGACGGGCTTGACCACGTAGTCGGACGCCCCCGCGGCCAGGGCCTCCGTCCGGTCGCCCGGCATCGCCTTCGCGGTCACCACCACCACGGGCAGCCGGGCCAGCCGGGGCATCGCGCGGATGGCCCGGGTGGTGGCGTAGCCGTCGAGGCCGGCCATCATCAGGTCCATCACGACCAGGTCGACCTCCGGGTGCGCGGCCAGCAGCCTGATCCCGGCCTCGCCGTTGTCGGCGGTGAGCACCTGCATACCCGCCGACTTGAGCACCTCCGTGAGGGCGTAGACGTTGCGCGGGTCGTCGTCGACCAGCAGCACCGTCCGGTCCCGCAGCCCCTCGTCGTCCACCGGCGCGGCCAGGGAGGGGGCGCCGGCGGTGTCGTCCTGCTCCTCGTCCCCCGCGCCCGGGGCCTGCGGCGCCCGCTCCCTGCCGTCGTGGTCCGGCAGGTAGAGGGTGAAGCAGCTGCCCCGGCCCGTCGTGCTCTCCACGGTGATGGTCCCGCCGAGCAGCTTGGAGACCTCGCGGCTGATGGACAGGCCCAGCCCGGTTCCGCCGTACGCCCGGTCGGCGCCGCTGTCGCCCTGCTGGAAGGCGTCGAAGACGGACTCCAGCTGCTCGGCGGGGATGCCGATGCCGGTGTCGACGACCCGGAAGGCGAGGACGGGGCCCGCGTCGCGCAGGGAAGCGGGCACCTCCCGCGCGTCGGCGCGCTGGACGCTCAGGGACACCCCGCCGGTCCGGGTGAACTTCAGGGCGTTCGAGACCAGGTTGCGCAGCACCTGGCGCAGCCGGCTCTCGTCGGTGACCAGTCCCTCGCCCGCCGACGGCGCCCCGCTGACGGTGAACTCCAGGCCCCGCTCGTCCGCGACGGGCCGGAAGGTGACGTCCACGTAGTCCAGGACGCGCTGCAGCGGGACCGGCTCCGGGTGCACGTCCATCCGCCCGGCCTCGACCTTCGACAGGTCGAGGATGTCGTTGATGAGCTGGAGCAGGTCGGAGCCGGCCGAGTGGATGACGGTCGCGTAGTCCGCCTGCTTCTCCGTCAGATTGCCCTGGGGGTTCTGGGCGAGGAGCTGGGCGAGGATCAGCAGGCTGTTGAGGGGGGTCCGCAGCTCGTGGCTCATGTTGGCCAGGAACTCCGACTTGTACAGGGAGGCCCGGGCCAGCTCCCGGGCGCGCTCCTCCAGCTCCTGGCGGGCCTGCTCGATCTGGTGGTTCTTGCGCTCGATGTCCCGGTTGCGGTCGGCCAGCAGCGCCGCCTTGTCCTGGAGTTCGGCGTTGCTGCGCTGGAGTTCGCGCTGGCGGGCCTGGAGCTCCCCGGACCGGGCGCTCAGCTCGGCCGTCAGCAGCTGGGAGCGCTCCAGCAGCTCGTCGGTGCGGGCGTTGGCGGTCAGGGAGCTGACGTTGACGCCCAGGAGCTCGGTGAACTGCTCCAGGAAGTCGCGGTGCAGCGGGGCGAACGGGCGCAGGGACGCGAGCTCCAGGGCCCCGAGCACCTGCCCCTCGAAGACGATGGGCAGCACGATCAGGGTGGAGGGGTCGGCCGCGCCCGTCCCGGTGAGGACCGGCGCGTACCCGGGCGGCAGCTCGTCCACCACGACCACCCGGTGGTCGGCGGCGGCCTGCCCGACCAGGGACTGGCCCAGGCGGAAGCGGCGGGGGGCCGCCGCCGGGTCGTCGGGCAGCCCGTACGAGGCGATCGCGACCAGGTGGCAGGCCTGGCCCTCGGCCCGGTCGGCGCCTTCGGTGCCGTCGGGGCCTTCGGTGCCGTCGGCGCCTTCCTGGGCCAGGAAGAAGCAGCCGTACTGCGCGTGGACCAGCGGCGGCACCTCGCGCATGATCAGCCGGGCCACCGTGGTCAGGTCGCGCCGCCCCTGGATCCCGCCGGAGATCCGCGCGAGGTGGGTCTTGAGCCAGTCCTTCTCCTCGTTGGCGCGGGTGGTGGCGCGCAACGACTCCACCATGGAGTTGATG
The DNA here is from genome assembly GCF_040701585.1 of Streptomyces sp. NPDC093801. Lineage (NCBI taxonomy): Bacteria > Bacillati > Actinomycetota > Actinomycetes > Kitasatosporales > Streptomycetaceae > Streptomyces > Streptomyces sp. NPDC093801. The sequence goes on along the minus strand of NZ_JBFBDP010000020.1, from coordinate 127,419 downwards.
TTGTCCTTGAGGGCCCCGACCTCTCCGGGGGCCTCGACGGTGACGGTCCGGGTCAGGTCGCCGCGGGCCACGGCACTGGTGACCTCGGCGATCGCCCGGACCTGGCGGGTCAGGTTGCCCGCGAGCTCGTTGACGTTCTCGGTGAGGCGGCGCCAGGTGCCGGACACGTCCGCCACCTCGGCCTGCCCGCCGAGCCGCCCCTGGCTGCCGACCTCCCGCGCCACCCGGGTCACCTCGGCCGCGAACGAGCCCAGCTGGTCGACCATCGTGTTGATCGTCGTCTTCAGCTCCAGGATCTCCCCGCGGGCGTCCACGTCGATCTTGCGCGTGAGGTCGCCCTCGGCGACGGCCGTGGTGACCTGGGCGATGTTGCGGACCTGGTTGGTGAGGTTGTCCGCCATCGAGTTCACGTTGTTGGTGAGGTCCATCCAGGTGCCCGAGACCCCGTGGACGGTGGCCTGGCCGCCCAGGTTGCCCTCCGTGCCGACCTCGCGGGCCACCCGGGTGACCTCCTCCGCGAACGAGGACAGCCGCTCGACCATCGTGTTGATGGTCTCCTTCAGCTCCAGGATCTCGCCGCGCGCGTCGACCCTGATCTTCTGCGTGAGGTCGCCCCTGGCCACGGCAGTGGCCACCTGCGAGATGTTGCGCACCTGCGAGGTCAGGTTGTCGGCCATGCTGTTGACGCCGTCGGTGAGCTCGCGCCACACCCCGCCGACGGGCGGCACCCGCGCCTGGCCGCCGAGCCGGCCCTCGCCGCCGACCTCCTGCGCCACCCGGGTCACCTCGGTGGTCACCAGGGACAGCTGCGCGACCATCCCGTTGAAGACGGCCGCGATGTTCCCCGGCAGACCGCCGGCGTCCTCCGGCAGCCGGGTGTCCAGATTCCCGTCGCGGACCGCCATCAGGCCCGCGAGCAGCTGCTCCAGCGTTCTGTCAGTCTCGTCCATGGCCAGTCCCGTAGCGGAGCCGTCGCCTCCACTGTGACACGGGGACGGCCCCTTGGGCGCATGCCCGCACCGGGCCCTCCTACTCCGTACCGGTGACGCGGAGGCGGCCGCCCGGCGCGCCCGCCGCCCGCCCGGGGCCCCGCGCACGGGCGGGCGGTAGACCTGGCTCGGCGGAGCGGACCGGGGCGCCGCGGACACGCGGACGCACGACGGGAGGCACGGTGGCGGGTACGGCGGCGGGCGCGGGCGCGGCGGCGGAACTGTGCGGGTGGTGGGCGGCCGCACTCGTCCTCCAGGTGCTCTTCATCAGCACCCTCTCCTGGCCCGAACTGGCCGTCGCCGCCGCCGGCGCCCTCCTGGCGGCCGTCGCCGCGCGGGCGGTACGGCGCGCCTCCGGCGCCCGCCCCGGCGGCCGCGCCCGGCTCCTGACCGCCCTGCTCCTGTTCCCCGGAGCCCTGCTCACCGACACCGGCCGGCTGGCCGCCGCCACCGTGCGCGCCCTGCGCGGCCACCGGACCACCGGCCGGTTCCACACCGTCCGCCTGCGCCGCGGCAGCGGAGCGGCCTGGGCCTGCGGGCTCCTGTCCGCCACCCCCGGGCTGTACGTCGTCGACCTCGCACCCCCCGGCCCCACCGCGCTCGTCCACACCCTGCCCGGCCGTCCCACCCGCCTGGAGCGGGCCCTGACCAGCGGCGGGCGCGGATGAGCGGGGCCACGGGCGCGCAGTGGAACGTCTGGCTCGGCGCCGCCGCCGTCCTGCTGCTCCTCGGCCTGCCGCCCGGCCTGCTGGCCGGCTGCCGCGGCACCCCGCAGGAGCGGCTGGCCGGCCTCGCCCTGACGGGGACCACGGCCACCGCCGTGCTCCTCCTGGCCGCGCGGGGCTTCGGCCGCAGCGGCTACGAGGACCTCGGCCTCGTCCTGGCCGTGCTGGGACCCGTCGGCGTCCTGGTCTTCGCCCGCGTCCTGGCCCGCCCGGACGGCCGCCCGCCCGCCCCCGCGGCCGACCCGGACCCCTCGGCCCCGTCCGCGCCACCGGGGTCCGGCGCGACCGGGGGAGGGGAGTGACGATGGGGCCCCGCGAGGCCTGCGCAGCCGTCCTGCTCGCCGCCGGGACCGGCGTCCTGCTGCTGTCCGCGGCCGCCCTCCAGGCACTGCCCCGCCCCTACGCCCGGCTCCACGCCCTGTCCCCCGCCTCCTCCCTCGGGGCCCCGCTGTGCGCGCTCGCCCTGGCGGTGGCCGCCGGGCCCGGCCGGGAGGCGGGGAAGCTGCTGGTCGTGGGCGCGCTCATGGTGCTGGGCGGAACCCTGACCAGCCTCGCCGTCGCCCGCTCCACCGCGGTGGAGGAAGGCCGCATCCCCCGGGACTCCCCGCCGTGACCCCCGCCGGGCTCCTCGTCGACGCCACCGTGCTGCTGGTCGCCGCCGTCGCCACGGCCGCCGCCCGCACCCGCGACCCGGTCCGCCAGGCCGTCGTCCTCGGCCAGCTCGGGCTGCTGCTCGCCCTGCTCTTCACCTTCCTCCAGGCCCCCGACGTGGCCCTGTCGCAGCTCGCCGTGGGCTCCGTGGTCACCCCGCTGCTGATCCTGCTGACCATGCGCAGGATCGACCGGACCCCCGGCGGGGACGGCGGCCCCGGGCGACCCGGCCGGGACGCGGACCGGTGAGCCGCACCGCGCGCACCCTGCTGTTCCGGTGCGCGGCCGCGGCCATCGCCCTCTGCTACGCGATCTCCTGCGGGCGGCTCCCCTCCTTCGGCGGCCCCTTCCACCCCTACGCCGACCGGGCCGTCCCGACGGCCCTGGAGCAGCGCACCGCGAACGCCGTCGCCTCCGTCAACTTCGACCAGCGCGGATTCGACACCCTCGGCGAGGAGTTCATCCTCTTCACCGCGGTCCTCGGCGCCGTGCTCGTCCTGCGCCGGGCCCGCGACGAGCACGCCGTCAGCCCCCGCCCCGGCCCCGTCCCGCCCACCGTCCGGCTGGCCGGCACCGTCCTGCTGCCGGTCGCGCTGGTCACCGGCGTGTACGTGGTGGCCCACGGACAGCTCACCCCGGGCGGCGGCTTCCAGGGCGGGGTCGTCCTCGCCACCGGACTGCACATCGCCTACCTGGCCGCCGACTACCGGGTCCTGCGCGCCGTCCGGCCCCGGACCGTCCTCGACCTCTCCGACGCGATGGCGGCCGGCGTCTTCGCCGCCCTCGGACTGGCCGGCCTGGTGTGGGGCTCGGCCTACCTGGAGAACGTCCTGCCCCTCGGCACGCTGGGCGCGCTCACCTCCGGCGGCATCGTGCCCCTGCTCAACGCGGCCGTCGGGGTGGAGGTCGGCTGCGCCCTCGTGGTGCTCGTCGCCGCGTTCCTCGACCAGGCCCTGGAGATCGGGACCGGATGACCACGGCCCACCTGGCGGCCGGCCTCGCCGCGGGCGACCCGCTGCCCTTCCTCGCAGCCGGCTGGATCCTCCTCGCCGGCCTCCACGGCCTGGTCACCAGCCGCCACGCGGTGCACGCCGTCGGCTGCCTGACCGTGGTCCAGTCGAGCACGTACGTCCTGCTGCTCGCCGTCGGCTACCGGCGCGGCGGCACCGCACCGTACTTCACCGACATCCCGCCCGGAACCCCGGTGGCCGACCCCGTCGCGCACGCGCTCACGCTCACCGACGTCGTCGTCGGGGCCGCCGTCAACGCCCTGCTGCTCGCCCTCGTCCTCCAGACCGCCAAACGGCACGGGACCGCCGACCCCGACGCCCTGACCGGCCTCAAGGGCTGAGGCCCGGTACCCGCCGTGACGCACGCCCCCGCCCTGCTGCCGCTCGCCGTCGTCTGGCCGCTGCTCGGAGCGGTCCTGCTCGCCGGTCCCGGCCGCTGGCTGCCCAGGACCGCCGCCGACGCCCTCGCCACCGCCTGGGCCACCGGCCAACTGGCCCTGCTCGCCGTACTGTGGACCGCCACCGGCGACGGCCGGACCATCGGCTGGGTCGCCGGCTGGACCCCCGTCGACGGCCACGGCGTCGGCATCGTCCTCGCCGCCGACGGGATCGGCGCCGGGCTGGCCCTCCTCGCGGCCGCCCTCGTCCTGGCCGCCCTCGCCTACGCCTGGCGCTACTTCGACGAACCGGAGACCGAGCGGGGCCACGGCGGCGCCTTCCCGGCCCTGCTGCTCCTCTTCGAGGCCGGCATGTGCGGGTTCGCCCTCACCGGCGACCTGTTCGACGCCTTCGTCTTCTTCGAGCTGATGGCCGTCGCCGCGTACGCCCTCACCGCCTACCGCGTCGAGGAGCCCCGCCCCCTCCAGGGCGCCCTCGCCTTCGCCCTGACCGGCTCGGTCGCCGGGTACTGCGCCCTGCTCGGCATCGGCCTGCTCTACGCCCTCACCGGCGAACTCGCCCTCGCCAGGATCGGCGAGGAACTCGACGCGCGGCCGGCCGGACCCGCCGCCGGGGCCGCCTTCGCGCTGATCGCCACGGCCATGCTGGTCAAGGCGGCCGCCGTGCCCTTCCACTTCTGGCTGCCCGACGCACACGCCGAAGCGCCCTCCCCGGTGTGCATGCTGCTGTCCGGGGTGATGGTCGAACTCGGCCTGTACGGGCTGCTGCGCGTCTACTGGACGGTCTGCTCCGGCCCCGGCGGCATCCCCGCGCCGACCTTCCGCACCACCTTCCTCGTCCTCGGCGCGCTGACCGCGCTGACCGGCGCGGTGCTCTGCTGGCAGCAGCGGCACCTGAAACGGATGCTCGCCCACTCCACCGTCGGGCACCTGGGCCTGTTCCTCTGCGCGGCCGCCCTCCTCACCCCGGAGGGCACCGCCGGCGCCGCCCTGTACGTCCTCGGCCACGCCGGCGCCAAGGCCGCCCTGTTCGCCCTGGTCGGCGTGCTCCTCGACCGGTTCGGCTCGGTCGACGAGCACGGGCTGCACGGCCGCGGCCGCGACCTCGCGGCGGCCGGTGCGCTGACCGTGGCGGGGGCCCTGGCCCTGGCGGGCCTGCCGCCCTTCGGCACCGGCCTCGGCAAGGCGGTCGCCGAGCACGCCGCGGCCCCCGAGGCCCCCTGGGTGCTGCCGCTGTTCCTCCTGGTCCCCGCCGTCACGGCCGCGGCCGTCCTGCGGGCCGCGCTGCGGGTGTTCGCCGGCGCCGGGACGGCCCCCCGGCAGCGGCACGCGGGCCCCGAGACCACCGGCGGCGGCGAGGAGCCCGAGGTGCGCGACCCCGGCCGCCGGGTGCCGCGCACGATGCTCGCCGTGCCCGCCCTGCTGCTCGCCGCCTCGCTGGCCGTCGGCCTGCTGCCCGGGATCGCCGACCGGGTCGCCGGGGCCTCCGCCCGGTTCTGCGATCCCGCCGGCTACGCCGCGGCGGTGGCCGGCCGCCCGGACACGGCGCCGCTCCCGCCCGTACCCGAGGCGCACTGGACGGTGCCGGGAGCCCTCCTGGGACTGGCCGGCGCCCTGCTGGCCGCCGCCCTCGCCGCCGCCGCACTGTGGGGGCCCGCCCTGAAGGGCCCCGCGGCCGCGGCGGTACGGGCCGCCGCCGACCGCCTCACCGGCTTCGCGGTGGTGCCGCTGCGCCGCCTGCACTCCGGACACGTGGGGGACTACCTCGCCTGGCTGGCCGCCGGCCTGGCCGCGCTGATGGCGGTGTTCACCCTCCGCGCCTGACCCGGCTACACGGAGGCGGTGATGTCCGCGAGCGAGTCGACCACCTCGGTGAGGCGGCCGTGCCGGCCCAGCGCGGCGCGCTGCCGCGCCGCTCCGCTGCCCTCGTGCCGCAGCCGCCGCAGCAGCTCCTCCACCAGGGCCAGGTCCCCGGCGGCCTCCAGTCCCGGTGCCGCGAGGGCCAGGAGGCGGTCCACCAGCGTGCCGGCGGGGAGCCGTTCGCCGCTGAAGGGGTCGAGGCCCCAGCCGTGCAGCCCGTTGGCCGCGGCGAGCTCGTGCGCGGCCCGCAACCGCCGGTCGGACACCTCCGGGGGCGGCTGCTCGTGCTCGGCCTCCGCGAGCAGGCCCTGCGCGAGACCGCGGACCAGGGCGGTCACCAGGACCACCGTGTCGACGTCGGCGTTGGTGTCGGCGACGCGGATCTCCAGCGTGGGCACGTGCTCGGAGGGGCGGGCGTACCAGTAGAGCATCCGCCGGTCCATCAGGACGCGGTGCTCGACGAGGGAGCCCACGTACGCCTCGTACTGGGCCTCGTGCATCACGGGGGCCGGGCCGACGGTGGGCCAGCGGGAGAACTTCTTGTGGCGCCAGCTGTCGAAGCCGGTGTCCCGGCCCAGGACGAAGGGGGAGTTCCCGGTGAGGGACTGCAGGACCGGGAGCCAGGGGCGCATGCGGTGGGACAGGTCCAGGGCGGTCGCCCGGTCCATGGTGCCGAGGTGGATGTGGCAGCCGCAGACCAGGCCGTCGTACGGGTCGACCAGAGAGGCGAAGTGCCGGGCCATGCGCCGGTAGCGGTCGCTGTCGGTGACGGCCAGCGGCTGGTCGGGCGGCACCGCCGGGGTGCCCGTCGCCACCAGCCGGCAGCCGTACTCCTCGGCGGCCGCCACGGCGGTGCGCCGCAGCCGCGCCAGCTCGGCCCGCAGCCCGGCCGTGTCGCCGACCGGCACGGTGCACACCTCCACCTGGGCGGCGAAGAACTCCGACTGCACCTGTTCGCCGAGCTCGGCCGCGGCCGCCGCGATCACGGCGGGCGCCCGGTCGGCCGGACGCCTGCTGACCTTGTCGACCAGCAGGTACTCCTCTTCCACGCCCATCGTCAGCGGATCCATCAAGGTCTCCTCGCTGTGAACCCGGCGCCTACCCGCCCGCGCGGGCCGCAGTCGCGCGAACGCGCGTCAACGGTCGTCGCGCATGTCGTCCAGGTCCTCCTCCCGCAGGTCCCGCATCACGTCGCGCATCGTCGCGTCCTCCCGGCCCCGCTCGTGCGCGACCTCGTCGGGGGTGCGCGGCCGCCCGCCCGTCCTCAGCTGCCCGGGACTCGGCGACCGCCCGCGGATCCGGCGCGCCCGCTCCTGCTCCGGGCTCCGGCTCCGTTCCTGCCTCTCGCCGCGCTGCGTGTCACCCATGACGCACACTCCTCTGCACCCCTCTTCGACGCTACTCCGGCGGGTTTGCCCGCACCGCCCCCGGGCAGGCGCCGACGTGCCGCCCCGTGGTCCCGTACACGGGGCGGACCACCCGGCCGGGGCCGGGAGGCGGCCCGCTGCGGGGCGGCAGACGATGGAGGGGACAGCGGAGGCTCCCGCAGGTCCGTTCGGGTGAACGGACGCCGGCGGGACGGACGCGGGTGTGCGGGGTGCATGCCGGATGAACGAGGACATCCAGGTCGACGACCTGATCGACAGCGCGGCGCAGGCCGCCGGCGGCTGGCTGGGCTCCCTGCCCGTGGCGCTGGTGGCCACCAGCGCCACCGGGACGATCGTGCGCTGGAACCAGGTCGCGCAGGAACTGCTCGGCTACGCGCCGCCGCAGATGCTCGGCCACAACATCGCCGACCTCCTCCACCCCGGCTCCGACCGCAGCCTGGGCCGCGCCCTGTGGGAGACCGCGGCCACCGGCCGGGGCGTGATGGGAACGGTGACCGCCTGGCACCGCGACGGGCACCCGATGGAGCTGGAGATCTGGGCCTCGCCCGTGGCCGACCGGCAGGGACACGGCGCCACCACGGTGCTGGTCTTCGCCGCCGAGGCCCCCGCGGCACGGCGCATCCGGGGCTCCTCGGCGGTCTGGGACGGCTTGTTCGCCCGTTCGCCCGTCGGCATCGCCATCCTCGACACCCAGCTGAGGTTCCTCCAGGTCAACGCCGCCCTCGAAGCCATGAACGGGCTGCCCGAGTCGGCCCACGTGGGCCGCCGCCTCGCCGAGATCCTCCCCACGGTCAACGCACGCGACATGGAGGAGGCCATGCTCCAGGTCCTGGAGACCGGCGAGCCGGTCCTGGACCTGCGCCGCGTCGGACGGACCCCGGCCGAACCGGACCACGACCGGGTGTGGTCCTGCTCCTACGTCCGGGTGGAGGACCCCGCCCACATGCCCATCGGGGTCATCGCCTCCCTCGTGGACATCACCGACCAGCAGCGCGACCACGTCGAGGCAGAGGCGGGCCGGCGCCGGCTCGCCCTGCTCAACGAGGCCAGCATCCGGATGGGCTCCAGCCTGGACCTGGAGCGCACCGCGCAGGAACTCGCCGACATCGCCGTCCCCCGCCTCGCCGACGCCGTCACCGTCGACGTCCTCGACGCGCTGGCCCGCGGGGACGAGCCCGGCATGGGCCTCACCGGCGGCGTGGCGCTGCGGCGGCTGGGCCGGGCCCCGCTCGGCGGCTCCCGGGTGACGGACATCCTCGCCCCCCTCGGCCGGACCCTCTCCTTCCCCGCGACCGCCCCCTACACCCAGGCCCTCTCCGGCCGGCAGCCCTACCTCGTGGCCACCCTCGACGAGCAGTCCATCGCCTCCGCCGCCCGGCACACGGCCAGGCCCGCGCAACTGCTCGCGGCGGGGGTGCACTCCTTCGTCATGGCCCCCCTCGTGGCCCGGGACCGGGTCCTCGGCGTCGCCAGCTTCTACCGCCTGCGCCCCCTCGGCCCCTTCGGCGCCGAGGACGTCACCCTCGCCGCCGAACTCGCCGGCCGCGCGGCCCTCAGCATCGACAACGCCCGGCTCTACCACCGCGAGCACGAGACCGCCGTCATCCTCCAGCGCAGCATGCTGCCCCAGCACATCACCCCGCCCGCCGGCATCTCCGTCAGCCACCGCTACCTGCCCGCGAGCGACGTCAACGAGGTCGGCGGGGACTGGTACGACGTGCTGCCCCTGGCCGGCGGCAAGGCCGGGCTGCTGATCGGCGACGTCATGGGCCACGGCATCGGCGCCGCCGCCGTCATGGGCCGGCTGTCCGCCTCCGTGCGCGCCCTCGCCCGCCTGGACCTGTCGCCCGTACGGCTGCTGCACCAGCTGGAGGCCGCCCTCGCCGACCTCGCCGAGCCGCTGCTGGCCACCTTCCTCTACGTGGTCGTCGACCCCGCCGCCGGCCGCTGCACCGTCACCCGGGCCGGCCACCCGCCGCCCGCCCTCGCCCTCCCCGACGGCAGCGTCCGGATCCTCCACACCCCGCCCGGAGTCCCCCTGGGCGTCGGGGGCATCGCCTTCACCCCCACCGAGGTCGAGGTGCCCCCGGGGAGCATCCTCGTCCTCTACACCGACGGCCTGATCGAAGCGCGCGGCAGCGACCTCGACGAGCGGCTGGCCGAGCTCACCCAGCTGCTCGCGGACCCCCAGCGCCGGCTGGACCACCTGTGCGACTCGCTGATCACCCACCTGGTCCCGGCCGCGGCGGACGACGACATCGCCCTCCTCGTCGCACGGGTCGGCGACTAGGGGGTGTCTTCCGGACCGCCGCGCCGGCCGGACGGGCGGCGGGTGCGCAGGGCCAGGAGCAGGCAGACGACGGCGGCGACGACGGCGAGCGCGGCGGGCAGCCGCGCGGCGGGGGTGTGCGCGACCGGTGCCCGGGCGGCGAGCAGGACCACGGCGCTCGCGGCGGCGGCGGCCAGCGCCGGCGCCGCCGGGGGCCGGCCGGGCGGGGCGGTGGCGCCGGCGGTCCACGGGTCGGTGACCAGGAGGTAGGCGGGCAGCAGGGCGGCCATGCAGGCGACCAGCCAGACCGGCGGGCCGGTGGCCGCCGCGACCGCGATCGCCGCCGCCGGCAGCACGGTGGTCCTGCGGCGCGCCACGACGGCCCGCAGGCGCATGGAGGTCAGGACGGGGCGCGCGTCGACCATCGGGGCGGCCCACCACGCGGCCGCCGCCGCCACGAGCACCAGCACCCCGGCCGGCAGCGGTGCGCGCAGGGCGGCGGGCGGGTCGCAGGCGGCGACCACGAGGGCCGTTCCGAGCAGCCGGTCGGCGGGGCGGGAGGCGAGCCGGGAGACGAGCCGGGCGCCCCGGCCGCCGGCGGAACGCGGGTCCGGCGGGGCGGGCCGGGCGGGGGCGGCGGTCATCGGGTCCCTCCGCGGACGCGGGTCCGCAGCAGCGGAGCCAGGGCGAGGTCGAGGGTCTCGCCGGGCCGGTGGGCGACGACCGCGATGCCGCGCTCGACCAGGGCGAAGCGCATGGCGTCGCGGTCGGCCCGCCACAGCCGCAGCGCGAGCTCCCCCTCGGTGTCGCCGGGTTCCACGACCGGGTCGCCGGTGGGGACCTCGACCACGACCACCGGGTTCGCCCGCCTGCGCACCTGGTGCAGGACGTCGAAGACCCGCTGGTCGGCCAGGGGGGTGACGACGTACACCAGGGCCCCGTCGGGCAGCGCGGGAGGAGGGAGCGGGCCGAGGCCCTCCGAGCGGTGGGCGAGGTCCTTGCGGACGTCCAGCACGCTCTCGGCGATGCGGTGGAAGTACCCCTGGCCGCTGCCCGGCCGCAGCCAGCGGGTGGCCCCGCCGACCGACACGACGCCGACCCGGTCGTGGGTGCGCAGGTAGGCGCGGACCAGTCCCGCGGCCGCCCGGAAGGTCTCGTCGAGCGAGGACGCGCCCGTGACCGGGTCGACCACGTCGGCGAGGGCGTCCAGCAGCACCACGGTGTCGGCGGCGGACTCCGCCGCGAACCGGTGGACCTGGACGGTGCCGCGGCGGGTGGTGGCCGGCCAGTGGATCCGGCGCTGCCGTTCGCCCGGCACGTACGGGTGCACGCCGGTGACCTCGACGCCCTCGCCGCGCTGCGCCGCGGTGTGTTCGCCGAGGCGCTGCGGAAGCCGGACCGGGACCGGCGTGAGGCCGGCGTGTCCGGGCAGCGGGAAGACGGCGACCTCGCCGAGGTCCACCCGTACGGTGCGCCGGGCCAGGCCGCCCCCGTCGTAGACGTCGACGTCGACCGTGCCCAGCGTCCAGCGGCCCCAGCGCCCCGCGGTCAGGACGAGTTCGACGTGGTGCGGGCCGACCGCGAGGTGGTCGAGCCGGACCCCGTGGCCGAGGGTGACACCGGGGTCCAGCCGGCCGGCCTCCCCGTCGTGGGCCACCGCGATCCGCACCCTCACCCGCTCGCCCTCGAAGCACCGCCGCGGCTCCACCTCGGCCTCGGCCGTCACCTCCCGCGGCCGCGTCCCGCCCGGCAGCGCGAGGGCGAGCAGCACCAGGGGCGCGGCGGCGAGGGCCGGCAGCCAGGGGCGCCCGCTGAGCAGTGCGGCGGCCAGCGCGACCACGGCCAGCGTGCCCAGCCGCAGCGCGCGTTCGCCGGGGCGCCACCCGGGCGGGGGCGGCGGCGGGGGCTCGGCCGTCACGTCCGGGCGGCCGTCCAGGGCCCGTCGGACGGCGGCCGCGGCCCTGCGGTCCGCCGCCCGGTCCGTCGTCACGGGGCGACCGGGGTGCGCGGCAGGGTCTGCGGGGCGGGCACGGCCCGGACGACCTCGCGGATCACGTCGTCCGCCTCGATCTGCCGGACCCACAGCTCCGGCTTGAGGGTGACGCGGTGCGCGAGGGCCGGCACCGTCACGGATTTGACGTCCTCCGGGGTCGCGTAGTCCCGCAGGTCCAGTACGGCGCGGGCGCGGGCGAGCTGCACCAGGGCGAGGCCGCCGCGCGGGGAGGCGCCGACCTGGACGTGCGGGTGGTCCCGGGTGGCTGCGACGAGGGCGACGACGTAGTCCAGCAGGTCGTCGTCCACCTCGACGTCCTCCACGGCGGCCCGCATGGCCAGGACCTCGCCCGGTCCGCTGAGGGTGCGCAGCACGGCCTCGGGCGCCGCCCGGTCGACACGCGCGCGCAGCATGCCGGCTTCCTGGGAGGCCGTCAGATAGCCCATCCGCACCCGCAGCAGGAACCGGTCGAGCTGGGCCTCCGGCAGGGAGTACGTGCCCTCGTACTCGATCGGGTTGGCGGTGGCGACGACCACGAAGGGATCCGGCAGCGGCCGGGTGCTGCCGTCGACGGACACCTGGGACTCGGCCATCGCCTCCAGCAGCGCGGCCTGGGTCTTCGGCGGAGTGCGGTTGATCTCGTCGGCGAGCAGCAGGTGGGTGAAGACCGGTCCGGGACGGAAGACCATGTCGGCGCTCCGCCGGTCGTAGAACGGGGCGCCGGTGACGTCGGAGGGCAGCAGGTCGGGGGTGAACTGGACGCGGGAGAAGTCCAGTCCGAGGGTGGTGGCGAAGGAACGGGCCAGCAGCGTCTTCCCGAGCCCCGGCAGGTCCTCGATGAGGACGTGGCCGCCGGCCAGGATGCCGAGCATGACCAGGGTCTGCGGTTCCGCCGCGCCGATCACGGCCCTGCGGATCTCGTCGAGCACGGCCGCGGCCCGCTCGCCCGCCTGTCGGGGCGTCAGGGCGGGGTGGTCGGGGACGGGCTGCGGGCTGGTCACGATCGGATCCTCACGGGCGGGGTCGGGTTCGGGGGCGGGGCCGGGTTCGGGGGCGGGGCCGGGTGTGCGGGCCGCGCGGGCGGCTGCGGCGGCGCCGGTCACAGGGCTTCCAGGCGGTCGAGCAGGGAGCGCAGGACGGGCTCGGGGAGGGTGGGCCGCGGCGTGGGCGCCCCGGGGTCGATCCACGGCCAGAGCTCGGCGCCGACCAGCTCCCGGGCCCGCTCCGGGTCCCGGTGCACCTCCACGCCGTGCCGTTCGGCCAGCCGGGCCGCGAACAGCCGCTGCAACTGCGGCCGCATGACGGTGCGCAGGTGCTCCTCGCCGTCGTCCCCGAGGGCGTCGGCCACCCTGCGACGCCACCGGCCGAGCGCCGGGGCCCGGCCGTCCAGCAGGCGCACCGGCTTGCGGTACCCGCCGTCCTGGGCGCCGCCCGCGGCGTAGCGCCCCAGGACGAGGGCGACCGAGGTGACGAGGGCGGCGCCGGTGGCCGCCGCGGCGGCCCCGTCGGTCAGGGCGAGCAGCACTTCGGCCGCGACGGCGACCGTCGCCAGTACGGCCACCGAGTGCCGTACCGAACCGGGCTCCCGCAGCACGGAGCCGGCCAGGCCGCGGATCCGCGCGCCCGCCTTCACCCGGCCCCCGCCCCGGCTCCGGCTCCGGCTCCGGCCTCGGCTCCGGCTCCGGCCTCGGCTCCGGCCTCAGCTCCGGCTCCGGCCTCGGCTCCCGCCCCGGCCCCGGCCTCGGCTCCCGCTCCGGCCTCGGCACCGGCTTTGGCCTCGGCCTCGGCTCCGGCCTCGGTCCCGGCCCCGGCTTCGGCCTCGCGCGCCGGCGGGCGCAGGCCGTGCGCGATCTCGCCGAGCGCGGCCGCCGCCCGGTCGCGGTGGCCGTCGTGCATCGGGTGCGTGGAGTAGCGGGCCTCGCGGAACAGGGCGGTGAGGTCGGCGGCGGCCGCCCCCGCGGACAGGCCGCCGTCGAGGGCCCGCTCCAGCAGGTCCTGGGGGCTGTCCGAGGCGTGCCGCGCCACGCCGGAGCCGGCGAGCGACTCCTGCATGGCGAGGTAGCAGGCGATGACGGCCGTGCGGGCGTCGGCCGCGTCCAGCAGGGCGCGGCGCCCGGAGTCCACGGCCCGGGCCATGCGCTCCCGCCCGCCGTCGGGCGTCGCGTACGTCGCCGGTGCCCCGGGTGCCGCCGGACGAGTCAGGTACCGCCACAGGCGGAACGCCGCGAGGACGAGGGCCACGGCCAGCACGGCGATGCCGAGGCCGAGCAGGACGGGCGTCAGCCCGAGGTGCGCGCCCTCCTCGCCGGGGGCGGCCTGCGGCGGGGCGGAGGGCGGTGCGGACAGGGGGTCCTGCCGGGAGAGGGGAGGGGGCACGGGCTCCGCGCCGCCCCCCGAACCGCCGCCGGACGTGCCGAACCGGTGCAGGACCACGATGAGCAGGGGGACGACCAGCGGTGCGGCCAGCAGGACGCGGCCCACGCCGTCGGCCAGCCGCTGTTCCACCGGGCCGAGCGCCAGGTGGGAGCCGACCCGCTCCCGGTACTTCCCGCGCAGGGCGATGCCGACGAGGAGCGACAGCAGGGCGAGGGCGAGCACGAGGACGGGGTTGCCGCCGAGCGGCCCGCGGCCTTCGGCCAACAGGCCCGCGCCGGGGTGCAGCAGCAGTGCCACCAGGGCCGTTCCGCCCACGACCAGGACGCTCGCCGCCGCCCGTGCGCCGCCGGCCGTGCCGCGCAGCCGTCCCCCGCCGGACGTACGTTCCCGCCCCACCATCGCCCCCTCCCCCCGGAGACCGGCAGCTTCGCACACCGGATGTCGGTGATCCATAAGGTCAAGGGGCGGGCGGGGGAACTCCGTTGCCGCCGCGCCGGCCGCCCGGCCGCCGCCACGCGGAAGGCACTCGCCGCCGGACGGGGCGGCGAGTGCCTTCGGCCGGTGTCAGTTCCCGCCGAGGAGGCCGTTCATCCGGGTGATCTCGGCGCTCTGGGAGCCGATGATCGCGGCGGCCATGTCCTTGGCGGGCTGGTACCTGCCGTCCGTCTGCTCGGTCCTGGCCATGGCGACGGCGCCCTCGTGGTGCTTGACCATCAGCTGGAGGAACGCGGTGTCGAAGGCCTTGCCGGAGGCCTTCGACAGCCGGTCCATCTCCTCGCCCGTCATCATTCCGGACATCGAGTGGCCCGCGTGGCCGCCGCCCTCCGCGGCGGGCACCTGCTCGCCCCAGGAGGCCAGCCAGCCGGACAGGGTCCGGATCTCCGGGTCCTGGGCCTTCTCGATCTCGTCGGCGAGCGCCTTGACCTCGGCCGACTCGGCGCGGGTCGCGGCGAGGCCGGCCATCTCCAGGGCCTGGCGGTGGTGCGGGATCATCCCCTGGGCGAAGGCGGTGTCGGCGGCGTTGTTCGCGCCCCGGCCCTGGGCCGTGCCCGAGGGGGCGGCGGAGGCGGAGGCGCCGGCTTCGTGGCCGCCGCCGTGCCCGGAGGCGTCGCCGGAGGTCCCGCCGCAGGCGGCGAGGACGAGGGCGGCGGTCGCGGTCGCGGCGAGCGCGGTGGTGCGGCGGATCAGGGAACGCCGGATGTCCATGGTGGTGCTTCTCCTGTGCTGGGACGTGTCGGAACGGCTCGGCCGGCGGGAGGTGCCGGCGAGGTCCGCCCTATACGCGCAGGAGCTGCAGTTCGCTGAGGGAGGGCGGCGCGCGCCCGTGCGCCGTCGACCCGGGCGGCGCCGCGTGGGCGGCCGCCGCCGCGGCGGGGACGCCGCCGGGGGCCGGGGCGGGGGCGGGCAGGACCGGTGCCCCGCTGGTGCCGGAGGCCGCGCAGGTGGGGTCGGCGTGCTGGGCGTGCCCGCCGCCGCCGTGGGCGGGGTCGCCTGCGCGGGTGCATCCGCAGTCGTCCGCCGGTCGGGCCTGCGCGGATCCGGTCTGCGCCGGTCGGGCCTGCGCGGACCCGGTCTGCGCCGCTCCGGTCTGCGCCGCGTGGGTGCGGGTGGCCCAGGCGTGGGTGGTGGAGGCCCCGGTGTGGGTGGTGGCGGCCCTGGTGTGGGCGGCGGCCCCGGTGTGGGTGGTGGTGGCCCCGGTGTGGGCCGCGGCCGGTGCGTGGGGCCGGGGCAGTCCGCCCGGACCCAGGCCGTGCATGGCCACCAGGCCCGTCAGGACGGCCAGGACGAGCAGCAGGAAGGCGGCCGGCCCGCCGGGCCTCCCCGTTCCTCCCGCTGGTGTCCTCATGCCGGGCATCGTATGCGACGCCTCCACGCATACTCCACAGGGGTAGGGGGTATGTGTCGGGCTCCTCAGACCGGCCGGCCCCGGTGCAGCTCCAGCGGGCCGCCGCCCTCGGCGAGGGCCTTCAGGCAGGCCTTGATCTGCCGCCGCAGATGCGGCTTGACCAGCCCGCGCAGCTCGCCGCGGCGCGCGGTCCGCCACTCCAGCAGCTCGCCGGGCGCCAGCCGGATCCGGGCCAGGGAGGCCGCGTCGAGCACCCCGCCGTCGTAGAGGAACCGCACCCGTGCGGGGCAGCCCGGGCGGTGGGACCAGTTGACGGCCAGGAGCCGGCCGGGGGCCAGGTCCAGGCCGATCTCCTCGTGGACCTCCCGCGCGGCGGCCGCCCGGGGGGTCTCCCCGAGGTCGCTGTCGACCCCGCCGCCGGGCAGCAGCCAGCGGCCCGGCTCGCCGTAGCCGGGCCGGACCAGCAGGACGGCCCCGTCCCGGTCGGTGAACAGGACGTTCGCCGCGGTGAGGGCCTTGGGGCGGGCGGCCAGGTGTGCCGCGGCGTCGTAGCCGCCCGCGTGCTCCCGGGCCGCGCGGTCCGCCGGGTCGAGCCCGGCCGGCGATCCGGGCTGCGGGACACCGTCGACGAGGTGCGCCAGCGAGCCCGAGTGCAGCGCGGCCAGCGCGGCGGCGAGCCGCGGCGCGAGCCGGGCGGACAGCTGCCGCACCGCCTCCCCGGGCGGGAGCCAGCGGGCCTCGGAGACCTCGCCGTCGGGGAAGGTGAGCGCCCCGGCCCGTTCGGCGGAGAGCGGCCCCACCAGGTACACGTGGACCACGAGCGAGCGCCCGAGCGCCCCGGGCGGGCAGGAGTCCACGGCGAGCAGCCGGCCGACCGGCACGGACAGGTCCAGCTCCTCCTTCAGCTCGCGGGCCAGGCCCTCCTCCGGGGTCTCGGTGTCCTCCACCGTGCCGCCCGGCAGTTCCAGGCCGTCCTTGTAGGAAGGGGTCAGCACGAGGACCCGCCCCTCCGCGTCGAGGACGATCCCGGTCGCGGCGACCAGCGGGGACGGCTGGGCGGCGTAATAGGCGCGCACGGCCTCGGGCGACGGTCGGTCGGGCACGGCGGCGGCTCCTGGACTCGCGGGGTCGGTGGTGGGCGGCGGGCCCGCGGCGGGCACCGCGCACCGCGACCGCCGCCCCGCCCGCCGGCCTCAGGCCCGGGCGAGGAGCATGCCGCCCATCGTCACCATGGTCGCCGCCACCACCCCGTCCAGCACCCGCCAGGCCCCCGGCTTCGCGAGCAGGCCGCTCAGCAGCCGGGCCCCGTAGCCCAGGGTGGAGAACCAGGTCAGGCTGGCCAGGCCGGCCCCGGTCCCGAAGGCCCAGCGCAGGTCCCCCCGGTCGGCGGCGAGCGAGCCCAGCAGCAGGACGGTGTCCAGGTAGACGTGCGGGTTCAGCCAGGTCATGGCCAGGCAGGTGAGCACGGCCGCGCGGGCGGAGCCGGAGGCGGCGCCCTCGGCCGTCAGGGCCGCGCCCGGGGCCGGGCGCAGCACCCGGCGCGCGGCGAGGATCCCGTAGCAGACGAGGAATCCGCCCCCGGCGATGCCGACGGCCGTCAGGGCGGCCGGCCAGGCCGTGACGAAGGCGCCGACTCCGGCCACGCCGAGGGCGATGAGGACCGCGTCGGACACCGCGCAGATGGCGACCACCCACAGGACGGCGTGCCGGCGCGCCCCCTGCCGGAGGACGAAGGCGTTCTGCGCGCCGATGGCGACGATGAGGGACAGGCCGGTGCCGAAGCCGGCCAGGAGCGCTGCGGTGATGCCGTTGTTCATGACTCCGACCGTAGACAGCGCGCGTCTCTCGGTACAGCTAAAGATTTTTACGTACCCTTAGCGTTCGTGATGGACGAGCTTCCCCTGGAGCAGGTGCGGACCCTGCTCGCGGTCGTGGACGAGGGCACCTTCGACGCGGCCGCCGCCGCCCTGCACGTGACGCCCTCCGCCGTCAGCCAGCGGGTCAAGGCCCTGGAGCAGCGCACCGGGCGGGTCCTGCTGATGCGCACCAAACCGGTGCGGGTCACCGAGTCCGGCGAGGTGGTGGTCCGCTTCGCCCGGCAGCTGGCCCGGCTGGAGCGGGACGCGCGGGCCGAGCTCGGGATGGGCACGGCCGACGGCCGGGGGCCCGTCCGGCTGCCGATCGCGGTGAACGCCGACTCGCTGGCCACCTGGTTCCTGCCCGTGCTCTCGCGGGTCCCGCAGGACCCGCCCGTCTGCTTCGAGCTGTACCGGGAGGACGAGTCCCACACCACGGCGCTGCTGCGCGAGGGCCAGGTGATGGCCGCCGTCACCTCCTCGCCGGACCCGGTGGCGGGCTGCACCGTACGGGCCCTGGGCCTGGCCCGCTACCTGCCCGTGGCCGGCCCCGGCTTCGCCGCCCGCCACCTGGCCGGGGACCCCGCGGAGGACCTGCGGGAGGCGCCGACCATCGTCTTCGACCGCCGCGACGACCTCCAGGACGCCTTCGTCCGCTCGCTGACCGGGGACGGCACGGGCGCCTCGGCCGTCCGCCACCAGGTGCCCACCTCGGAGGGCTTCCGCGACGCGGTGGCGGCCGGACTGGGCTGGGGGCTGGTGCCCGAGCCGCAGGCCGAGCCCCTGCTGCGCGCCGGGGCCCTCGTACGGATCACGCCGGGGCGGACGCTGGACGTGCCGCTGTACTGGCAGCAGTGGAAGCTGGACTCGCCCGTGCTGGCGGTGGTGGCCCGGCTGGTCGCCGAGACCGCCCGCGGGGCGCTCCTTCCGCCGGGGCGGCCCGGACCCGGCGGGCCCGCCGCCGGGGACCGCTCCCGCTGACCGCTCCCGCTGACCGCTCCGGGGCGGTCGCCGCCCGGGATGAGGCCCGGCCGCGGGCGGCGTCTACTGGGAGACGACGGGCGTACGCCGACCGACCGCCGGGGAGCACCGGGATGAGGAAGATCACCGCAGAGCTGTTCGTCTCGCTCGACGGCGTCGTGGAGGCGCCCGACCAGTGGCACTTCCCGTACTTCGACGACGCCATGGGCGCGGCCGTCGACGCGGTGGTCGGAGCGGCCGACACCCTCCTCCTCGGCCGCCGGACCTACGAGGGCTTCGCCGGGTCCTGGCCGCAGCGGGAGGCCGCCGGCGGGGAGGACGCCGCCTTCGCCGCGCGGCTGGGCGACGTACGGAAGATCGTCGTCTCGCACGGGACCCCGGACCTCGGCTGGCGCAACGCCGAGCTGCTCCGCGGGGACCTCGTCACGGGGGTCAGGGCCCTGAAGGCCGAGCCCGGCGACGGGCCCGTGGTGATCAGCGGCTCGGTCTCCGTCGTCCGGCAGCTGCTGGCGGCGGGCGAGCTCGACCGGCTGCACCTGCTGGTGCACCCGCTGGCCGTCGGCCGGGGGATGCGGCTGTTCGAGGACGACGCGCCCCCGATCCCGCTGAGGCTGCTCTCCTGCGAGGCCTTCGGGACCGGCGTCCTGAACCTCTTCTACGCCCCCGCCGCGGCGCCCCGCAGCGCCGGCTACGAGGACGCCAGGACCCATCTGCCCCGGGACGGATCCGCCTGAACGCGCTCCGCCGACCGGGTGAACCCTGATGTGATCATGCCCTCTACCCTTGGCTCCGGCAGGCCGTCGACGGACGGCCGGTGAGGGAACGGAGCGGGCGGTGCCGGTGCCATCGGAGCAGGCGAACGACGGGGACCTGGTCGGCCGGGCGCTCGGGGGGCGCTACCGGGTCACGGCGGTCGTCGGCCGCGGCGGCATGGGCGTGGTCGCGCGGGCGGTCGACGAGCTGCTCGGCCGCGAGGTCGCCGTCAAGCTGCTGCGGGCCTACACCGACGCCAGCCCCGCCGAACTGGCCGACCTGCGCACCCGGATGCAGCGGGAGGCCCAGGCCGCCGCGCGCATCCGGCACACCGGTGTGGTCACCGTGCACGACGTGACCGAGGAGCAGGGGCTCCCGGTCATCGTGATGGAACTCGTGGACGGCCCCTCGCTCGACGCGGTCGTCGAACGGCAGGGCGCGCTGGACCCGTACGAGGCCGCCGCGATCGGCGCGCAGCTGATGGACGCCCTCGACGCCGCCCACCGGGCCGGCGTCCTGCACCGGGACGTCAAGCCGGGCAACGTGCTGATGGAGCGGGGTGGCCGGGTCGTCCTCACCGACTTCGGCATCGCCAGCATGCAGGCCCCCGACGACGAGGAACGGGCGAAGCTCACCCGCAGCGGCGAGATCGTCGGCTCCCTGGACTACCTGCCGCCGGAGCGCGCCCAGGGCCGCGAGCCCGGCCCGGCCTCGGACATCTGGTCGCTGGGGATGACGCTGTACGCGGCGGTGGAGGGGGTCTCGCCGTTCCGCCGGACCTCGGTGTGGTCGACGCTCTCCGCCATCGTCGCCGAACCCCTGCCCCAGGCCCGGCGGGCGGGACCGCTCGGGCCGGTGCTCCAGGCGCTGATGGCGAAGGATCCGGAGGCCCGGCCGACCGCGGAGCAGGCGCGGGCGATGCTGGAGGCGGTGGCGTCCGGAGCCGGCGGGACGGGCGGGGCCGCTGGGACGGCCGGGGCGGCTGGGATGGCCGGGCCGGTCGGGGCCGTCGGGGCCGCTGGGACGGCCGGTGGTGCCGGCGTCGCCGGGCCGCACCCCGACGGTCCGGGTGCGGCCGGGGTCCCGGCGCCCGGCTGGACGGGGCCGTATCCCGTCGCGCCAGGAGCCGGAGTGCCGGGCGGGACGGGGGACCAGCCCGTCGGTCCGGGTGCGGCCGGTGGTGCCGGCGTCGCCGGGACGCATCCCGGGCAGCGGGGTGCGGCCGGGGTTCCGGCGCCCGGCTGGACGGGGCCGTATCCCCTCATGCCCGGGCCGGGCGGGACGGGGGCCCACCCCGACGGTCCGGGTGCGGCCGGGGCGCAGCCTCGGCCCGCCGGGTTCGGGCCGACGCCCACGGCGCCGTCCGCCGCCGCGCCCGCCCATGGACCGGCCGCCGCGCCCGCTCACGGACCCGGCGGCGCGTCCGCCCACGGAACCGGCGGCGGGGCCGCGCCCGCCGGGTTCGGGCCCCCGCCGGGCGCCGTGGACGCCGGTGCCGGTGGGGCGGGATCGTTTCCGCACCCGCCCCACGCCCCGTCCCCCTACGCCCCGTTCCCCGCGCAGGGCGGTCCGGCGGGGCGTTCCCCGGCCGCCGCGGGGGCCCCGGCCGGGGGCGGGGCACGGCGCGGCCGCCGGGCCGCGATCGCCGTCGCCGTGGCCGCCGTACTCGCCGCCGGAGGCGTCGCGTACGCCCTGACCTCCTCCGGCGGCGGCAAGAAGGCGCACACCACGGCCACGCCGCCGACCGCCGCCGCGTCGCCGGCGACCGGCGACCTGCCGGTCCCGGCGAGCCCGGGCCCGTCCCCCTCCCCGTCCCGGACCGGCCCCTCCGCCACGCCCTCGAAGAAGGCCGGCACGGCGTCGCCCTCCGCGTCGGCCCCCTCGGCCGCCGCCAAGCCGGGCCCCGTGCCGACGGGCTGCGCCGGCTGGACCCACAAGGACCCCAAGCCCGGCACCTACGGCTACATATCCGGCGACCACCACCTCCTGGCCGCCCCCTACCAGCAGTGCGCCCAGGGCTCCCTGGTCAAGAGCGGCACGAAGCTCTGGTACCACTGCTACGTCGTCAACTCCTACGGGAACCAGTGGACGTTCGTGCGCGTGGACGGAACGAACCAGACCGGATGGCTCTACAACCGCGACCTCACCGGCCAGAAGGGCTCGTCCCCCGCGTGTTAGCCCCCCGCCGCCCCCCGGCCTAAGCTGCGCCCATGGAGTCCTACACCATCGGCCAGGCGGCCCGGCTGCTCGGCGTCAGCGTCGACACGGCCCGCCGCTGGGCCGACGCCGAGCGCTTCCCCACCCGCCGCGAGGGCACCCGCCGCATGGTCGACGGCCCGGACCTGGCCGCGTTCTGCGTGGAGGCCGCGCAGGAGGGGACCGAGGGGGAGGAGACCCCGTACACCTCGGCGCGCAACGCCTTCCCCGGCATCGTCACCGGGGTGAAGCTCGGCACCGTCGACGCCCAGGTGGAGATCCAGGCCGGCCCGCACCGCATCGTCTCCCTGCTGACCCGGGAGGCGGTGGAGGAGCTGGGCCTGGAGGTGGGCTCGCGGGCGACGGCGCGGGTGAAGTCGACCAGCGTCTTCGTCGACCGGGGCTGACCTCCGGCGGGGCCTCCGGCACGGCGGTGGCAGACTGGCCGCTGATCCGCCGAAGGGAAGTACCTCCTTGTCCATGTTCAGCAACCTGCGCCGGGCCGTGCGCCGCGGCTACCGGCGGGCCGTCGACCTCAGCCACCCGGCCCGCTCCCCGCTCGGCAGCGCCGTGGTCAACTGCGTGGTCTACCAGGACGGCATCCGCCAGGAGGGCTGCGCCGAGGTCGAGGAGGCGCTGCGCCGGGTCCGCAAGACCGGCGAGGGCTTCGTCTGGATCGGCCTGCACGAGCCGTCCCAGCTGGAGCTCGCCGGACTCGCCGAGCTGCTCGGCCTGCACCCGCTGGCCGTCGAGGACGCCGTCCACGCCCACCAGCGCCCGAAGGTGGAGCGCTACGACGACACGCTCTTCGCGGTCTTCAAGACCGTCCGCTACGTCGAGCACGAGGAGCTGACGGCGACCAGCGAGGTGGTGGAGACCGGCGAGCTGATGGCCTTCGTCGGCGAGGACTTCGTCATCACCATCCGGCACGGCGGCCACGGCACCCTCGGACCGGTCCGCGAGGCGCTGGAGGCCGAGCCGGAGCAGCTGGCGAAGGGGCCGGCAGCCGTCCTGCACGCCATGGCGGACCACGTGGTCGACGACTACGTGGCCGTCACGGACGCGGTGCAGAGCGACATGGACGCCGTGGAGACGGCCGTGTTCAGCGAGCACGGCGGGCGCGGCGACGCGGGCCGCATCTACCAGCTGAAGCGCGAACTGCTCGAACTGCGGCGGGCGGTGGCCCCGCTGGGGCGGCCGCTGGAACACCTCGCCACGCAGCCGATACCGGTCATCCCGGCGGAAGTCCGGGCGTACTTCCGCGACGTGGCCGACCACCTGACCCGCGCCACGGAGCAGATCTCGGCGTACGACGGGCTCCTCGACTCGATCCTCCAGGCGCACCTGGCGCAGGTGACGGTCGCCCAGAACGAGGACATGCGCAAGATCACGGCGTGGGCCGCGATCGTGGCCGTGCCGACGATGGTGTGCGGCGTGTACGGCATGAACTTCGACCACATGCCGGAACTGCACTGGACGTACGGCTACCCGGCGGTCCTCGTGGTCATGGCGGTGGCCTGCTACGTCATCCACCGGGGCTTCCGCCGCAACGGCTGGCTCTGACACCGGGACCGGGTGCGGTCCGGCCCCGTCCGGGAGGTGGAACCGCTGCGCGCGCGGCACTCGCCGGCGGGCGGGTACGGCTGGAGCCGCTCGACCCGCGGCACCACGACGGGCTGTGCGAGGCCGTCCGCGACGGGAACCTCTGGGAGCTCGCGGTCACCCTCGTCCCGCACCCCGACGACGTGCGCGGCTTCATGGCCGACGCCGTCGCGGCGCGCGAGGCGGGCACGGACCGCGCCTACGCGACGGTGGACCTCGCCACCGGCAGGATCGCCGGCTCGACCCGGCTGATGAGGATCGACACCGCGCACCGCCGGCTGGAGATCGGCTGGACCTTCCTCGGCCGGACCTGGCAGCGGACGGGGGTGAACGCCGAGGCCGAACTCCTCATGCTCGCGCACGCCTTCGAAGAGCTCGGCATGAACCGCGTGGAGCTGCTCACCGACGTGCGCAACGCCGCCTCGCGGGCCGCGATCGCCCGCCTCGGGGCGACCCGGGAGGGGGTCGTGCGCCGGCACATGGTGATGCGGGACGGCCACGTCCGCGACACGGTGATCTTCTCGCTCACCCGCCCCGAGTGGCCGGAGGCGAAGCGGGCCCTGTGCGAGCGCCTGGCGGCCCGGCGGGCGGTCTGAGTCCGTTCCCGCGGCGCGCCGGCCGGTTCGCCCAGGGTGTGGACCGTCGGATTCCGGAGGTGGCCTCCGCAGGGGTGTCCTCTGCCGCCCGTATCTGGTAGGAAAGTTTCCTAACGGAACAGGAAAGGCTCAACCCCCCTACGGAGGCCTCGTGTTCACGATCCCCCGCACCCCCCTGGTCATCGGCGTAATCCTCGGTGCCGCGCTCCTCGCCACCCCGGCCGCGGCCCAGCCCGTGGCCGCGCCGCCCGCGCCGGTCACCGTCCGCGCCGCGGCCGGCCTCGACGACCCGGCGAAGAAGGACATCGCCATGCAGATCGTCTCCAGCGCCGAGAACTCCTCCCTCGACTGGAAGGCCCAGTACAAGTACATCGAGGACATAGGCGACGGCCGCGGCTACACCGCCGGCATCATCGGCTTCTGCTCCGGCACCGGCGACATGCTCGACCTCGTCGAGTACTACACGCGGGTCAAGCCCGGCAACGTGCTCGCCAAGTACCTCCCGGCCCTGCGCAAGGTCAACGGCAGTGACTCCCACGCCGGCCTCGACCCCGACTTCACCAAGGACTGGGCGAAGGCGGCCCGGGACGCCGAGTTCAAGAAGGCCCAGGACCACGAGCGCGACCGCGTCTACTTCGACCCCGCCGTCAAGCAGGGCAAGGCCGACGGCGTCGGCACCCTCGGCCAGTTCGCCTACTACGACGCCATCGTCATGCACGGCGACGGCGGCGACGCCACCAGCTTCCGCAACATCCGCAAGCGGGCCCTGTCCAAGGCCAGGCCCCCGGCCCAGGGCGGCAACGAGACCGCCTGGCTGAACGCCTTCCTCGACGCCCGCGTCTGGGCGATGAAGCAGGAGGAGGCGCACAGCGACACCAGCCGCGTCGACACCGCCCAGCGCGTCTTCCTCAAGAAGGGCAACCTCAACCTGAACACCCCGCTCGACTGGAAGGTCTACGGGGACTCGTACCACATCGGCTGACCCCGGCCCGCGGGCGGTCCAACTCCCCCTGAAACCAGGGGTGCTGGCCTAATCCAGATGGCTCGAAGTGGCTTGAGCGCGTCGCCGCGGGGGCATAACCCCGGCCCGGCCCCGTTTTCAGGGGAGGGGCCGCAGGTTCCGTCCCAAGGGGGGACTCGTGAACTACTACCTCGACGTCATCAAGCGGTACGCGGACTTCCAGGGCCGCGCCCGCCGCCAGGAGTACTGGATGTTCCTCCTGTGGAACATCCCGATCGTCATCGTCCTCGCGATCCTCGACTTCGCGCTCGGCAGCTACCCGGTCATCAGCTGGATCTACACCCTCGCCGTGTTCCTCCCCTCCCTGGGGCTCACGGTCCGCCGGCTGCACGACACCGGGAAGTCGGGGTGGTGGTACCTGATCAGCCTCATCCCCTTCGTCGGCTTCGTCTGGATCATCATTCTGATGGCCACCGAGGGTGACGCCGGGCCGAACGCCTACGGCGCGAACCCCAAGCAGACCGGCGCCTGACGCACCTCCCGGCACCCCGCGTTCCACAGCGCCGTCACCGGCTCGTCGCAGCCGGTGACGGCGCTTTCGCGTGCGGGGTGACACGCGTCTCGCTCGGGTTGCGGCAGGGGGCTGTCCTGACCGGCCCGATCACGAGATATCTTGATGTCGAGCAATGTTGCAGACGAGAGACGCAGACTGTGGAGCGGAGCATCCGGTGACTGACTCGACCATCATCTACACGCACACTGACGAGGCCCCGGCCCTCGCGACGTATTCCTTCCTGCCTGTGGTCCAGGCCTACGCGTCGACGGCCGGTGTGAATGTCGAGACCCGTGACATCTCCCTGGCCGGTCGGATCATCGCCGTGTTCCCCGAGTACCTCGAGGAGGGGCAGCGCATCGCCGACGCCCTCGCCGAGCTCGGCGAGCTGGCGAAGACCCCCGAGGCCAACATCATCAAGCTGCCCAACATCTCGGCCTCGATCCCGCAGCTGAAGGCTGCGATCGCCGAGCTCCAGGGCCAGGGCTACGCCCTTCCGGACTACCCGGACGACCCGAAGACCGACGAGGACCGCGACGTCCGCGCCCGTTACGACAAGGTCAAGGGCAGCGCCGTCAACCCGGTCCTGCGCGAGGGCAACTCCGACCGCCGCGCCCCGGGCTCGGTGAAGAACTACGCCAAGGCCCACCCGCACCGCATGGGCGCCTGGACCCCCGAGTCGAAGACGAACGTCGCCACCATGGGCGCGAACGACTTCCGCTCCACCGAGAAGTCGGCCGTCATCGCCGAGGCCGGCACCCTGCGCATCGAGCACGTCGCCGCCGACGGCGCGACCACCGTCCTGCGCGAGTCCGTACCGGTCCTGGCCGGCGAGGTCGTGGACGCGTCCGTCATGCACGTCGACGCCCTGCGCACCTTCCTGAACGACCAGATCGAGCGGGCCAAGGCCGAGGGCGTCCTGTTCTCCGTGCACCTCAAGGCCACGATGATGAAGGTCTCCGACCCGATCATCTTCGGCCACGTGGTCCGCGCCTTCCTCCCGAAGACCTTCGCCCGCTACGGCGAGACCCTGGCCGCCGCCGGCCTGTCCCCCAACGACGGCCTCGGCACCATCCTGAACGGCCTGGGCGCCCTCGCCGACGGCGACGCGATCAAGGCCTCGATCGACGCCGAGATCGCCGAGGGCCCGGCCCTGGCGATGGTCGACTCCGACAAGGGCATCACCAACCTGCACGTGCCGTCCGACGTCATCGTCGACGCCTCGATGCCGGCCATGATCCGCACCTCCGGCCACATGTGGGGCCCGGACGGCGCCGAGGCCGACACCCTCGCCGTCCTCCCGGACAGCAGCTACGCCGGCGTCTACCAGGCCGTCGTCGAGGACTGCCGCGCCCACGGCGCGTTCGACCCGTCCACCATGGGCTCGGTGCCGAACGTCGGCCTCATGGCCCAGAAGGCCGAGGAGTACGGCAGCCACGACAAGACCTTCGAGATCGCCGCCGCGGGCACCGTCCGCGTCGTCGACGCCGCGGGCAACGTCGTCATCGAGCAGGAGGTCGCCGCCGGCGACATCTTCCGCGCCTGCCAGACCAAGGACCTGCCCATCCAGGACTGGGTCAAGCTCGCCGTCACCCGCGCCCGCGCCACCGGCTCCCCGGCCGTCTTCTGGCTCGACGAGAACCGCGCCCACGACGCGCAGCTCATCGCCAAGGTCAAGACGTACCTGGCCGACCACGACACCGACGGCCTGACCATCGAGATCCTCTCCCCGGTCGAGGCCACGAAGTTCTCCCTCGAGCGCATCCGCCGCGGCGAGGACACCATCTCGGTGACCGGCAACGTGCTGCGCGACTACCTGACCGACCTCTTCCCGATCCTGGAGCTGGGCACCAGCGCCAAGATGCTGTCGGTCGTCCCGCTGATGGCGGGCGGCGGCCTCTTCGAGACGGGCGCCGGCGGCTCCGCCCCGAAGCACGTCCAGCAGCTGGTCAAGGAGAACTACCTGCGCTGGGACTCGCTGGGCGAGTTCTTCGCGCTGGCCGCGTCCTTCGAGCACCTCTCCACCACCACGGGCAACGCCCGCGCCCAGGTGCTGGCCGACACCCTCGACCGCGCCACCGGCACCTTCCTCAACGAGGACAAGTCGCCGACCCGTCGCCTCGGCGGCATCGACAACCGCGGCAGCCACTTCTACCTCGCCCTGTACTGGGCGCAGGAGCTGGCCGGCCAGAGCGACGACGCCCAGCTGGCCGCGGCCTTCGAGCCGCTCGCCAAGACGCTGGCCGAGCAGGAGGAGGCCATCGTCTCCGAGCTCGTCGCCGTCCAGGGCTCCCCGGCCGAGATCGGCGGCTACTACCAGCCCGACCCGGCCAAGGCCGCCGCGGTCATGCGTCCGTCCGCGACGCTGAACCAGGCGCTCGCGCTCCTGGGCTGACGCCCCGGGCAGGAGCAGTGGTACGGGTCCGCCCCGGCCGGCACACCACGCCGGCCGGGGCGGACCCGCGTCCGGCAGCGGCTCAGAGGCGGTGGACGCGACCCTCGCCGACCGCCAGGGGGTGGCGCCCCGCCGCCAGGATGCGCAGGCCGGGCGCCACGGCGAGCAGCCGCCGCAGCCAGGCCAGGGCCTCGGGGGAGAGCCGGTCGCTGTCGTCCAGCACCAGCAGCAGGTCCCGTTCGGCGAGCCAGGAGGCGGCGTCCGCGGCCCCGCAGGGCAGGACCGGCACACCGGGCAGCCGGCCCAGCGCGGCCACGAGGTCGCGCACGCCGCCGTCCCCGCAGGGGCGGACCACGACCGCGCCGTCGCAGAAGTTGGAGGAGATCCGCCGCGCGATGTCCCGCACGAGCAGGCTCCGCGGTGCGCGGAAGCGGCCCGTGACGGTCAGCACCCGGCCCCGCCGGACGGCGGTGAGCAGGACCGACAGCTCCGTGGAGGTGGCCGGAAGCGACCCGGCCGCCCCGTCCGATCGTGCAGGTCTGGTGTCGCCCATCATCACGATGCCCCCCATTGCATGCGTGACCGGTGCGGCAGCCGGGACGGTTCGGGCCGCGTGACGACGATTATGCGCCCCTTCCCCGGCATGCCTAGGGGAATGTCGTATTCCGTACCGTCGCATGCCCGCCGACGGGGTTCAGCCGATGCCCTGCCGGTCCGGGTGGAGGGCGAACGCCGCGCGCTGCGGGGTCGCCGCCGTGGTGTGCACGGCCTCCTCCAGGAGGTCCCGGTGGCGCCGTACCGGCTCGCGCCGGTCGGGCGGGGCGAGCCGCTCCAGGTCGTCCAGACAGGCCGCGACGCGCCGGGTGATCTGCACCGAGCCGATCCCGTAGTCCCGCGCCTCGGTGAGGGCCAGGTCCAGCAGATCCGGCCAGCTCGGCAGGGTCTCCACCAGCCGCACCGTCCCGTCCCCGTCCCGGTGGAACGCCCGCCCCAGGGGCTGCACGGCGAAGGCGGTCAGCAGCACCTGGATCCGGTCCAGGGCCTGTACGGCGGTCGTCGGGTCGTTGACCGAGGGGGACAGGGCGCGCGAGGCGATGTCGGCCAGCTGGCGGATCCCGAAGGCCAGGTCCTGCTCGGTGGTCCGCTCCACGCCCAGCTCCAGGGCCGCCTGGAGGTCCGCGTCCGACGGCGCCGGCCCGCCCGCGACCCGGAACAGCACGGTGCCCGGCACCAGGTAGTCCCCGATCCGGGGGACCAGGTGCAGGACGAGCCCCTCGCGCCGGGCGAGCGCCACCAGCCGCGGCACGTCCACGGCCTGGAGCACCCCGGGCCGCCGGACGTGCGCCACCGTCGCGCCGCCCGGGTCGGCGGCCCGCTCCGCGGCGCCCCCGTCCACGGCGCGCCCCGGCCCGGCGCTGTCGCGGATCAGCCGCAGGCTCTCCCGGCACACCCGGTCCATCACGTACGGGACCCTCATCAGCCGGATGGTGGAGTGCACGTAGACGACGAACAGACCCAGGCTGAGCACCAGGAAGCCCATGGCGAGCGAAGCACCCAGGTAGGGCACGACCGCGTCCCCGCCGTCGGACGCCCCGTACTCCTTCTGCACGCGCAGGGTGTACAGGAAGGTGCACAGGAACGTCCCCAGCGTCAGCTTCGTGACCCTGCTCTCCACGTAGAGGCGCAGCACCCGCGGCGAGAACTGGCCCGCCGCCATCTGGAGCGCGACCAGGGTGATCGGGAAGACCACGCCGATGAACGTCAGCATCGCCGAGCTGACCGCGGCGACCGCCGTCTTCGCCGCCGACCCGAAGTCCGCGGCGGTGCGCAGGAACCACAGGCCGGAGAGGTCCGCTTCGGCCCAGCGGGCGTCGAGGTCGTGGATGAAGGCGTCGGCCTGGACCACGAGCGTGGCCAGCACCCAGCCGATCAGCAGACCCGCGAACGGAACGAGGAGGAAGGAGTTGCGCATGCGCTTGCGCAGCCTCGGGAACACCCCTCGGCGGCGCCGCACCACGGTCATGGGCATGGACGCCAAATTAGCCCCGGCGCAGCGGTCTTCGTCGTTCCTGAGGTCCGCGTGACGTACGTGCCGCAGCCGTGCCGGGGCGAACGGTTGTCCGTGCTGCGGACATCGGCTCTACTGCTCTCAGCCCCCCGGCGGGGCGATTCCAGGGAGGGGCTCGACGATGACGGCGGACCGGCGGACCAACAGGCGTGCACGCAGGCCCTCTTCGCACCGGCGCCGTCCGCTCCTGCGGGGGAGCGGGACGTTGGCCGCCCTGCTGCTCTCGGTCTTCCTCCTGGTCGGCGTCTGCGCCGCCGCCGGCATCGCCGGGGACCCCTTCTCGACCGGCGCCGCCGCCCCGGCCGCACCCCGGTCCGGCGCATCCGGCTCCGCCGGGCCGTCCGCCGTCCCCTCCGCCCCGCCGTCCGGCGGCCGGGGCGCGGACCCGGGCACCGCGGGGTCCGCGCCTCCCGCCACCCGGGGCCAGGTCGACACCGGCGGCCCCCGGCCCGCCGGCGCCCTCCCCTTCGACCTGCCCGGCCCGGCCGCGCTGCGCTCCGGCGACGCGGGCCGCAAGCTGGTGTTCGCCCACTACTTCACCCCGTACCCGCTCTCCCTGGACAACGCGAGCGCCGACGCCGACTACTACACCCGCAACTACCTCGACCCCGGCGGCGAGAGCGGCAAGCACCGGCGCTACGGCGGCCTGCTGCGCGACCGTCCCCTCCCCGTCCCGCCGAAGGACGGCGACTGGGAGTACGCCAACCTCCGGCAGGAGGTGCGCACCGCGCGCGACGCGGGCATCGACGGCTTCACGCTCGACCTGCTCTCCCTCTCCGGCAAGAACCGGGAGCGGGCCGAGATGCTGCTGCGGGCGGCCCACGCGGTGGACCCCGCCTTCAAGATCATGCTGATGCCGGACATGACCGCCCTGGACACCGACGACCCCGCGGTGCTCGCCGACGCCGTGGCCGCCCTCGCCGCGTCCCCCGCCGCCCACCGGCTCGGCGACGGCCGCCTCGTCCTGTCGCCGTTCAAGGCCGAGCAGAAGGACCCCGGCTGGTGGAGCAGGGTCCTCGACACCCTCAAGGCCCGGCACGGCATCCGCACCGCCTTCGTCCCCCTCTTCCTCGACTTCGACGCCCACAGCGCGGCCTTCGCGCCCCTCAGTTACGGGTTCTCCGAGTGGGGCAGCCGCAGCTACGCCGGCCAGGAGGGCGCCACCGCCGACGTCCGGCGCGCCCACGGCCTCGGCAAGATCTGGATGCAGCCCGTGTCCGTCCAGGACGCCCGCCCCAACCAGGGGGTCTACGACGAGGCCGGCAACACCGCGACCCTGCGGTCCACCTGGACCCACGCCATCGACGACGGCGCCGACTGGGTCCAGCTCACCACCTGGAACGACTACTCCGAGGGCAGCCAGTTCGCCCCGTCCCTGCACAACGGCTACGCGTACCTGGACCTCGCCTCGTACTACCTGACCCGCTTCAAGACCGGCGGCTGGCCGCCCGTCGTGCGCGACACGCTGTACCTCACCGCCCGCACCCAGTTCGCCGACGCCGACCCCGGCGGCGGCCAGTCCCTGGTGATGTCCCTGCGCAAGGGCAGCGCGGCCGCACGGGACGCGGTGGAGGTGCTCAGCTTCCTGACCCGGCCCGGGACCGTCCGTACGGCGGTCGGCCGGACCGCGGGGGAGTACGGGGCCCCGGCCGGACTCCACTCCGAGCTGCTCCCCCTGGGGCCCGGCATCAGCTCCGCCCGGCTGGTGCGCGACGGCAGGTCCACGGCGGAGGTGGAACTGCCGTACCCGGTGGACCGGAAGGTACCCGTCCAGGACCTCCAGTACTACGCGGCCACCAGCGGCCGGGCGGGGTAGCGGAGCCGGGACGGCACCCGCCCGACGCAACGCCCCGGCCGCCCCCGCCCCCGTGGCGCACCCGGGTGGCGCCGTCGGGCACAGGGGTGAAATCGGGCGCGGCGGGGGCCCTGCCAGGCCAATCCCGCCCAAGCGGCCCTTTCCCTGCGCCCCGGCGCGCCGCATGCTGCCCGAGCGGGCCCACGAGGCCAGGCGCGCCCGCCCGTCCCCGACCCGGAGGCATCCGTGACCGAACCGACCGCCCCGTCCGCCTTCCCCGGCGGCCCCGCCCTCTTCCGGCTGGACCCCGCCGTCGCGCACCTCAACCACGGCTCGTACGGGGCGGTCCCGCTGCCCGTCCAGGAGGCCCAGGAAGCCCTGCGCGCCCAGGCCCACGCCGACCCCGACGCCTTCTTCAACGGGGTCTCGGACCGGCTCGCCGCCGCCCGCGGCCGGATCGCGGCCCGCCTGGGCGCCGACCCGGACGGCCTCGCCTTCATCTCCAACGCCACCGAGGGCGCCAACCTCGCCCTCGACGCCATTCCCCTCGGCGAGGGCGACGAGATCCTCGTCACCGACCACGGCTACGGCACCGTCGTCGACGCCGCCGCCCGCCGGGCGAAGGTCACCACCGTGGCCCTGGACCCCCGCCTTCCCGACGAGGACGCCGTCCGGGAGGCCGTGCTCGCCGGGGTCACCCCGCGCACCAGGGTGGCCGTGCTCGACCACGTCAGCTCGCCCACCGCCCGCCTCATCGCGGGCCCCCGGCTCCTGGCCGACCTCGCCGCCCGCGGGATCACCACCGTCGTCGACGGCGCCCACACCCCCGGCATGCTGGCCGAACCGATCGCCGCCGGCGCCGACTTCTGGTTCGGGAACCTGCACAAATGGGGGTACGCCCCCTCCGGCAGCGCCCTCCTCGCCGTGGCCCCCGCCCACCGCGCCCGGGTCCGCGCCCTCAGCCCGTCCTGGGAGGACCACCGCGGCTTCCCGCTCTCCGTCGAGTACCGCGCCACCTTCGACTACACCGGCTGGCTGGCCGCCCCCGAAGGCCTCGACCTCCTGGAGCGGCTCGGCGCCGACCGGGTCCGGGCCCACAACAGCGCCCTGGCCGGCTACGGGGCCGAACTCCTCGCCCGGATCCCCGGACTCACCCCGCTGCCGCACACCCCGGGCCTGGCCCTGCGCTCCCTGCTGCTGCCGCCGGGCGTCGCGGAGACCCGCGAGGCCGCCACGGCCCTGCGCGAGGAACTCGCCGCGAAGCTCCGCATCCGGGTCCTGGTCTGGCCCTGGGCGGGCGGCGGCGGCCTGCGGGTCTGCGGGCAGGTCTACAACCGGCCCGAGGAGTACGAACGCCTCGCCGCGGCCCTCCCCGCCTTCCTGCCCTGACCCGCCCCGGCCGCCTCAGGCCCGCCGCAGCAGATAGGTGTCCATGATCCAGCCCTTGCGGGCCCGGGCCTCGGTCCGCAGCTCCTCGATGCGGCCGGACACCTCCGACAGCTTCCCCGACACCAGGATCTCGTCCGGGGTGCCCACGTACGCGCCCCAGTAGATGAACAGGTCCTGGTCGAGGTGGGCCGTGAACGCGTGCCGCGCGTCCAGCATCACCACCACGTCGTCCACGTCCTGCGGCCAGCCCTCCGCCAGCCGCCGGCCGGTGGTGATCTGGACCGGGCGCCCCACCCGGTTCAGGTTCGTGCGGTGCCGCGCAAGCAGCGCCGACACGCTG
This sequence comes from Streptomyces sp. NPDC093801, assembly GCF_040701585.1. Taxonomy (NCBI): domain Bacteria; kingdom Bacillati; phylum Actinomycetota; class Actinomycetes; order Kitasatosporales; family Streptomycetaceae; genus Streptomyces; species Streptomyces sp. NPDC093801. Next base: position 94,429 of record NZ_JBFBDP010000020.1, on the reverse strand, counting down.
CTGATGCCCGGCACCACCTCGTGCTCGAAGGCCACCCGGCCGCGCTCCAGCACCTCGTCGAGGATCGCGAGCGTGGAGTCGTACAGGGAGGGGTCGCCCCACACGAGGAAGGCCCCGGTCTCCCCCTCCGCCAGGTCCTCGGCGATGAACCGCTCGAAGATCTCGGCCCGGGCGCTGCGCCAGCCGTCCACCGTCGGGGCGTAGTCGGCCGGGGTCCGGTCGCGGTCCGGGTCGCGCCCCTCCACCAGGCGGTGCCCGGGCCGGGCGTGCGCCTCCAGCATGGTGCGCCGCAGCCCCGTCAGGTCCGCCTTCTCCTCCCCCTTCTCCAGGATGAGGAATGCGTCCGCCGCGCCGATCGCCTTGACCGCCTGGAGGGTCAGGTGGTCCGGATCGCCCGCGCCTATACCGATCACTGAGAACTTCTTCACCGGGCTATTGTGCCCACCATGCGTGTCGCCCTGTTCGTCACCTGCGTCAACGACGCCCTCCACCCCCGCACGGGCATCGCCGTCGTCCGCCTCCTGGAGCGGCTCGGGGTCGACGTGGACTTCCCGGCCGCGCAGAGCTGCTGCGGCCAGCCCCACTACAACACCGGCTACCGCCGCGAGGCCGAACCGCTGCTGCGCCGCACCGCCGAGGCCTTCGCCGGCTACGACCACGTGGTCACCCCCTCCGGCTCCTGCGCCGCGATGGTCCGCGCACACTACCCGCGCATCGCCCGCCAGGCCGCCCTGGAGGGCAGGGGGAGCGGACTCGAACGGCTCGCCGAGGACCTCGTCCCGCGCGTGTACGAACTCACCGAGTTCCTCGTGGACGTGCTCGGCGTGACCGATGTGGGCGCCTTCTTCCCGCACACCGTCACCTATCACCCCTCCTGTCACGGCCTGCGCACCCTCGGGCTGGGCGAGCGCCCCCGGCGGCTGCTGGCCGCCGTCAAGGGCCTGGACCTCGTCGAGCTGCCCGGCGCAGAGGAGTGCTGCGGCTTCGGCGGCACCTTCGCCGTCAAGAACCCCGACGTCTCCGCCGCCATGGGCGCAGACAAGGCCGCCGCCGCCCGCGCGACGGGCGCCGGGGTGCTGTGCGGGGCCGACAACTCCTGCCTCGCCCACCTCGACGGCATCCTCCGCCGTGCCAGCTCCCCGCTGCGCACCCTGCACCTCGCCGAGATCCTGGCGTCGACCGAGGAGGACCCGCTGCGATGACGCCCACACCCCTGGGCATGCCCGCCTTCCCGCCCTTCCCGGAGGCGGCGAAGGAGGCCGTACGGGACGGGGTGCTGCGGGCCAACCTCCGCCGCGCCACCCACACCATCCGCGACAAGCGGGCCCGCGCGGTCACCGAACTCGCCGACTGGGACCGGCTGCGCGAGGCGGGCCGGGCCGTCAAGGACCATACCCTGCGCCACCTCGACCACTACCTGCTCCAGCTGGAGGCCTCCGTCACCGCGGCCGGCGGCACCGTGCACTGGGCGGCCGACGCCGACGAGGCCAACCGCATCGTCACCGGCCTCGTCCGGGCCATCGGCGCACGCGAGGTCGTCAAGGTCAAGTCGATGGCCACCCAGGAGATCGGCCTCAACGAGGCCCTGGAGGCCGCCGGGATCGCCGCCTACGAGACGGACCTCGCCGAGCTCATCGTCCAGCTGGGCCACGACCGGCCCTCGCACATCCTCGTCCCCGCCATCCACCGGGGCCGCGACGAGATCCGCGACGTCTTCCGCTCCGAGATGGGCGCCTGGGGCCGCCCGGCCCCCGACGACCTCGGCGACGACCCGCGCGAACTCGCCGAAGCGGCCCGCCTGCACCTGCGGGAGAAGTTCCTGCGCGCGAAGGTCGCCGTCTCCGGCGCCAACTTCATGGTCGCCGAGACCGGCACCATGGTCGTCCTCGAATCCGAGGGCAACGGCCGGATGTGCCTGACCCTGCCGCAGACCCTGATCTCGGTCGTCGGCATCGAGAAGGTCGTCCCCACCTTCCGCGACCTGGAGATCTTCCTCCAGACCCTGCCGCGCTCCTCGACGGCCGAGCGGATGAACCCGTACACCAGCATGTGGACGGGCACCCTGGGCGGCGACGGCCCGTCCGCCTTCCACCTCGTCCTGCTCGACAACGGCCGCACCGACACCCTCGCCGACGAGACCGGGCGCCAGGCCCTGCGCTGCATCCGATGTTCCGCCTGCCTGAACGTCTGCCCCGTCTACGAACGCGCCGGCGGCCACGCCTACGGCTCCGTCTACCCCGGCCCCATCGGTGCCGTCCTCAGCCCCCAACTGCGCGGCACCGGCAGCGCCATCGACGCCACCCTGCCCTACGCCTCCACCCTGTGCGGGGCCTGCTACGAGGTCTGCCCCGTCGCCATCGACATCCCCGAGGTACTGGTCCACCTGCGCGAACGCGTGGCCCAGGGCGGTCCCGTGACCCGCGAGGGGGTCCGGGTACGGCTGCGGCCCGCGCACGGCCACACCGCCGAGCGGGCCGCCCTGCGCGCCGCCCGGCTCCTCCTGGACCACCCCGGCGCGCTGCGCGCGGGCGAACGCCTCCTGGCCCGCGCCCGCCGCCTGCGCCCCCGCCGGCTCCCGGGCCCGGGCCGCGCCTGGACGGACACCCGCGAACTTCCCGACATCCCCGCGGAACCCTTCCGCGACTGGTGGCTCCGAGAACGGGGGACCCGACCGTGACCACGAGGGACCGCATCCTGTCCCGCATCCGCAGAGCCACGCCCACCCCGGGCCCCTCCTCCGGCGCCGCCCCGGGCCTCTCCTCCGGCGCCGCCCCGGGTCCCTCCTCCGGCACCGCCCCGGGTCCCTCCTCCGGCGCCGCCCCGGGTCCCTCCTCCGCGCCCGCCCCGGGCACGGACCGCGTCCCCCGGGACTACCTGCGCGTCCACGGCACCCGCACCCCCGCCGAGACCGCGGACCTGCTCGCCGCCAACCTGGCCGAGTACCGGGCACGGGTCCACCGCACCGACGAAGCCGGCCTCCCCCCGCTCCTGGCGCGGCTGCTCTCCGCCTCCCGGACGGTCCTGGTACCCCCGGCCCTGCCGCCGCACTGGCTCTCGGCGGCCGGCGCGACCCGGATCCCCGACCGGGCCGCCTCCACCCCCCACGACCTGGACGGGGTCGACAGCGTCGTCACGGGCTGCGCCCTGGCCATCGCCGAGACCGGCACGCTCGTCCTCGACGGCGGCCCCGACCAGGGCAGGCGCCGCATCAGCCTGATCCCGGACCACCACGTCTGCGTGGTGCGCGTCCCCGCCCAGGTCGTCGACTCCGTCCCGCAGGCCCTCGAACGCCTCGACCCCACCCGCCCCCTCACCTGGATCTCCGGCCCCTCGGCCACCAGCGACATCGAACTCGACCGGGTCGAGGGCGTCCACGGCCCCCGCACCCTCGACGTGGTGCTCCTCGGCGCGCCCCCACAATGAGGGCATGCCATCCCACATCGCCCTCACCGCCCTCGTGGTCCGCGACTACGACGAGGCCATCGACTTCTACACCCGCGCCCTCGGCTTCGAACTCACCGAGGACACCCCCCGCCCCGACGGCTCCCGCTGGGTCGTCGTCCGCCCGCCGGGCGCCAAGGAGGCCGCCCTCCTGCTGGCCCGCGCCAAGGACGACGCCCAGCGCTCCCGCATCGGCGACCAGACCGGCGGCCGGGTCGGCTTCTTCCTCTACACCGCCGACTTCGCCGCAGACCACGCCCGCATGACCGCGGAGGGCGTCCGCTTCCTGGAGGAGCCGCGCCACGAACCGTACGGCTCCGTCGCCGTCTTCGAGGACCTCTACGGAAACCGCTGGGACCTGCTACAGCCCGCCTCCGCCTAGCTCCGGCGCCTCCCGCGCCGCGTCCACCGCGGCCCCGGCCTCGACCCGGTGGGCCAGCTCCCCGGCCCACCGGACCAGCCCCGGCAGGTCCATCCCGTACGCCCGCTCCACCCCGCCGAGCGCAGCGGCCCCGCGCCGCAGCAACCGCGCCCCGCCGACGGAGTTCCCCCGCGCGGCATGCGTCAGCCCCACGGCGAGCTGCGCCATCGCCCGCCACAGGACGGCGTCCTCCGGGGGCCCGGACTTCCAGGCGTCCTCGAACACCTCGTGCGCGTGGAAGGGCATCCCGGCATCCAGCAGCCGCTGTGCCTCCGCCACCGTCCGACCGGGCGACCGCACCACCCCCTCGGGCTGCCGCTCCACCCCGTCGGCCCCGTACGGCAACGGCCGCCCCAACCCGTCCCGGGGCCGCGCACTCCGCGCCCGCCCCGCACCGTCCCGATCCCGCTCCCGCCCGTCCACGGACCCATCCTCCCCCGCCCCGGTCACCCGTGCACACGCACCCCTCGACGTGCGGTAATGTTCTGCATGTGCCCGGCGCGCGGGGGAAACCCCAGGTCGCAGGGACGCAAGCAGTACAACGGGACGTGGCGCAGCTTGGTAGCGCACTTGACTGGGGGTCAAGGGGTCGCAGGTTCAAATCCTGTCGTCCCGACTTTGCTTTTCAGCAGGTCGGAGGCCGTTCTCTCAAGCGTGAGAGAACGGCCTTTCTCCGCTGTTACGGGCTCCTGTGAGGGCGCGGCCGATGGTGGCCCGGCCCGGGCCAGGGGCGTGCAGCCGGCCCGCGCCGGGATCCGTGCCGTCCGTGCCGCCTCCACCGCCGCGGCCGAGGTGTAGAGGGTGAGTGCCCGCCCGCCGTGGACCAGCTTGGCCGCCGCCCAGTGGAACGGGTTCGCCCGCCCTTCCACGGCATCGGCGTGGTCGCTCACCAGCCGTCCGACCCGCGCAAGGAGCGCCGGGTCGAGACTCCGGCGCAGTCTGTCGTGCGCCTCCTGCTGCTGTGGGGCGTACAGGTTGAACGGCAGGTACAGCGTGGCGTCGTCCGGCCGCGCCCCGTCGCGCGAGGTCATGCTCCAGCACAGGGTCGGGCGTACCCCGGGCGTGTCGAGCGGCTTCGACCCCTGCGGAGCGGTGTCCGTCAGCAGACCCGTTGCGGCGGCCGCCGCTGCGCGGCCCAACGGGGCCAGACGTGCTTCGAGTTCGGCGGGGGAGCGCTCTGCGACCGTCGTGTAGAACTTGATCCGTGCGTGCGGGGACCCGTCCACGTCGAGCGCGAAGAAGGCCGGCATCAGGTGGGCCATGCCCCGGGGGTCGTGGCGCTGCAGCCACGTCCACGCGCCGCCGCTGCCGAGCCGGTCGAGCGCCGTCCCGACGGTCTCCCGGCTGCGCTCGGTGCCCGCCGCCAGCGTGTCGAAGTACACCTTGGGGCGCGCGATTCCCGAGGCGCGGACCGAAGCGGCCAGGCACATCCCGAACGCCGCCCGTTCGCTGTGCGGCCGGAACAGGTCGGCCACCTCCCGGGCCCGTTCCAGGCGTGCGAGGCCCAGGCGTTCCAGCTCGGCCAGTGTCCGCCGGCCGCGCTCCCAGCTCCCGGTCGCGGAGGCGGGACCCCGCTCGGGGAGCGGCCGGAAGAAGAGCCGGACGTCGACACGGTCCCCGTCGAGCACGAGGGAGTACTCGAACGGGGCGGTCGCCACGGCGTCCTGCGGGGTCCCGCCGCCGTCGTCGGTGTCCCGCGAGACCCGGTGCCCCCACCCGTCGAAGAGGGTCCGGACGGATTCCTCGGCCGCCGCCTCGAAGCGTTCCCCCAGGCCGAGTACCTCTCCCAGGTAGCGCAGCCCGTCGACGGCCACCCTCGCGTACCCCGGCCGCTCCGTCGTCACGAGACGACCGGTTCGGGGGTCGGCGGCAGGTAGGGCTTGGAGTCGATCCCGGGGTACATCCGCTCCAGGTGACCGATCGTCTCATCGGTCCAGTAGTCGTCCCCGGGGGGCGGGAAGCCCAGGAGGTGGCGCTGGCGCGGGTCCAGTTCGACCACGAGCTCGTGCAGAGTGTTCCAGTTCGGGTGGGCCGGCCGCATCGACCACAGGTGCTTGTCCGTCCAACGGGCCTGTGCGCCGTGCATGTTGAAGAAGAGCGCGAGGCGTCGTCCGAGCAGTTCGTTGTAGGCCGACCCGCGGTGGACGATGTCGCCGACGAAGAGCAGGAGCGAGCCGGCCCCGGCCTCCACGGGCCGCTCCTGCTCGTACAGTCCGGGATACTCCGCCTTGTCGTACGAGCCCTTGCCCGCGTCGGTCAACAGGGGCAGCCCGAGGTGTGCGGCGCGGTCGACGACATAGGTGGGCGCGGTGTCCACGGTTACGTCGGTCAGGTAGAGGATGCCGTACACGCGCTGGTAGGCGCCGTCCGCACGCGGGTGCACCAGGCTGCTGGCCGCCCAGGCGTCGTTGTGCAGGGTCTGGTCCCGGCTCTCCCCGTACGCCGTGCCGTACTTGGCCTGGATGAAGGAGCTCGTCAGCCGCAGATCGGTGGTGCCGAGCAGTTCCTCGACGACGTCGATGACCCGGGTGTCCAGCGCGTGCCGGTTCAGGTCGTTGCTGGTGAAGGGGAACGGAACCGCGTGCTTGAGATCGTTGACCTCCTCGGGCGTGCTCCCGCTCGCCTCCGGGTCGGGGAAGTAGGTGTCGATCGCGGCCTGCGCCCGCGCGAGGGCCTCGCCCGTCACGAAGCCGGGTACCAGGGCGTACCCCCGGCCGGCCAGTTGTTCCACTATCCGTCGGGTGTCCATGGTGTCCGTCCGTCTCAGCTCTCGGAGAGGTGGTCGTTCGGCCCGCCGCTTCGCTGCGTGCGGGGGGTGCGGGAAACGACGATGTTCTTGTGGAAGGCGTCCAGTCGCATGGATTCGCCGACCGCTCGGCCCTCGGCCTCGATCCAGGCGTGCGCGGCGAAGGGCATCAGGCTCACGCCGGAGATCCAGTCGGGCCAGCTGCCGCGCAGACGGGCCAGCAGGGCCGCCGCGACCGACCGCTCCAGGCAGTACGGCCCGGCGGCGCGGCGGCTGACGGAAACGACGTCGCTGCGCGCGCCCAGTGCCTCGGCGCGGGTGGCGGGGCGGGCGCCGCCGCTGAGCAGGCGCAGCACCCGCTCCAGTGCGTGCGGGCTCAGCCGGGTCAGCAGGCGGCTCGCCGCGACGGCCAGCATCGGCAGGGGCCGACGGTGCAGGGGTAACCGGGCGCGGGGCTCCAGGGTCATGGGCAGTGACACGTCAGATCAACACCTTCGCGCGCCGCATGGTGTCGATCAGCTCCGCGACGTCGCCGGGTATCCGGTCGGCCGCCTCCGGGTGGCGTGCGCACAGCTCGCTCACGACCTCGTCCCGGGTGCGTCCGGCGGCGAGCATCTCGAACACCGATGCCCCTGTCGGATTGATACGGAAGTACGTGCCTGACTTCTTGTCCAGGAGGACGGCCGCGTCCTCGGTCTTGGTGAGGACGACGTAAGGGGAGATCTTCAGCATGGTGAGGCCAGTCGTCGGTTCGTGAGTGGGCGTTCGGACGCCGGTGCCGGGGCCCCGGCGAGAGCCTGCATCCAGGCTTCGGCGGCGATGGTCAGTTCCAGCGCGTTGGTCTCGTACTCGGGGCGCATCGTGTCCCGCAGGGCGGCGCGCAGCCGGTCGATGTCCACCAGGCCGTGCTCGGCGAGCAGTGAGTCCTCGAACAGGCCGAGGAGCGAGCGGCGGTTGCGGGCCAGGCCGCGGTGCACCGACATGCTGAACTCGCCTTTGGTGGAGCGGGAGAGCGCACCCGCCCGGGAGCCCGGCGTCGGGTCGACCCGCATGGCGGCCTTCAGGACCGGCTTGAACCCGGTGCCGGGAAGGGCCTCGGCGCGGGAGACCGACAGCGCGGCCTCCAGTACCGCGTCGTCCATGTACGGCAGCGACAGGGTGATGCCCTGGTGCTCCATCAGGGCGCGCAGTGGGCAGAGCCGTTGTCCGCCGATGCGGTGTCCCGCGATGCTGGTGTGTACCGAGCGGGTGTCGGCCTGCGGGGTCCGGCCGGCATCGTCGGCGGTGGCGACCGCTCGCACGGCCTCGACGTTGGCGGGTGTCGACCACGGGGTCACGCGGACCTGCGGGCCCCAGCTCAGGCCGGGGCCGAGGACGTCCGGCCGGGGCAGGTGCAGACTGCGCAGCTGCTCCTGGAGCCAGCCCTGGTACGTCTGCTGCCGGGCGAGCCCGCGCAGGACGGAGGGCATGCTCCAGCGCCTCAGCCGGGCGAGGTCGCGGATGCCGCGGACCGCCCGCAGGGGTGCGTGCGCGTAGAGGTCGCCGAAGTACGACGGTGCGATGGTGAACAGCTCGTCCCCACCGAATCCGCCGATGTGCACGTCGGAGCCGGTGGCGGCGAAGATCTTGGACATCGCGGTCTTCCGCGCCCGGTTCCGGATGAGGGTGTACGGCTCGCCCAGTCCGTACGGGACGTCCTGGACGAGCCCGCGGCCAGGTTCCCAGATGCCGTCGTACGGGCCCGGGACGTCCTCGGGGCCGAGGACCGTCAGGGGCCGGTCGATCTCCTGGGCGGCGATCGCCGCCCAGTGGGCGTCGTCGTGGTTGGGGTCTACGGTCTTCTCGACGAAGGATTGGAAGCGGGCGCCCTGGCCGGCCAGGAGGAGGCACAGGGAGGTCGAGTCCATACCGCCCGACAGGTCCGCCGAGAGGCCGCCGGCCGTGGCGAGCCGGACGGCCACCGCCTCCTCCAGCGCGGCCCGTACCTTCGGCGCGCCGTCGGCGACCGACATCGTCGGCGCCGGGGGGCGCCACCACGTGGTGGATTCCACCCGGTCGGCGGTCATGCGCAGCCGCTGGTCGGCGGGGAGCCGGTGGACTCCGTGCCAGTAGGTGCCGCGGGTCAGCCCGTAGTCGAATCCGGGGTGCAGCATGCCCCAGGCGACCATCTCGATGCGCGGGGTGCCGCCGCTGAGCCGAGCCAGTGGTTCCACCGAGTCGGATGCGGCGTACGAGCCGTCCTGGAGGCGGGCGTAGAACACCTGGCGCAAGCCCGACGCGCTCCCCTGGACGTGGGTGGAGCGGCCGTCGGTGTAGAGGATGTGGAAGCTGCCGGTGATCCCGTGCGCGGCGGCCATCAGCCCGGCGGCTCCATCGTGCTGTGCCAGGAGGCGCGCCAGACGCCCCGCGTCGATGCTCGTCTCGCCGAACAGCGCGAGGCGTCTGGCGCCGGCTTCCGCGGCGATCAGGCGGGAATGGGAACTGTCTGCGACCACCCAGGTCCGGCCTGAGGCATACGTCAGCACTTCGGTGTTCTCAGTAGGCCCGGGGTGGACCGGAAATGTGTCATCGACGTTCTCCGGGAAAGCGATGAACCATGACGCACTCAAGGAATCCCCCTAGCCGACTGAATCTGCGCACGGCGACTAGATGATCGCGGTGCCCTCACCGTCGTTGCTGGCCCAGCCGTACCACATCGTGAGTTCGGAGAACTCGCCGATGGGCAGCATCTCGGGTGCCTCGTATTCGACAACCTCGTGGTCGTTCATTTGTGTCACCCCCTTCCACTCGATTGATCGTCAACCTAACAAGCGGGGACGGGGGTTTGCGAGAACGCTTTTTCGGTGCCGTCGCGCATTGTGGCCGGAAGTCGCAAGTCGGACAGAAGCGGAATGTTGAATTCTGCTTGTCGAGTACATGGCATATACACTGGTCCCCGGGTGGATCAGGCGTGCGTCGCGGCGCTCCGCGCGCGCGGCGGCGCTGCACTGCCGAGCGGACCCGAAGGGCCGAATCGGGCCCTCTTGACCGTGAAGTGCACCTGAAGTACTCCGGTCCAGACGAGCGCCGAGCCCAGCAGGTGAAGCATCACGAGGAGTGAGGGCAGGGCCGTCAGCGACTGCACCAGGCCCACGAGGCCCTGGCCCAGGAGTGCGGCCAGGAAGGCGATCGCCTTGCGGCGTGCGGCGCCGAAGCCGTCCTTGGGCAGCGCGGACAGCAGGACTCCGGCCAGGACCAGGGTCGCCCCGGCCAGCACGCCGTGCACGACGGTCACGGCCGTCCAGTCGAAGGGCATCCGCGCCACGTCGGAGGAGTCACCCGCGTGCGGTCCGGAACCGGTGGCGAGCGTGCCCATGACGACCAGCAAGGCCGTCACCGCGACCAGGGCCGCCGACAGCGACCCGATCCGCGCGCCGGATCGCTGCGCGAGCGGTACCGGAGCGCCGGGCCGGTCACCCTCGCCACCCGGGACACCCGCGCCGCTCCGGTCACCCCCGCCCCCCGAGCCGCGCCCGGCGCCGTCGGGGCCGGCCTCGGCGGAGGCCGCGTGCCAGGTGTACACCGCGGTGGTGAGCAGCAGCGTGGCGGCGAGGAAGTGTGCGGCAACGATGTACGGGCTCAGCCGCATCCATACGGTCACTCCGCCGACGACCGCGTTCAGCATGACGATCCAGAACTGCGCCCAGGCTCCGCGCAGTACCGCGGGCATCGGATTCTTCTGGAGCCGTGCGGTAATGATGACCCAGCCCACCACCGCGCACAGCACCCAGGTCAGGAGCCGGTTCCCGAATTCGATGACGCCGTGCACCCCCATTTCCGCGGTGGGGGCCAGTGTCTCTCCCGTACACATGGGCCAATCGGTGCAGCCGAGACCGGAGCCGGTGACGCGGACGATTCCACCCGTCACGATGATCGCGATACTTGCCACGACTGAGGTCAGCGCCGCCAGTCTGACACTTCTCGCTCCGAGTGAGTACCTGCCGGCAAGCCATGAGAGGGGAGTTCGCACGATCGGCCTTCCTTTATTTTGCTTTTACGTGCCCTGGCGCGAAACCCCAGCGTACGCCGCGCGTTCACCCGGGCCTGACGGGGCGTCGCACAGGGGGAACGGTCCGCTTTCGTGCGTTCGGGTCCTTCCGCGGTCCGTGGGCGCCGCCCGGCGTCAGCGGCGGAAGGCGGAGGGGTCCAGGGAGGCGAGGCGTTTGACCGCGGGCGGGACGCCGCGGCCGCGGTCCTCGCGGTGCTCCACCGCCCGCAGGGCGGGTATGACCAGCCGGGCCCCCGGGTAGCGGACCGGCTCCGGCGGGATCCAGCCGCCCGGGGGCCGGGTGAAGGCGGAGCCGGACCATTCGTCCGCCGTGCCCAGGACGAGGGAGGCCAGCACCTTGGCCATCAGGCGGGACGGGCCCACGCCGTCGCCCGAGTAGCCGGTGGCGTAGCAGACCCCGGGGACGGACCTCAGCCATCCGGCGAAGGGCAGCGAGGTGGTGGAGTACTCGACCGGCGCGGTCCAGGCCATGTCCACGGGGGCGTCGGCGAGTTCGGGGAAGAGCCGGGCCAGCTGCGCCCGGAGTTCGGCGGGGCGCAGGGGGTCGCCCCACAGGGTGTCGGCTCCCGCCTGCCCGTAGGCCACGCCGGAGCCGCCCTTGCCGAAGACCAGCCTGCCGTCCGGGGTCGTGCGGTAGTAGTTCAGCCGCCGCCGCGCGTCGCAGACCGAGGTCCCGCCGTCCCAGCCGAGGGCCGCGAGCCGCTCCGGGACGGGCCGGGTCAGGACGGTGTCGCTGGCCACGGTCACCATGCGGCGGCCGAGGTCCTCCAGCTGCCCGGCCCAGGCGTTGACGGCCAGGACGACCCGGCCCGCGCGCACCCGGCCGTAGGGCGTGTGCGCGGTGGTGGCGCCGCCGGGCGCGTTGCGCAGGGCGGTCAGCGGGGTGCGCTCGTGGATGCGCACGCCGGAGTCCAGCGCGACCCGGCGCATCCCCCGGGTCAGCTTGGCGGGCTGAAGGGTGGCGCAGCCCGGGTCCATGACGCCGCCGAAGTGGTTGCGGGTGCCGACCGCACGGCGCGATTCCGCTTCGGAGACCTCGTGCAGCGGCTCCGTCCCGGCCCGCCGCAGGTCCTCCAGCGTCTGCCGCCAGGCCCCGCGCTGGGCGGGGGAGGAGGCCGCCCACAGCCAGGGGCCGCGCCGGTGCTCGATGTCGATCCCGTGGCTCCCGGCGAAGTCGAGGATCTCGTCGACGGCCCGGGCGGAGGCCTCGCCGATGCGGCGCGCCTCCTCGTACCCGCCGATGGCGACCAGGCTGCTGAACCGCGCCCACATCGGCATCAGGTAACCGGCGTTGGCCCCGCTGGCCCCGGCGCCGCACACGTCGGCCTCGATCAGCACGACGTCCGTGCCGGGGGCCCGCCGCAGGACCTCCAGGGCGGTCCACAGGCCGGTGAAGCCGCCGCCCACGACGAGGACGTCGCAGCGGACCTCGTCCAGCAGCTGCGGTGCGCGGCCGTCGTCGGGTTCGGCGGCCAGGGCGTCGCGGAGCCAGGCGGTCCGCCGGGCCGGCGCGGGGGTGTCGGGGCGCGGCCAGGCGCCGGCGAGGACGAGGTCGGGGGCGTTCACGGTGCGTCTCTCCACGGTCGGTGTGCGGATGGGGCGGGGGTGGGGGACAGGGGATGGGGAGCGGGGAGGGGGAGGGAGGAGGGGGAGGAGGCCGGGTGGTGCGTGCCGGTCAGTTCTGGCGGGCGCGGGCCGCGCGGCCCGCGGGGTCCGGGTGTTCGGCCGCCGTCAGCAGGTCGATGCGCGAGCTCACCCCGTAGGCCTTGAACAGCCGGCGCAGGTGGTAGTTGACGGTGTGCGGGGACAGGGCCAGGCGACGGGCGATCTGCTGGTTGGTCAGGCCCTCGCGGACCAGCCCCACCAGCTCCCGCTGCTGCCGGCTCAGTTCGGGACCGGCGGGCGGCGGCGCGTGGAGGCCGGTCGTGGTGCGCAGCGCGGCCGCCTCCCGCTGGAGCGAGAGCCGCAGCGACTCGGGGACGGACTCGGCGACGAGGCGGCGCAGCAGCGGGCCGGCGAAGACGGCCCGGCCCTCCTCGCTGCGCACGACCCCGGTGGCCGCGACCTCCTCCAGCGCCGGCAGCAGCGCCGAGACCGAGGTGCGCAGCAGCAGGGCCACGTCCTCGTAGACCACCTCGCACCCCAGGACCGCCGCGACGCGCAGCAGCTGGCGGCACTCGGGGGAGAACCGGTCCAGGGTGGCCCGCGTCCGCAGGGCCAGCCGGGCCGGCAGCCGGCTGGTCAGCAGCCGGACCTCTCCGTCCACGGTCGCGAGGGAGTCCTCCTCCCGGAGCCCGGCCAGCAGTTCGAGCAGCAGCCGCGGGTGCCCGCGGGCCTGGTCCAGCAGCCGGACCAGGTCGGGCGCAGGCTCGGCGCCCAGCAGGTCGCGGGCCAGGTCCAGGGCGTGGGAGGGGCTGAGCGGGCCGAGGGAGAGCCGCTCGCTGCGGCCCGTGAGGCCGGACGGCAGGACGGGGCCCGTGCCGGGCCGGTGGGCGACCAGCCAGACCACGGGCCGCTCGGCCCCGGCCTGCTCGCGCGGTGCGTAGGGTCTGCGGGACGCCGCGCCCTGGCCGGGCCGGGCGTCGTCGACCAGGATGAGGAGGGGTCCGGCGGTGGCGGCGGGGCAGCGGCCGGGCCGGCCCCGGCCGTGCCGGGCCGCCGCGGCGCGGCGCCGTGCCGGGAGCCGCTCCGTCCACGGGTCGGGGTGGTGGCGGGCGTAGCCCAGGTCGTCGGCGAGGGCGGCGGCCTCCTGCAGCAGCCGGGTCTTGCCGATGCCCGGCATGCCCTCGACCGTCAGCAAGGCGCGCCCGCTGCGGCGGCCGTAGTCCAGCACCTCGCGGACGGTCTGCATCTCCCGCTCGCGCCCGCGCAGCGGCAGTTCGGTGAGGGTGCGGTTCATATCGAACCGCCGTAGCGGCGCACGCCGACGGTGTGGAAGCGCGCGGTCACGTACGCGGGGTCGCAGTACACGGCGTTGCCGGACGGGTTCAGGCCCGTGCCGTGCAGGTCGGAGTAGACGGCCGACTGGGAGATGTACCAGTCGCCCATCAGGTTGGCCGAGAGCATCACGCCGGCCTCGGCGCAGGCCCGTTCCATCGCCGCCTCCACCTCCGGCGAGGTGGAGTAGAGGCCGACGGAGAGCGCGCCGCACTCGCGCGTGGTGCGGGCGACGAGTTCCACCCCGGCGGCGGGGGAGTCCACCGCCACCGCGAGGACCACCGGGCCCTGCCATTCGGACAGCAGCACGGCCCGGTCGGCCTCCCGGTCCGCGTCGAGGGCCACCACGGCCGGGGTGCGCACGACCGCCTCCGGGTGGCGGGGGTCGCGCACCGCCCGGGAGGGTACGGCGACGGGTCCGGCCGCCCCGGCGGCGACCCGCTCGACCCGGTCGAGGACCGCGGGCCCGAGCAGTGCGCCCAGGACGCCGCTCGCCCGCGCGTCGTCCTCCAGCAGCTCGGCGAGGGCGCCGCCGAGGTCGGTGACGACGTCGGTGAAGGAGCGGTGCCCCTCGTCGGTGCTGATCCCGTCCCGCGGGATCAGCAGGTTCTGCGGGCTGGTGCACAGCTGTCCGCTGTAGAGGGAGACCGAGAAGGCGAGGTTGGCGAGCATGTCGCGGTAGTCGCGGGTCGACTCGACGAGCACGCTGTTGACCGCGGATCCGGAGGTGAACACGCGCGCCTGCCGGGCGTTGTCCTCCAGCCAGGTCCCGAAGGCCGTGCCGCCCGCGTAGTCGACCAGGCGCACCTCGGGCCGGACGGCCAGCCGGCGGGCCAGTCCCTCGCCGGGGTGCTCGGCGGCCAGGCACACCAGGTCGGCGGGGAAGCCGGCCTCGGTGAGCACCTCGCGGGCGGTGCGGACGGTGAGCGCCAGCGGCAGGACGGCGGCCGGGTGCGGTTTGACCAGGACGGGGTTGCCGGTGGCCAGGGAGGCGAAGAGGGCCGGGTAGCTGTTCCAGGTGGGGAAGACGCTGTTGGCGACGACCAACGAGACGCCCCGGGGGACCGCCGTGAAGGTCTTGGAGAGGGTCAGGGTCCGGCCGTTCCCCAGGGGCTTGTGCCAGAGCGCCGCGGCCGGCATCCGGGTCTGCTCCTCCAGGGCGCGGGCCACCGCCTCCAGGCCGCGGTCCTGGGCGTGCACGGCGCCGGCGTGGAACGCCATCAGGAAGTTGTGGCCGCTGGTGTGCACGGCGGCGTGGGCGAACTCGGAGCTGCGGGCGTTGACGCGGTGCAGGATCTCGGCGCACACCGCCGCCCGGACGTGGGGGCCGGCGTCGCGCCAGACCGGCAGGGCGGCCTCCATGGCGGGGAGCAGGACGTCGGGGTCGCAGTGCGGGTAGGAGACCTCCAGGAGGCCCCCGTACGGGGAGCGCTCGCCGCCGGCCTCCGGGGCGGGCCCGACGGTGCCGTCGCGGCCGGGCTGGCCGAGGGTGAACTCCCGGCCGAGGAGCGCACGGAAGGCGGCCTCGCCGGCCTCCCGCGCGCCCGGGCCGTAGGAGCGGGGATCCTCGGGGTCCTCGGAGTACGGGGACCAGTGCGCGCGGGTGCGGACGGTCTCGAGGGCCTTGTCCAGGGTGTCGGCGTGGCGGGCGGCGAACGGGGTCGGGGCGGAGGGGTCGGCGTGGGTTCCGGGAACGGGCAGGGGCACGGTGTGCGCCATGGTCGTCATCCTTGTCGAACGGGTGGGGGGTCGGTCCGAGTGCGAACCGTGGAACGCGGAGACTCCTGGCGATCACGATAAATCGGCACTTTCGGACCCACGTCGGAGTCTGGTCACGCGAGGAATTGACGGCCCGTTCACACGATTCCGAGGCGGATCGGACGTGTTCGGGGACCTGCCGGCGTTCTTACGGGGTGCGCGTCACCGGCCGGACGAGGCCCTTTGGGCCCGAACGCCGGGGAGGGAGGGCAAAACGTGATGATGGCCATATTGCTCGACAACTCACCACTATCAGCCGCAAACTGGCTCGATAGCGTCGGTCGCCCCTCCCCGGCGGGCCCGCCGACTGGCGGGTTCTACTCGGTGATCGGCCGCAGGTACCGGTCGAGCGCCGCGTCGGGCAGCACCCGGGCGAGCACGCTCACCTTCCGGGCGTCCGCCCCGACCCGGTAGCGGGTCCTGGGCCGCCGGGCCGTGAGGGCCACCCGCACCGTCTCCGCGAAGTCCTCCGGCCGGGTGGTGCTCTCCCGCGCCTGCCTCTCGTTCTGGTGCAGGAACCGGCCGAAGGGAATCCGGTACAACTCGGCCACCGGTCCGGGGACCCCGTCCATCGCGTCCCGCGCCACCTCGGAGACCTTGCCCCAGATCGGCGTCATGATGGCGCCCGGCTGCACGAGGGCGACGTCCACCCCCTGCGGGGCCAGCTCGCGGCGCAGCACGTCGGTCAGCGCCTCCTTGGCGAACTGGGCCGCCGCGTACGCCCCGAGGAAGGGGATCGCCACGCTGCCCAGGCCCGAGGTCACGTTGACCACCCGGCCGCGGGTGCGCCGCAGCAGCGGCAGGAACGCCTGGGTGACGGCCAGCTGCCCCACCACGTTGGTGTCCAGCTGCGCGCGCAGCCGCTCCGGCGAGACGCACTCCAGCGGCGCCGACACGCAGATCCCGGCGTTGTTCACGAGCCCCCACAGGCCCGCGTCCCCGGTCTCGGCCGCGACCCGTTCGGCGGCCGCGGCCACCGACTTCTCGTCGGTCACGTCGACCCGTACGGGCACGATCCGGCCGGACCCGCCGCCGGCCCCGGCGAGCGCGGCCCCGTCGGCCTCCCTGCGGACCCCGGCGAAGACCCGGAAGCCCGCGTCGGCCAGCCGGAGGGCGCAGACCCGGCCGAGGCCCGAGGAGGCCCCGGTGACCAGCACGGACCGGCCGCGCGGGGACAGGGCGGGACGCTGCGGGACGGACGGCACGAACTTCCTCCTCGGGGAATCGGGGGAATCGGGGGAACCCGGAGATCCGGGGGACCCCGGGGCCTCGGCGGAACCGGCGGAGCCGAGGGATCCGGCGGCGGTCATCCGGCCACCGCCGGGAAGGTGAGGGCGTCCTCCAGCGTGCGGGTGAGCCGGCGTTCCGGCATGAACCGGAAGTAGGCGTCCCGCACCGGCCGCCGGAACGGGTCCTCGGACTGCTCGAAGGTGCTGATGCCGCGCGAGGCGGCGACCATGCCCCGGGTCCGCTCGCGGCGCTCGTCCTCGTACCGGCGCAGCGCGCGCGGCAGGTCGCTCGCACCGCGCAGGGCCCGGCCGAGGACCACCGCGTCCTCGATGGCCATGCCCGACCCCTGGCCGAGGCTGGTCAGCATCGGGTGCGCGGCATCGCCCAGCAGGGTCACCGGGCCCCGGCCCCACCGCTCGAGGAAGGCGCGGTCCCGGGAGGGCACCGCGATGATCGACTCCTCGGGGGTGGCGAGGATCGCCTGCCGCACCTCGTCGGCCCAGCCGTCGTAGCTGTGCAGGATCTCCGCCTTGCCGCCCTTCCAGTCCCGGGAGAGCTCGGCGGGCATGTTCTTCGTCCCCCACCAGTACAGCCGCCCGGCTCCCATGTCGACGAGGCCGAAGCGCTTGCCACTGCCCCAGAAGTGGGTGACCGAACCCGGGGTGAACCGGGGGTGGGAGAACGGCACGACCGCCAGCCAGCAGATGTAGCCGCTGTCCTGCGAGTCCTCCGGGCCCACCAGCTGCCTGCGCACCACCGAGTGGAAGCCGTCGGCCCCGATCAGCACGTCGCCCTCGGCGGTGCTGCCGTCGTCGAAGGCGACCCGCACCCCGCCGCCCGGCAGCCCCTCGGACTCGAAGCCGGTGGCGGCCGCGCCGAGCCGGATCGGAATGCCCTGCGCGGCCTCCAGCAGCGACTGCTGGAGGTCGGCCCGGGTGATCAGGACGCTCGGCACCCCCAGCCGGCCGATGATCTCCGGGAAGGGGAACTCCCGGATCAGCCGGCCCGAGGCCGTCTTCACGTGGTACGAGCGCAGGGCCTCGCCGCGCTTCTCCAGGTCGATGCCCACGCCCAGCGAGTCCAGCGCGCCGACGGCGTTGCTCATCACGGACAGGCCCGAGCCCGCGGCCCGCAGCTCGCCCGCCCGCTCGTGGACCTCGACGTCCAGGCCCGCCTCGCGCAGCGCGATCGCGGCGGTGAGGCCGCCGATGCCCGCCCCGAGGACCAGGGCCTTCCTGCGGTCTGTCTGCTTCGTCATCTCACTGTCCGATCAGTTCGGTGACGACCCGGACCATGTGGGCCACGTGCGGCTCCTCCATGATCGTCAGGTGGTCGCCCGGTACGTCCACGACGTCGAGCCTGCCGCTGGTGCGCTCCCGCCAGCCGTTGCTGGGGTCGGCGTGCATGCTCTCGATCGCGGTGTGCATGGAGTTGAGGACCTCCGGCAGCGGCTCGGAGGCGTGGATGAGGACCATGTCCTGGTCGACGACCTCGGGCCGGTAGGCGAACGCCGCCTTCCAATTGGCCTCGTACACGTGGAAGAGGCGCCGCACCACGGCCCCGCCGCTCCCCGCGGGCAGCACGCCCTCGTCGCTCGCCAGTTTGGCGATGAAATCGAACTTCTCGTCCAGCGTCGTCAGTTCGGCCGGGATCAGCTCCAGCGGGGAGTCCCCGCCGCGCCGCAGCCACAGCAGCTCCCAGAAGAACCAGCCCAGCAGCGCCTCGTCGCCCGTGGTCAGCCGCCGGCCCGGGTTGAGGGCGGTGGTGTCCAGGAGCACGAGCCTGGCGACCTCCTCGCCCGCGGCCCGCAGCTGACGGGCGATCTCGAAGGCCACGAACCCGCCGAACGACCAGCCGCCGACCACGTACGGACCGCTCGGCTGCACCCGGCGCATGGCCTCGACGTAGCTCGCCGCGATCTCCTCCACGCTGCGCAGCGGCTCGGTGCCCGGATCGCCGCCCGCGGCCTGGAGGGCGTAGAACGGCTGGTCCTCCTCCAGGTACTTGGCGAAGCGCACGTAGCAGAGCACGTTGCCGCCCATCGGGTGGACGAAGAACACCGGGCGCTTCGACCCGGCCGGGCGGATCGGCACCAGCGGGTCGAAGGCCGTCGTCGCCCCGCCCGAGCGCAGCCGCCGCGCCAGCTCGGCCACGGTCGGCGCCGACACGAACTCGGACAGCGGGACGCTGATCCCGTAGCGCTGCTCGATCTGGACCACCAGGCGCATCGCGGTGAGCGAGGTCGCCCCGAGGTCGAAGATGTTGTCGTGCACCCCCAGCCCGGTCAGCTGGAGCAGGTCGCCGACGAGCTCCGCGAGGGTCTGCTCGTACGCGTCGCGCGGCGCGGCCGCGGTGTCCGCGCCGGCCGCGGCGGACAGCGGGAGCGCCCGCAGGGCCGCGTCGTCCCGCTTGCCGCTCGGGGTCAGCGGCAGCGCCGCCACCCACTCGATGTGCGAGGGCATCATGTACTCGGGCAGCACGGTCCGCAGCTGCTTGCGCAGCAGCGCCGGGTCGGCGCCGTCCGGGTCCCCGGTCAGGAAGGCCGCGAGGAAGGAGTCGCCGCCCTCCCGGCGGCGGGCCACGACGGCGGCCTCCGCGATCCCGGGGTGCCCGGCGGCGAAGCGGGTGATGGCCAGCTCCACCTCGGCCGGCTCCACCCGGTAGCCGCGCACCTTCACCTGGGCGTCGGCCCGGCCCAGGCACACCACGTTCCCGTCCGGCAGGACGAAGCCGAGGTCGCCCGTGCGGTAGACGAGCTCCCCCGCCGCCGCGGCCTCGGGGGACGGGTGCGGGAGAAACCTTTCGTCGGTCAGGTCCTGGCGGCCCACGTAGCCCTCCGCCAGGCAGGCGCCCGCCAGGTACAGCTCGCCGCGCACCCCGGCCGGGACCGGACGCATCCGGGAGTCCAGGACGAGCACCGCCGAGCCCGTGACGGCCCGCCCGATCGGCGGCAGCGCCGGGAAGGCGGCCGGATCGCCGGTCATCGTGTACGTGGTCACCACGTGCGACTCGGTCGGCCCGTACTGGTTCTCCAGCAGCACCCCCGGCAGGGCCGCGCACAGCCGGCGTATCTCGCCGGTGACGCGCAGCTGTTCGCCGGAGGAGAGCAGGGCCCGCAGCGAGCGCGGGACCAGGCCGAGCGCGTCCGAGGCCTCGGCGAGCTGCTGGAGTGCGACGTACGGCAGGTACAGGCGCTCCACCCCGGTCCGGTCGAGCAGCCGCAGGAGGGCGGGCATGTCGCGGCGCTCGTCCTCGGAGAGCAGCAGCAGGGTGCCGCCGCCCGCGAGGGTGGAGAAGATCTCCTGGAAGGAGACGTCGAAGCTCAGCGGCGCGTACTGGGCGGTGACCCCGCCGGCCACCCCGCTGGGGACGGAGTTCTGCCAGGCGACCAGCTGGCCCAGCGAGCGGTGCGGCATCGCCACGCCCTTGGGCGCACCGGTGGAGCCGGAGGTGAACAGGACGTAGGCGATCGAGTCGGGCGTGATGTCCCCGGTCACCTCCGCCGGGATGCGCGGCAGGTGCGGCCGCCCGTCCTCCTCGCCGAACAGGTCCTCGGCGGGGAGGACGAGCCCCGGGACGCCCACGGTCGAGCGGTGCGCGGCGCCCGCGACGACCCGGAAGGGCCGGGCCTGCCTGATCATCGAGGCCAGCCGGTCCGCCGGGTACGTGACGTCCAGGGGCACCGTCGCGGCGCCGGCCCGCATGACGCCGAGGATCACGGCGACGGTCTCCGGGGAGCGGTCCATGGCGATGCCGATCCGGTCGCCCGGGCGGGAGCCGATGGCGAGCAGCTCGCGGGCCACGCGGTCGGCGGCCCGGTCCAGTTCGGCGTAGCTCCAGCGGCGGTCGCCGAAGACCAGCGCCGTGGCGTCGGGGGTCCGCGCGACCTGCGCCGCCACGGCCCGTACGACGTCCGGCGGGCCGTCGGCCCCGGTCCGCCCCGCCGGCGCGGACTGCGCCGAGGGGGCCAGGAAGCCGAAGTCCGGAACCTCGTCGGGGTGGTGGACGAGCCGGTCGAGGACCGCGGTGAACCGCTCGGCGTACAGGTCGGCCTGGGCCGGGGTGAAGGTCTGCCCGTGGTGGTCCAGCCGCAGGCGTACGGAGCCGTCCACCGGGTCGGTCATGGCGTTGACGAGCAGCTGGAAGTTGGTCTCCTCCCAGGTCCGGAAGTCCAGCAGCCGGACCCCGGGCAGGGTGAACACCCCGGCCAGCTGCCGGAAGTGGATGTAGTTGAAGGCGGTGTCCAGGACGGCGGCGCCCCGGTCCTCCTGGATGGCGCTCAGCGGGTACCGGCGGTGGGCGTGGCTCTGCTGCTCCTGCCGGAACGCCGCCCGGACCACGTCCGCCCAGCTGTCGGCGGCGATGCCCAGCCGTACGGGCATGGTGTTGAGGAAGAGGCCCGTGACGCGGTCGCCGCCCTCCAGCTCGGGCCGCCCGTGGGTGACCAGGCCGGTGGTGATGTCCTCGGAGCCGGAGAACAGCCCCAGGGTCAGGCAGTGCGCCGCGAACAGCACCGACTTCACGGGCAGGGCCCGCTCCCGGGCGAACCGGTTCACCTGTGAGGTGAGGCCGGCCGGGAGGTCCACGATCCGGGTGATCTGCGTGTCCGGACCGGGGGCCTCGTGGCCGCGGAAGGGCTCCAGCCGCAGCAGCGGCGCGTCCCGCAGCCGCTCCCGCCAGAAGGCGCGGGTCCGCTCCGACTCCAGGGCCTCGCGTTCGGCCCGTACGTGGTGCGCGGCCGACGGCAGGGCGGTCTCGGCGACCGCCCCGACGGGGTGGCCCAGCCCGTGCAGGTAGTCCTGGAGCAGCTCGGCGACCAGGGTGGCGACGCTGCCGCCGTCGAGGAGGGCGTGGTGGAAGCTCAGCACCAGCTCCAGGGTGTCCGGGCGGACGTAGGCGCGCAGGTGGTACAGCGGCGCCCGCTCGAACACGTAGCGGTGGTGGCGGCGTTCCTCGACGTGGGCGCCGATCTCGGCCAGGGCGGCGGCCTCCTCCCGGCCGCGCAGGTCCACGGCGTCGAACCCGCCGGCCACCTCGTGGTCCACGATCTGCAGCGGCTCGGAGAAGGAGCCCAGGTCGAAGGAGGAGCGCAGCACGGGGTGGCGTGCGACCAGCCGCTCGAAGGCGCGGCGGAAGCCCTCCTCGTCCCACGAGGCCGTCACGCTGTACTGGAAGACGTCCCGGTAGACGGCCGAGTCCTGCTCGGCCCGGCTGTGGTAGAGCAGCCCGAGCTGGAGGCGGGTCAGCGGGTAAGCGTCGGCCCGTCCCTCCAGGCGGGCCCGGTCGACGCCCGACACCAGGGCGAACGGCGGGAGTTCCGCGTCGGGTGCCGTGGAGGCGCCGCCCGCGGTCGCCAGGGCCGCCAATCGGGCGACGGTCGGCTGCTGCACCAGGTCGGTGAGGGAGAACAGGATGCCGGCCCGCTCCGCCCGCGAGCGGATGCGCAGCATCGTGATGGAGTCCCCGCCCAGGGCGAAGTAGTCGTCGTGGACGCCGACCCGGTCGGCCTCCAGCACCTCCGCCCAGATCGCGGCGAGGGCCTCCTCGGTGGCGTCGCGCGGGGCCGTGTACCCGGAGCCGGAGTCCGCCGCGGGCGCGGGAAGCGCGCGGCGGTCGGCCTTGCCGTTGGGGGTGAGGGGGACCGCGTCGATCCGGATGAAGTGCGCCGGGACCATGAACTCGGGCAGGACCGCCGCCAGTGCGGCGCGCAGGTGCGCCGCGCCGGGGTCGGAGTCGGCCACGTAGTAGCCGACCAGGACGGTGCCCCGGCCGTCGGACAGGTGGTCGACCACCACGGCGTCGCGCACGCCGGGCAGGGAGGCGAGCCGGTTCTGGACCTCGCCCAGCTCCACCCGGTTGCCCCGGATCTTGACCTGTCCGTCGATGCGGCCGAGGTACTCCAGGGTGCCGTCGGCCAGCCAGCGGGCCAGGTCGCCGGTGCGGTAGAGCCGCCCGCCGGGGACGAAGGGGTCCTCGGTGAACTTCTCCGCGGTCAGCTCGGGCCGCTCCAGGTAGCCGCGGGCCACGCCGACGCCGCCGATGCACAGCTCCCCGGGGACGCCGGCGGGCTGGAGCCCGCCGTGCGCGTCCAGCACGTACAGCCGGGTGTTGTCGATGGGGCGGCCGATGGGGACCCGGCGGACCGGGCCCTCGCCGGCGGGGCAGTCGTGGTACGAGACGTCGACGGTGGCCTCGGTCGGCCCGTACAGGTTCACCAGGCGGGGCGCGTCAGCGCCGCGGCCGGCGAAGACCCGGTTGAACTGTTCCACGCGCGCGGCGGGCAGGGCCTCGCCGCTGCAGAACACCCGGCGCAGGGAGCGGGCCTCGTCGCGCAGCTCCGGCGCGTCCTCCAGCAGGTCCAGGAACGGGCCGAGCATCGAGGGGACGAAGTGCAGCGTGGTGACGCGCTGTTCGGCGATCGTGCGCAGGATGCCGCGCGGGTCGCGCTGGCCGCCCACGGGCAGCAGGGCCAGGCCGGCGCCCTCGATCGCCCACCAGAAGAGCTCCCAGACGGAGACGTCGAAGGAGATCGGCGTCTTCTGGAGCAGGACGTCGTCCTCGCCGACCGGGTAGGCGTTCTGCATCCAGGCCAGTCGGTTGACCACCGAGTGGTGCTCGACCATGACGCCCTTGGGGCGGCCGGTGGAGCCCGAGGTGTAGATCACGTAGGCGAGGTCGTGGGGCCCGGCCTGCTCCGCCACCGGCCCGTCCGGACCGGTCAGCAGCTCCGCGGTGGCCAGCACCGGCACCGCCAGGTCACCGGCCCGGCCGGCGTCGTCGGCGAGGACCGCCTTGGCGCGGCTGTCCTGGAGCAGGAAGGCGATCCGCTCGGCCGGGTAGCCCGGATCGACGGGGACGTAGGCGGCGCCGGCCTTCAGGACGCCGAGCAGGGCCGTGATCAGCAGCGGTGAGCGGTCCATCAGGACGGCCACCCGGTCCCCGGTGCCCACGCCGTGCCCGCGCAGGGCGTGCGCCACCTGGTTGGAGCGGGCGTCGAGGTCCGCGTAGGTCAGCCGGGCGCCGTCGGCGCCGGTGACGGCGGTGCGTCCGGGGGTCCGGGCGGCCTGCTCGGCGATCAGGGAGTGGACCGTCCGGTCGTGGGCGTACGGGGTGTCGGGCCCCTGCCACAGCTCGGTGAGCTCCTTGGACTCGGCCTCGTCGAGGAGGGGAAGGGTCACCGCGGGGCGGCCGGGCTCGGCCAGACCGGCGGCCAGCAGCCGCAGCAGGTGTCCCGCGACCGCGGTGACGGGCAGGTCCTCGTCGAACACGTCCACGGCGTAGTCGAGGTCGACCCGCAGCTCGGCGTCGTCCTCGAAGGCGTGGACCATCACCGCCAGGGCGTCCTGGTGGTGGACGGGTGCCAGGACGACGGAGTCCAGCTGCGCACCGGGAAGCGGGGCCGGGCGGGGGTGGCGCAGGTAGGACAGGGTGACGTCGAACAGGCGGCGGGAGCCGGCGCCGACGGCCGGCAGGTCGCGCAGCACGTCGCCGAGGGACAGCCGCTCGTGGCCGCGCAGCGCGTCCGTGCCGCGCCGGGCGGCGGCGGCCAGCTCGGGCAGGGTGGTCTGCGGGCCGACCGCCAGGCGCAGCGGCAGGTTGTTGGCGAGCTGGCCGACGGTCCCGAGCTCGGCGTCCGTGCGGCGGTTGCGCAGGGGGACGCCGAGGACGAACTCCTCGGCGCGGTGCACCCGGCTGAAGTAGGCGGCGAAGGCGGCCGCGAGGTAGGCGAACGGGGAGCCGCCGGCGCCCCGGATGCGGCGGACCAGCCCGGCGTCGACGGTGAAGGTGTGCCGGTCCCGGCGCTGCCCTCCGACGGGCGCCACGGTGGCGCGGGTGAACAGGGCGGGCCGGACGCCCGCCAGCGCCTCGCGGAAGTGGGCCCGGTCCTCCTCGAAGGCGGCGGAGGTCCGGTAGGCGGCCTCGGCCTCGACGAGGGAGGCGGTCGAGCCGGTGGACGCGCAGGAGGCGGATCCCGCCGCGGGAGCCGCGCCGCCGGTCAGGGCGGCGTAGCGCTCCCAGAGGTCGAGGGCGACCCGGTTGAGCGCCCAGGCGTCGGCGATCAGGTGGTGCGCGTTGAGGTGCACATGGACGACCGAGGCACTCTCCCGCAGCACCGCGGCCGTGAACAGTCGCGAACGCCGCAGGGTGAAGGGGCGGGTGAGGGAGAGCTCGCGCCAGGCCGCGCAGGCCGCCGCGGGGTCGCTCTCGCCGGACAGGTCGACGTACGCGACCCAGGGTTCGGCCGCCTCCTCGCCGCCGGCCGAGGCGGCCCACTGGAAGGGGGTCCCCGCCTGTTCGTCGAAGCGCAGCGAGAACGCGTCGTGGGAGCGCAGAGCGGCTTCCAGGGCCTCCTGCAAGCGGTCCGCGTCGACCTCGCCGGCCAACCGCTCGTGCAGGACCACGTTGAACTGGGGGTCACCCGGCGCGGTGGACTCGGCGATCCAGATGTCCTGCTGATAGGCGGACAGAGGGAGCTGGCGTGTAGCGGGCATCGGCCTTCCTTCGCTAATTCGGACAGCCGGATGTTTTTCGCCGTCCGATGATCAGGAGCCTACGTTTCCCGCAATCGAGTACACCACTACTCGTATGAGTGGGCGCGGACTACTCGTTCAAGTAGTCGTACCGGGGAACATGTGATTCGCGCAATATCGGGTCAAGAATTCCCGTAGGTGCTCGCTAACATCTCCGTCATGACCTCCACACCTCCTTCCCGGAAATCCGTCATCGTGCGCGGAAGCGGTCCTGGGCTGCTGCTTGCGCACGGAGCGGGCAGTGACATCGAGGACAGCTACGGTCCCGTCATCGAAAATCTCGCGGCCCGCAGGACCGTGATCGGGCCCGATTATCCGGGCTCCGGTGAAAACCCCCTCCCGGACGTTCCGCTGACGCTCGACATGCTGTCGGACCACATTGTGGAAAGCGCCGTGCAATCCGGAGTGCATTCATTTGCGATATCCGGATTCTCCATGGGGTCGGCCGTGGCCGTACGGGCCGCCGTGCGCCATCCCGAACGGGTTTCCGCGCTGGTCCTCTCGGCCGGTTTCGCCCGGCGGAACGCCCGTCTCAAGCTGGCGGTCGACACCTGGCGCGCGCTGGGCGCCCCGGGCGGCGACGGCCGGGTCCTGGCCTCCTACCTCTCGCTGCTCGTCGGCGGCACCCGCTGGCTCGACGCCCGCTCCGAGGCGGAGGTCGACGAGCAGCTGGAGCTGTTCGCCGCGGGCATGCCGCCGGGTACCGACGCGCAGCTCGCGCTCTTCGACGGGATCGACGTCCGGGCCGATCTGTCCCGGATCACGGTGCCCGTCCTCGTCGTCTCGCCCTCGGGGGACCTCCTCACCACTCCCGTTCACTCCCGCGAACTCGCCGAGGGGATCCCGGGTGCCCGGCTCGCGACCCTCGACTGCGGCCACGCCATCGCCGCGGAGCGGCCGGCCGAATGGGCCGCGCTGATCGACGACTTCCTGACCTCCGTCGGGGGCTGACCGCCCGGTCCCGGCGGGGCCCGTGCCGCCGCCGGGGTCCGCCGGTGCGGCCGGACCTCCGCCGGAGGCCCGCCGCACCGGCGGCGCCGGCCGTACCCGACCGGGCGCGGCCGGCGGCCGTGAGCCCGGCGTCCGGCCCCGCCGCCCCCGGCACGGGGCGGCGCGGCCCGGGGGAAGGACGCCGGGCCCGGTCTCAGAGGCGTCCGGAGTCGGGGGACTTGCCGAACGCCGTCACCAGCAGGGCCGCCGCCGCCAGGCCCGCGCCCAGCCACATCACGGCCGTGACGCCGATCCCGTCGGCCGCCAGCCCGCCCAGCAGGGCGCCCAGGGCGATGGCCCCGTTGAAGACGCCGACGAACAGGGCGGACACGCCTTCGCGCGCCTCGGGCGCCGAGGCCAGCAGCCAGGTCTGGGTGCTGACCGACACGCCGCCGTACGACAGGCCCCACACCGCGAGCAGCACCCCGGCGGTCAGCACGGAGCCGCCGAGCAGCGGCATCAGCGCGACCGTCGCCGCCAGGACGGCGCTGATCACCAGCAGGGTGCCGCGCGGCGAGCGCCCGGCGCCCGCACCGGAGGCGAAGTTGCCCGCGACACCGGCGAGTCCGTACACCAGCAGCAGGGTGCCGATCATCCCGGCACCCGCCCCGGAGACCTCCTCCAGCACGGGCCGCACGTACGTGTAGGCGGCGAAGTGGCCCGTGACCAGCAGGGCCACCACGGCCAGCCCCGTGCGGACCCGGGCGTCTGCGACCAGCCCCAGCACACCGCCGAGGCGCACCTCCTGTTCGGCGGGGAGTCTCGGCAGCGCGGCCGCCAGCGCGACCAGCACCACCAGCGCCAGCACGCCGACGGTGACGAACGCCGTCCGCCAGTCGGCCAGTTCGCCGATGTACGTGCCCGCGGGCACCCCGAGCACCGAGGCGACCGCGATCCCGCTGAAGACGAGGGAGGTGGCCGGCCCGATCGACTTCGGCGGCACGAGCCGCACCGCCAGCCCCGCCGCGATCGCCCAGACCCCGCCCATGCCGATGCCGACGAGCACGCGGGCGACGACCATCACCGCGAAGTGCGGCGACCACGCGGCGAGCAGGTTGCCGACGGTCAGCACCGCCATCAGCGCGCACAACACCGTCCGCCGGTCGAACCGTCCGAGCAGCGGGGTCAGCAACGGTGCCGACACCGCCCCCACCAGCCCGGTGATGGTCAGGGTCAGTCCGGCGGTGCCCTCGGTCACCTCCAACGCGTCACCGATGGGCGTCAGCAGGCCCACCGGCAGCATCTCCGACGTGACGACGGTGAACGTCGCGCTCGCGACCGCCGCGACGCCCAGCCAGCCGCGCCCCGCGGACCGCTCGGGCCCTCCGGTGGTGTCCGCAATTTCCTCAGTCTGTGCCATGTCCTCAGCCAACCCGCCGCGACCTGCGGGAACAACGGCCGATCCCTCATCCTTCGATGAGCTGGGCTACTCGATGGGCCGGGACCGGCCCGTGACCGGCCGTGTACAAAGGGACATCATGGAGGGAACAGCATGAGTGGTGTGGAGATACGCGAACTGGAGGCGTTCCTGGTCCTGGCCCAGGAGCTGCACTTCGGCCGGGCCGGGGAGCGGCTGTACGTCTCGCAGAGCCGGGTGAGCCAGCTGCTGAGGTCGCTGGAACACCGCATCGGCGCCCCGCTCGTCGAACGCACCAGCCGCCGGGTGGCCCTGACACCGCTCGGCGAGGACTTCCTCGCCGGCCTGCGCCCCGCGTACGACGCGCTGCGCGCCACCGTCGACGAGGCGAGGGCCGCCGCCCGCGGCATGGGCGGGGTCCTGCGCATCGGCTTCCAGGGGACGGTCGACGACTACCTCAGCCGGGCCATCGCCCGCTTCGGCGACCGCTACCCCGAGTGCGCCATCGACATCGTGGAGATCCCGCTCTCCGACCCCTTCGGGCCGCTGCGCCGCCAGGAGGTCGACTGCGCGGTGGTCCTGCTGCCGGTGGCCGAGGAGGACCTCGTCCTCGGACCGGTCTTCTCGCGCCAGCCCCAGACCCTCGCCGTCTCGGTCCGCCACCCGTTCGCCGCCAGGGAGTCGCTCTCCGCGGAGGAGCTCGCCGAGTGCCGGCTCATCGGCATCGACGGGGGAGCACCGGACTACTGGCGGCGCGCCCAGGCCCCGGGCCTGACCCCGGCAGGCCTGCCCGTCCCGGCCGGGCCGAGCGTCAACACGCTCCAGGAGGGGCTGAGCCTGACCGCGGCCAACCGCGGCGCCATGCTGCTGTGCCGTTCGACGGCCGAGTACCACGGGCGCCGCGACTCCCTCACCTTCGTCCCCGTACAGGGCCTGCCCGACTCCGAACTGGGCCTGATCCGCCACCGCCTGAGGCCCTCCGCCCAGGCGTCCGCCTTCGCCGAGGCGGTGGCCGAGGCGACCGGAGCGGACCGGGCGGACGCGTGAGCGCGGCACGTCCGCCGTCCGAACGGCTTTACGGAAGGCCCCGGTTCGGCCGATTCGGCCACGGTGGCGGGAGGGCGCGGGTAGCGTGAAGGCGCCTGCGCCGTCCCGGGCCCCGTCCGGGCCCCGCCGGCGTTCCCGTGCCCCGCTCCTCCCCCTCACCCGGTCCACACGTGCTGCGCCCGACCGAAGGGAAGACCATGAGCACCCAGACCCCGCCCGCCCCGTACCCGAACCTGCTGCGCTGGCTGGGCGGCGAGACGCCCGACACCGTGAAGACCGCCGCCGAACTGCGCGCCATGGCGCAGGGCCAGGACTTCGCACGGTTCCTGCTGGACCTGGAGGAAGAACAGGAGGCCTTCCGCACGGCCCTGCTCCCCGCCTTCCCCCAGCTCGTGCTCGCAAAGCCCGACTTCTCCACCGTGGTGAACCCGCTCCAGGCCGTGGCGTCCCCGACGCTCAGGACGGCCGGGCCCGTCTGCCTGACCTCCCTCGCCCTCGGCGAGGCACGGAACACCTTCAACCCCGCCCATCTGTGGACCGCCCCCGACAGGACGCTCCGGTACAAGGGCGGCTCGGTCTTCGGCACGGTCAAAGCCCGCCGGATGCGGTTCTCCGCCGACGGCACCGGCCGGCTGTACGTCGCCTCCGCCGCGCACCCGCTCAAGCTCTGGATGCGCAAGAACGGCCAGGACGCCACGGTCCAGGACGTCTTCACCCTCGTGGCCGACCCGGGCGCGGGCGGCTACGACGCCTTCGTGGCGCAGGGTGTCGGCAGCTGGGACAACTCGCCCGGAGGACCGCTCACCACCCCGCAGGGCCTGGTGGAGGTGATCACGAAGAGCGGTGCCTTCCGCTCGATCGTCTGGGGCGCCCCGTACTGCACGGCCGGCTGGGTCGACTCGCTGATGCCCACGCTCAGCACCCAGGGCACGATCGCGGTCCCCGGAGGGCTCACGGCGACGATCGGCCAGAACGTCCACTCGGCGCAGACCGTCGGCAGCGCCTGGCTCGTCGGCGTCGACGGGCTCGACTGCAAGCCCGCCGTCATGCCCGCCCAATGGCGGGCGGACGTCGCCGCCACGCTCTGCCCCCTCGCGGTGAACCACGTCCAACTCGGCCTGATCAAGGAGTTCTGCGACATCCTGAAGGCCGCGACCCCCACCCCCGCCGCCCTGCCGGCCCGCATCACCTACCTCCTCACCCACCACCCGCACCGCCGGGCGGACCTGGAGTCACTCCCGAACATCAAGACCTACTACCAGCAGTGCTTCTGAACCCCTGAGCCGCCGGGCCCCCTGTTCACACTGCGGGCCCACAGCCGCGCCGGGGGGCGTCGGGGGCACGCCCTCCGCCACCACCGGATCCGCCCCGCTCGCGGGTCCGCCGCCCGTCCCGCCCCGGCGCCCCTGCTCCCGCTGCGCGGCCGATACGCCCTGTCGTGCACCGCGCCCGTTCCCCTACAGTGCGTGATGCCCGTACCGGCCCAAAAACGCATGGACCGTACGGGCGCCCTTGCGGAACACTGCGGAACCTTGTCTGACGGTCCGACACAGCAGGGTTGGTACGGGAATGCCACCATCACCGAAGAGTTCGCCGAGCAGGGGCTCGGTGTTCCTCGCACTTCGCTACTACGGACGGGAGCTGGCCCGCCTCAGGCGCTGGACGGCCCCCGCGATGCTGCTCCCGGCGCTGGGCAACATCGGCATCAGCTACGTGGCGCCGCTCGTCGTCGCCAAACTCGTCGGCCGGATCTCGGGCGGCGCCCCCACCCGTACGGGCGACATGCTCCCGTACGTGGCCGGCTTCGCCTCGGTCCTGCTCCTCTCCGAGGCGATGTGGCGCCTCGGGCTGCACTGCCTCAACCGCGTCGACGCCCTGGGCGTCGAGCGCCTGTACGTCGTCGGCCTGGACGAACTCTTCGCCAAGGACGCCGCGTTCTTCCACGACAACTTCGCCGGCTCGCTCACCAAACGGGTCCTCAGCTTCGCCTCGCGCTTCGAGGAGTTCGTCGACGCCCTGACCTTCAACATCGTCGGGCGGCTCGTCCCGCTGGTCTTCGGATCGGTGGTGCTCTGGCAGTACGACCCGCTGCTCGTCGTCGGGCTCCTGGTGATGATCGCGGTGACGGCGGTGTGCGCCGCGCCCCTGATCCGCCGTCGGCAGGCCCTCGTCGACCAGCGGGAGGAGGCGATCGCGCGGGTCTCGGGCCACGTCGCGGACAGCCTGATGAACATGGAGACGGTGCGGGCGTTCGCCGCCGAGCGGCGCGAGGCCGCCGAACACCGGGCGCGCGTCGCGGAGTCGCGCCGGCTCATGCTGCGGTCGTGGGACTACGGCAACCTGCGCATCGACACCCTGGTCGCGCCCATGTCCGTCCTGACCAACGCGCTCGGCCTGTTCCTGGCCGTCTCCCTCGTCGGGAGCGGGCACGGGGTGGAGGCGGTCGTCGTCGCCTTCACCTACTACGGCAACGCCACCCGGATCATGTTCGAGTTCAACCAGATCTACCGCCGCCTGGAGAGCTCGATGACGGAGGCCGCGCAGTTCACCGAACTGCTGCTGACCCCGCCGAAGGTGCTCGACCCGGCGTCCCCCGAACCGCTCGGGGCGGCGCGGTCCGCCGACGTCTCCTTCGAAGGGGTGCGCTTCACCCACGCGGGCGGTTCCGAGCCCCTCTTCGAGGGCCTCGACCTGTCCGTCGCCGGCGGGTCGAAGATCGGACTCGTGGGGCGGTCCGGCGGGGGGAAGACCACGCTGACCCGGCTGCTGCTGCGGATGACGGACGTCGACGCCGGGCGCATCCTGATCGGCGGACAGGACATCAGCCGCCTGTCCCAGTCCGACCTGCGCGGCCTGATCGCCTACGTGCCCCAGGACCCGGCGATGTTCCACCGCACCCTGCGCGAGAACATCGCCTTCGCCCGGCCGGACGCCACCGAAGCCGAGATCCGCCGCGCGGCCGAGGCGGCGCACGTCACCGAGTTCGCCGACGCCCTCCCGGACGGCTTCGACACCATGGTCGGCGAGCGCGGCGTGAAGCTCTCGGGCGGACAGCGCCAGCGGGTCGCCCTCGCCCGGGCGATCCTGCGCGACGCGCCCCTCCTGCTGCTGGACGAGGCGACCAGCGCGCTGGACTCCGAGAGCGAGATCCTCGTCCAGGACGCGCTGTGGAGGCTCATGGACGGGCGGACGGCGCTCGTGGTGGCCCACCGGCTCAGCACGGTCGCCACGATGGACCGGCTCGTCGTCCTCGACCGCGGGCGGATCGTCGAGCAGGGCACGCACCAGGAGCTGCTCGCCGCGGAAGGGGCCTACGCCAAGCTGTGGCAGCACCAGTCCGGAGGCTTCCTCGACGACGTCCCGGCCGGAGCCGACCTGCGCTGACCGGCGGGCCGACGGGCCGGCGGGGGGCCGGCCGCCGGTCAGGACGGCGGCGGCGGGACGAGGGCGGCGATCAGACGGGTGACGCTCTCGCGGGGGTCCGGGCCCTCGGGGCCGCGGGTCATCAGCAGGTGGTGGACCGTGCCGACCAGGGCCAGTGCCACCGCCCCGCAGTCCAGCCCGGCCGGTACGCGGCCCCCCGCGCGCTCCCCGTCCAGGTAGGCCCGTACCGAGTCCTCGATCCCCGCGAACCCCGGGGCCCCCGACCGCAGGGCCTCCCGCGTGTGCAGGGCGGCGGCCGGCCGGGTGAGGGCGAGGCCCGCGACGCCCGGGTCCAGGGAGTCCAGCAGGCCGAGCGCCACCCCGGCCAGGTTGCCGGCCACCGTTCCCCGCCCGGTCCGCGCGGACAGCTCGCCGGCCGACCGCGCCCCGCGCGCGAACCGGTCCAGGACCAGCTCCGCCACGAACTCGTCCAGCCCCGCGAAGTGCGTGTGCAGGACCCCCTTGGCGCAGCCGGCCTCGGCGGTGACCGCCCGGCTGGTGAGGGCGGCCGCGCCGTCGCGGGCCACGACGCGTTCGGCGGCCGCGAACAGGCGCTCGCGCAGATCCGGGATGGCTACTCCACGGGGTGACATCGGGACGCTCCGGTTCACGGGTCGGGGGCGGGGTGATTGCAGGTATGGGCGGCTGCCCATACTATAGCGCCCAGGGTTTGGGCATGTGCCCATTCCACTGTCCGGCACCCGTTACCCCGGCACCCGGCACAAGGAGGAGACCGACCCATGAGCGACCTGCCCGGCACCCCCATCGCCAACACCGCCCAGGCGGAGGCGTGGAACGGCTACGACGGCATCCACTGGGCCACCCACCAGGAGCGCTGGGACGCCGTGAACGACGGGTTCAACGAACCCCTGCTCACCGCGGCGGCCATCGGCCCCGGCGACCGCGTCCTCGACATCGGCTGCGGCGCGGGCCGCACCACGCGGCTCGCGGCGCGGCGGGCCGCGGGAGGGGGCGCGTGCGCCGACGGCGGGGCCGAGGGGCTGGACCTGTCCGCCCCCCTGCTGGCCCGGGCCCGGGCCTCCGCCCTGGCCGAGGGCGTCGGCAACGCGGTCTTCACCCAGGGGGACGCCCAGGTGCACCCCTTCGCGCCGGGCACCTTCACCCACGTCCTCAGCCGGTACGGGGTGATGTTCTTCGAGGATCCCCCGGCGGCCTTCGCCCACCTCGCCGGGGCGCTGCGCCCCGGCGGCCGGCTGGCCTTCGTCGCCCCCGCCGAAGCGGGGGCCAACGAGTGGATGCGGGCCTTCCGGGCCCTGGACGGCATCCTGCCCGTCGGCGGCTTCCCCGCGCCGGGCAGCCCGGGCATGTTCTCCCTCGCCGACCCCGCCCGTACCGGGGACCTGCTCCGCACGGCGGGCTTCACCGCGGTGGCCTCCGTGCGGACCGAGGCGTACGGGGTGTGGGGCGCAGGCGCCGAGGACGCGGCCGGCTTCCTGCTCGGCACCGGGCCCGGCCGCCACCTGCTCGACCAGGTGGGCCCCGGGGCGCGCGCCGAGGCCCACCGGGTCCTGGCGGCCCACCTGCGCCCCTTCGAGCGCGACGGCGCGGTCCGGCTGCGCGCCACGGCGTGGCTGGTCACCGCGGAGCGCAGCCGGACGGCGTGCGTGTGCATAGGGTGCCGGGAGCGGGGCAGGTGCAGGGAAGCGCGCGGGAAGGGTGATGCCGGATGGTGATGCCGGGAACGGAAGGCGAACGGTTCAGCGTCGCGGTACGGACCGTGGACGGGGCGGTCGTCCTCACGCTCGGCGGCGAGCTGGACCACGACACGGCGGAACCCCTGAGGCAGGCCCTGGCGGCTGCGGCCGGCCGGGGCGGGCGGCTGGTGGTGGACATGGCCGGGCTGCGGTTCTGCGACTCCACCGGGCTGAACGCCCTGCTGCACGGCCGGATCGCGGTCGAGGAGTCCGGCGGCTCCCTGGAGCTGGCCGGCCTCGGCGGCCCGGTGGCCCGGATGTTCCGCATCACCGGAGCGGACTCGGTCTTCCCCGTGCACACGGATGTGGAAGAGGCGCTGGGATGAAACCCGGCCGGTGAGGAGAGGGGAAGGAGGGCCATGGAACAGCGCGGGCCGGTCAACCGGAACTGGCTCCTGGTCCTCGACGGGATCACGGACCCCGTATCGCGCAGCCGCGACTTCACCCGCCGCGCCATGACCGCGTGGAACTGGCCCCTCGCGACGCCGGAGGGCCGCCGGAGCGCGGAGGACGCGCTCCTGCTGGTCTCCGAGGTGGTGGCCAACGCCTGCCGGCACGGGGGCGGGCCCGGGGCGCTGGTGCTGGACTGCACGGGGGACCGGCTCCGGATCGAGGTGACGGACCTCAGTCCGGAGCCGCCCGTGCCGCCCGGGTTCCCCGTCCGGAGCGGCGCGGGCGGCGCCGCTCCCGGGCGGCCGGGCGGCTACGGGCTGCTCATCGTGGACCGCCTGGCGCGGGCCTGGGGCTGGCGTCCGGGCGCGGTCGGCAAGTGCGTCTGGCTGGAGCTGCCCTGTCCGCCCGGGGGCAAAGGTCCGCCCGGGGGCGGCGGTCCGCCCGGCGCGCCGGCCCGGGCGGGGCTCAGCGGGGGTCGTCCAGCGCGGCGATGATCTCGGCGGTGGAGCTGACGCGGCCGATGCGCGGGAAGATCTTCTCGAAGCTGTGGGCGTGCGAGGCGGCGTCCAGGTCGGCGGTGGCGTCCTCGGCGAACACCAGGCCGTAGCTGTGCTCCCAGGCGGTGCGGGCGGTGGACTCGACGCCGATGCTGGTCGAGATGCCGGCCAGCACGATGCGGTGGACGCCGCGCCGACGCAGCTGGAGGTCGAGCTCGGTACCGGTGAAGGCGCCCCAGTGCCGCTTGGTGACGGTGACGTCGCCCAGGGCCGCCAGTTCCGCGGGGATCCGGGAGAAGGCGGCCGGCGGGGCGGTGGCGGGGCCCGGCCGGTCGACATCGGTGGTGGGGAGGTCGCCGCCGTCGGGCGACCAGGCGACGTTGACCAGGACCACCGGCAGCTTGTGGGCGCGGAAGGCCTCGGCGAGCGCGATGCCGTTGGCGAGGACCTCGCCGGCCGGGCGGGCGGTGGGCATGGCGAGGATGCCCTGCTGGAGGTCGATCAGGACCAGGGCCGTGTCGGGGGCGAGGGTCAGGTCGGAGGCGGTCATGGGGGCTCCTCTGGGCGTCGCTGCGCGGGGTGGTGACGGAGGCTCAGTCTGCCCGGTGCACGCCGGACCGCCCGCACGGAGGCGCTCCGCGCCGTGCGCACCGCCGCGGGCGGAGCACCGAACGGGGCGTTCCGCAGTCAACGGTCACGCACGGCTTTAAGCCCCAAGCCGTTCAGACATGACGAGATCGTCAGAAACGATCTTCATATGGCGACGCAGCCGACATACTGGCGCCTGTGAAGACCGAAGACGAGACCGTTCAGATCGGCACCGAAGGCTGTACGGGCCTGATCACCCTCAACCGTCCCGAGGCCCTCAACGCCCTCACCCGTCCCATGGTGCTGAGGATCGGGGAGGCGCTGACCGCCTGGGAGCACGACCCGGCCGTCGAGCAGGTCCTGCTCCGCGGGGCCGGCGAGCGGGGTCTGTGCGCGGGCGGCGACATCCGGGCCATCCACGCCGACGCGAAGGCGGGCACCACCGGCTCCCTCGCCTTCTGGCGCGACGAGTACCGGCTGAACGCGCGCATCGCCTGCTATCCCAAGCCCTACGTGGCCCTGATGGACGGGATCGTCATGGGCGGCGGCGTGGGCCTGTCGGCCCACGGCGGCGTCCGGATCGTCACCGAGCGCTCCCGGGTCGCCATGCCCGAGACGGGGATCGGCTTCGTCCCCGACGTCGGCGGCACCTACCTGCTCTCGCGCGCGCCCGGCGAACTGGGCACCCACCTCGCCCTGACCGGTACGGCGGTCGGACCGGGTGACGCGATGCTGTGCGGGCTCGCCGACCACTACCTGCCGTCGGACTGGCTGGAGGAGTTCACCCGGGAGCTCACCGCCGGACCGGTGGCCGAGGTGCTGGGGAAGTTCCACGGCGCCACTCCGCCCGCGGCCCCGCTCGCCGCCGAGCGGGAGTGGATCGACCACTGCTACGCCGCCGACACCGTCGAGGAGATCCACCAGCGGCTGCTGGCCACGGGCCTGCCCGCGGCGCGCGAGGCCTCGCAGACCCTGCACGCCAAGTCCCCGACCTCACTGAAGGTCACCCTCGCCGCCCTGCGCCGCGCCCGCGGACTGGACTCGCTGGAGCGGGTGCTGGAGCAGGAGTACCGGGTCTCCAGCGCCGCGCTGTCCGCCCCCGACCTCGTCGAGGGCATCCGCGCCCAGGTCATCGACAAGGACCGCCGGCCGCGCTGGTCCCCGGCGGCCCTCGTCCAGGTCCGCGCGGCGGCGGTGGAGCGCTTCTTCGCCCCCCTCGGCGAGGGTGCCGAACTGACCTTCCCCTGACGGGGGTTCAGCCCCGGTCGAGCCGGGTCGCCAGCCCGTCGAGGACCCGCTGGAGTCCGTAGTCGAAGTTCTCGTCGCGCATCCGCGCCGGGTCCCGGCCCTGCCAGGCGGAGGCGTGGTCCTTCGTCAGCGGATGGTCCTGGAGGGCCTGCTGGGAGGCCGGTACCAGGGACTCCAGCCACTCGGTCTCGCTCTTGCCGCTGCGGGCGAGGAGGGAGAGGTAGGAGGCCTCGCTGGTCGTCGCGCCGATCACGTAGGAGATGACGGCCTTCATCGCGAGGTCCGCCTCCGCCTTCGGGAACCCGGCGGCCAGGGCCATGGCCAGCATCCGCTCCGACATGCGCATCAGGTTCGGGCCCAGGTGCGCCAGCCCGACCTGGCCGAGGACGGACGCCACCCAGGGGTGGCGCAGGACCATGCCGCGCAGGCTGTGCCCGCTGTGCGCCAGGGCCTCGCGCCATCCGTCCGGGCCGGTGGCCAGGGGCAGTTCGAGCTCGCCGTAGACCTCGTCCACGACCAGCTCGATGAGCTCGTCCTTGTTGGCCACGTGCCGGTAGAGGGAGGTGGCGGCCGTGCCCATCTCGCTGCCGAGCTTGCGCATGCTCAGCGCCTCGATGCCTTCGGCGTCCAGCAGCCGTACGGCCGCCGCGACGATCTGCTCCTGGCTGAGCGCGGGCTGCTCCTTCTGCCGGCGGGGCCGCGTCCAGACGGAGGGGACGGGCGGCGGGCTCTGCTGCTCTGATGAGGACATGCTCCCAGCCTAGCGCGCTGCGCACACTGTACGCAGCGCGCGTACGCCCGGATGGAGCGCGGGCGGGAAAGGTGCTCCGGGTCCGGCCGGAACACCCTCGTGACGGGCCTGGACGGGGGTGGGGGCGGACGGGCGGGACGGGGCGGCAGGGCGCGGCCGGGTGGCCCCCAGACGGCCGCCAGGCGGCCGTGACGGCGATCCGCGCACAGGCTCTGACCTGGGGATATGAGGCCGATCTCGCTATGATGTCCCCCTGGTGAAAGGGGAGTTCATGGACCGGAACATACGCTCGGTGGACGACGTGCTCAGCCTGCTGGACGGCCTGTTCGCGCCGGGGGCGGACCGCTGGACGGCCGACGGCGCGGACTGGTGGGACGGCTTCTACGCCGACCGCTCCAGGCCGGTGCCGTTCTTCGTGGCCAAGCCGGACGAGAACCTCGTCTCCTACCTCGACCGCGGCCTGATCGTCCCCGGCCGCGCCCTCGACCTGGGCTGCGGGCCGGGCCGCAACGCCCTCCACCTCGCCTCCCTGGGCTTCGAGGTGGACGCCGTCGACCTGTCCCCGACCGCCCTCGACTGGGCCCGGGACCGCGCCCGGGAGGCGGGCGCCGACATCCGCTTCCACCACGGCGACGCCTTCGCGCTCGCCGCCTCCGGTGCCCTCGGCGGCCCCTACGACCTGGTCTACGACTCCGGCTGCTTCCACCACCTGCCGCCCCACCGCCGCATCAGCTACCTCGGCCTCCTCGAACGCTCCCTCGCCCCCGGCGGCCACCTCGGCCTCACCTGCTTCGCCGCCGGTGCGATGGGTTCCGAGCTCTCCGACGCCGAGCACTACCGCCGGGGCGGCCTCGGCGGCGGCCTCGCCTACGACCCCGAGTCCCTGCGCCGGATCTTCGCCGGCCTGGAGGAGCGCGAGCTGCGCCGGATGCACGACGAACCGGAGGAGGCCCCGCACTTCGGCGAGGCCTTCCTCTGGACGGCCCTCTTCCGCCGGCCCGCCGACGCCCCCACCGGCCCCGTCCGGCTCGGCACGGCGTGACGGACGCCCCTCGGGGCGCGCGGTGACGGGGAGGGCGGTGACGGGGAGGGCGGTGACGGGGAGGACGGTGACCGGGAGGACGGTGACCGGGGAGGACGGCCGCTACGACGGGTTGACGGGCGCGGACAGCTCCGAACTCAGCCAGCCCAGCGCGTCCGGGTACATCCCGGTCCAGGTCTGGAAGTTGTGGCCGCCGGCCGGGCGGACGAGGGTCTTCACCCGGACCCCGCTGCCCTGCGCCGCCCTGCTGAAGGCGGCCAGCTGCTTCGGCGGGCTGTCCCGGTCCTGTGCGGAGGTCGCCAGGAACAGCCCGACGTCCTCCCCCTTCGCCTGCCCGACCAGCCACATCGGGCTGTTGTGCTCCCGCAGAACCGGATCGGGCAGCACCTCGGGGTCCCCGGTCAGCGGATCCGGGTCCAGGGCCGCACCCGCGCGGAACACCTTCGGATACTGCAGGGGCAGCTTCGCCGCGCAGAACGCCCCCGTCGACACGCCCATCAGCCCCCACCCCTTCGGCTCGGGAAGGGTCCGGAAGTTCTTCTGCACCAGGTCCGGGACGTCCCGCGCGAGCCAGGTGGCGATCTTGCGCTGCGGGGTGTCGGTGCAGTCGGTGTTCACCCCGCCGGGATACACCTCGGGGATCACCAGGATGAACGGGTGCGCCGCCCCCAGCCGCACCAGCTGCTCCAGCGCGTCCGGCATCGA
Organism: Streptomyces sp. NPDC093801; assembly: GCF_040701585.1. Taxonomy (NCBI): domain Bacteria; kingdom Bacillati; phylum Actinomycetota; class Actinomycetes; order Kitasatosporales; family Streptomycetaceae; genus Streptomyces; species Streptomyces sp. NPDC093801. Next base: position 55,561 of record NZ_JBFBDP010000020.1, on the reverse strand, counting down.
GCCCAGGTCGAGCCAGGAGCGCGGGGTGCCCGGGTAGCCGTGCAGCAGCGTCAGCACCGGGAAGCGGGTCTTCTGTGCGCCCGGGGCGTCGTACTCGGGTGGCGTCCACACGGTCACCTGGCCGGCCAGCTTCGAGTGGCTGCCCCGGAAGTAGGTGGTCCGCGTGCCGTTCTCCCCCGGGGTGAAGCGGGCCCGGCCGACCGGGGGACCGGTCATCGCCGAGGCGTTCGCGCCCGCGCCGGTGCCCAGCAGGTCGTCCCAGGAGGCGTAGAGCCCGTAGCCGTCGTTGATCCACGCCGCCACCACGCCGATCGCCGTCAGCTGGCACAGCCCGATCATCAGCACCCGGGCCGCCCAGCGCACCACGCGCGGCCCCGGCACCCGGTTCCACAGCAGCAGCGCGAGGAGCACCGCCAGCACGGTGACGGCGATCATCGTGGCGAGGAACGACGTGCTGGTCAGTTCCACGGCGTCGGCTCCTGACGTACGGCCCCACAGCGTCATGTCCCCGGGACGCCCGGCATCCACGGGTACTCCCGGAATCTACTGCCATCCCCGGAATCCACGGGTATACCCGGTATCCGCACGCACATCCGGTATTCCACCACAATGTACGACTCCGGAGCCGCTACGCGTGGACGCTCACCGTGACCGAGTGCCAGCCCGTCGCCCCGTCGGGGAGGGTGCCCCGGCGCTCCTGCGTCTGTGCCTCTCCCCGCCCGTCGGTGGCGCGGACCTCCAGCGTGTGCTCCCCGGGCGCCGCCTGCCACGGCCACACCCACTGCCGCCAGGTGTCGTTGCCGTCCGCGTCGCCGAGCCGGGCCTCGTGCCAGGGGCCGCCGTCCGCCCGGACCTCCACCCGGGAGATCCCCCGGTGCTGTGCCCACGCCACCCCGGCCACCGCCACGGGCCCCGGCGCGAGCTTCGAGAAGGGGCGGGGGGTGTCGATCCGCGACTGCGTCTTGACGGGGGCCTGCTGCGCCCAGGAGCGGCGCACCCAGTACGCGTCGTAGGCGGCGAAGGTGGTCAGCCGCAGCTCGGTCAGCCACTTGCAGGCGGACACGTACCCGTACAGGCCGGGTACGACCATCCGGACCGGGAAGCCGTGCGCGAAGGGCAGCGGCTCGCCGTTCATCCCGACGGCCAGCAGGGCGTCGCGGCCGTCCATCACCGTCTCGACGGGCGTGCCGATCGTCATCCCGTCCACCGAGCGCGCCACCAGCTGGTCGGCCGGGCCGCCCCGCGAGGGCGGCCGTACGCCGGCCTCGCGCAGCAGGTCGGCGAGGCGCGCGCCGAGCCAGCGGGCGTTGCCCACGTACGGGCCGCCGACCTCGTTGGACACGCAGCACAGGGTGATGTCGTGCTCGGTCAGCGGGCGGGCGAGCAGATCGGCCAGGGTGAGGGTCAGGGGCCGGGATACCCCCTCGCCGTGGACGGTCAGCCGCCAGGAGCCGGCGTCGACGCGGGGGACGACGAGGGCGGTGTCCACCCGGTAGAACTGCGCGGCCGGGGTCACGAACGGCCCCACGCCGGGCACCTCCAGGTCCGCCCCGGCGGGCACCGGCGGGGCGGGCACGGCCGGGGGCGGCAGGACCAGGTCCGCCCGGGAGGCGGTGGCCCCGGCCGAGCCGTGGGCGCCCAGCCGCCGTCCCGCGTACCCGGCCACCGCCGAGGCGGTGACGGTGGCGGCGAGGAGGCGGCCGAACCCGCGCCGGTCCATCGGCCAGGTCCCGCCGGGCCGCCCCGCCGCCGGCCGGGGCCGCCGCAGGGCCGTGACCAGCAGGTACAAGACCGAGGCGGCGACCGCTCCGGCGACCAGGGAGGGCAGCGCGTCCTTCCACCCGGCCTCTGGGCGGCCGAGCGCGGCCGCGGCCCCCAGCAGTCCCACGGCCGCCGCGAGCGCGCATCCGGCGCGCAGACGGCGTACGGCGAGGATCCCGGTGGCGGCGGAGAGCACGGCGAGGACGACGACGACCCCGAGGGCCAGCACCAGCTTGTCGGAGGTGCCGAAGGAGCGGACGGCCCACTCCTTGACGGTGGCGGGCGTCCGGTCCACCACGGCCCCGCCCACCGCGGTGAGCGGGGCGGCCTCCGGCCGGACGAAGGCGGCCGCGAGCGCGGCCGCCGCCAGCCCGGCGAACGCGGCGGCCCCTCCGCAGACGGCGCCGGCCCAGTCCGGGGGGCGGTGCGCCGGGTCGGCCTGCACACGTGTCATGGGGTCACCTCCGCGCCGGCCGGCCGGACGACACGGACCCGGAGCGGTCCGCGCGGCCGCCTCGCAGCCCTCCCGCCAACATAGCGCCGCCCACCCCGTCCGCTACCCCGCCACCACCCCGCCGCGCCCGCCCCGCCGTGCCCGCGCCGGCCCGCCGTGCCGCGCCCGTCCCGCCGCGCCCGGCCCGTCCCGCCGCGCCCGCCCCGTCGTGCTGCGCCCGCCCCGCCGTGCCCGCGCCGGCCCGCCGTGCCGTCCGTGCCGCGCCCGTGCCGTTGCGCCCGCGCCGTTGCGCCCGCGCCGGTCAGCCGTGCCGTGCCCGTGCCGGCGAGCCCGCCCTGCCCGTGCCCGCGTCGGCCCTGCCCGCCCCGCCTCGCCCGCGCCGGGCGGGCGCGCCCTGTCACGGCCGCGTCCGTTGCCGCCCCGTCTTCCGTCCGCGGCGGCCGGTCAGGTGTCCGGGGCCCCCGGGGGATCCGCCGCCGTCTCCCGGCCGTCGCGCCCGGCGGACGCCGGGGCGGGGGCGGACGGTCTGCGTTTGCGGAGTTCCACCACGCCGTCGGTGATCCCGGCGGCCGGCGGCGCGGGGGGCCGGGGGCCCTCCTGCGCGTTCTCGTACATCTCGGTGCACTCCTGTCGGCTGGCCCGGCCCGTGGGCGCCGGAAGGGGGCGGCCGCAGGATCGTTCCGGCTGCCGCCCCCGCTGTTGCGGGCCAGTGAACCCAGCGCCCGTGCCGGGCGGGGCCGCCCCCGAGGCGATTCCCCCGGACGAGTGAAGCCCCGCCCGCCGGGAGCCGCCGCCGCCCCCGGACCGGCGCTCCGTGCCGTCAGACCGGCAGGGACCAGGCCTGGTCGGCCCGGTGGTCGCCGCAGTCGGCCAGCCGCAGCCGTTCGGCCGGGGCGTCCGCCGTCGCCGGAGCCGGCGGGGCCGTCAGGCACGTCCCGCTCGACTCCTCCACCAGGGAGCCGTCCCGCCGGTGCCGCCAGCTCTGCCCGGCCCGGCGCCCCGGTGCGCAGTCCGCCAGCTGTACGAGCCCCCCGCCGCCCGCGGTGAGGCACTGGCCGGCCAGCCTCAGCCGTCCGCCGCCGCCCAGGGTCCAGCGCTGGTCGGCCCCGGCGGTGCAGGCCGCGAGGACGACCGCGCCGACGCCGCTGGTGCTCGCCCCGTCGGCGCACTTCGCCCCGAGGCCGTTGATCTGCCCGGTGGGCACGGCCGCGGCACAGCCCCGCGGGGTGAGCCGCCACACCGCCGTGTCGTGCGCGGCGAGCCGCCCGGTCAGCGCGTCGCCGGCCTCCGTGCGCCGGCCGCTCCACAGGTCCTCGGCGTCCACGGCGCAGGGGGCGGGCAGCCCGATGTCGGCCAGCGGCACGGACACGGCCCGTGCCGTGCCGGAGCGGTTGAGCACCGCCACGGCCCGGTCCCCGTTCGCGAGCGGCCGGACCAGCACGTCGAAGCCGGCGTTGGAGGAGACGACCGCGCCCTGACGGCCCAGCGGGTCCTGGTCCAGCGCGATCAGGCGGGTGTTCCCGAGGGCCGCGAGTCCGCCCGGGCTGAGCGAGGCGACGTCGGAGGACAGGATGAAGGGGGCCGCCATCATCGCCCACAGGCCCACCTGGCTGCGGCCCTCCGCGTCGCTCAGACCGGGGGCGCCCGCGATCAGGAAGTCGGGGTCGTTCCAGTTGCCGGGGGCCGCGTACCGGCCGAGCCAGCGGTTGTACCCGTAGTTCCCCAGCACCGAAGCCCAGCGCGAGGTCTGCGGCGCGGCCGGCGCGTAGACCTTGATGTCCTTGCCCTCGCGCCACAACTGGCCGCTCTCGCCGACCCAGTCGAGGACCTTGTGCCAGTCGGAACCGCCCCACTCGCCCTGTTGGAAGTAGGCGGGGGCGGAGGCGGAGAGCACCATCGCGCGCCCGCTGTCGCGCAGCGCCCGGGCCACCGAGCCGTACGCGTCCCGGTAGGCCTGCTCCTTCGTCTTCCCGGGCGGCACCCACAGGTTGCAGCCGTCCATCTTCACGTAGTCCACGTTCCACGAGGCGAACAGCCTGGCGTCGCGGGCGTAGTGGTCCGCGCCGCCGCCCTGGGGGGCGCCGCTGCCGGGGTAGCGCTCGCAGGTGAGGGAGCCGGCGTCCTCGTAGATCCCGAACTTCAGCCCCTTGGCGTGGAGGTGGTCGCCGAGCCAGGCCATGCCGTGCGGGAACTTCACCGGGTCGGCGACCAGGTTCCCCTGCGCGTCGCGCTCCTTGAGCATCCAGCAGTCGTCCACGGTGACGGTGTCGTACCCCTTGGCGGCGAGGCCGCTGGAGACGAGCGCCGCGGCGTTGGCGACCACCTTCGCCTCGTCGATGTCGCACATGTAGTGCGCCCAGTTGTTCCAGCCCATGGGCGGGGTCAGGGCGAGCGGGGTGTCCGAGGTCGCGGTCGGCTCCGCCGTCGCCGGGGCGGGGCAGAGCGTGAGGGCGAGCAGGGCGGCCGCGGTCAGACAGGGGAGTGAGGCGCGCAGGCGAGGCGGCACGGGGTCTCCTTGGCGTGGTGCGTACCGACGGGGATCGTGCCTCAGTGCAGCGGTGCGGCTACCCGCTGTCAACACGAGTCGATGCATATGTCCCGATGACCAGCAATTTGGCCGCAGCTGCCGTCCCGCGGCCGTGTCGGGGAGCGGGGGAGGGGGGTCATTGCGATACGCTGTATGTGACGATGGCTGATACGGTGTATCCCATGCCGAGACGATCAGCGGCCCTCGACCGCGCCACCCCCGAGGCCATCGCCGTCGCCGCCCTGCGCATCCTCGACGAGGAAGGGCCGGCGGCCCTGAGCTTCCGCGCCCTCGCCGACCGCCTCGACGTCTCCCACGCCACCGTCCAGCGCCGCTGCACCGACCTCGCCGGCCTGCTGGACCTGTGCACCGAGCACCTCGCCGCCCGGCTCCCCGACATCCCCGCGGGCACCGACTGGGCCGAGGCCGCCGAACTGCGCTTCGGCGCCCTCTACCGGCTGCTCACCGCCCACCCCGGGCTGCTCGTCCTGCGCGGCGGACGGCCCTGGCTGGGCCGCCAGCTGCTGGCCCGGCTCGTCGAACCCGCGCTCGCCGACAGCGTCGCCGCCGGGATGAGCCCCGCCGAGGCCATGACGGTCTACCGCCGGATGTACCTCCTGACCCTGGGCAGCGCCGCCTTCGTCGACCACCGCGATCCCGCCGGGGCCACCGCCGCCTCCCGGGCCGCGCTCGCCGCGCTCGACCCGGCCGAGTTCCCGGTCCTCGGCGGCGCCCCCGCCGAGCTGCTGCCCCCGCTGACCGACCACGAGGTGTACTACGGCGCCCTGCGCCAGCTCATCGCCGCCGCCCGGCCCACCGCCTGAGCGGCCACCGCCCCGCACCACGAGAGAGGCCGCCCCGCCATGGAACTGCAGCTCGACCACGCCGCCGTCCGCGCCGCCGCCGCCCGCACGGCCGGCGCCGTCCGGCCCGTCGCCGTCGCACCCGCCGCCGAGGGCCTCTGGTTCGCCCTGGAACACCTCCAGCACACCGGCTCCTTCAAGGCCCGCGGCGCCCACAACTTCCTCGCCGCCCACCGCGAGGCCGGGGCCCTCCCGGCCGCCGGCGTCACCATCGCCTCCGGCGGCAACGCGGGCCTCGCCTGCGCCTGGGCGGCCCGCGCCCAGGGCGTGCCCGCCACCGTGTTCCTCCCCGTCACCGCCCCGCGCGTCAAGGTGGAGCGGCTGCGCGGCTACGGTGCCGACGTACGGCTCGTCGGCGACCGGTACGCCGAGGCGCTGGAGGCCTGCCACCGGTTCGCCGCCGACAGCGGGGCCCTGAGCAGCCACGCCTACGACCACCCGCTCGTCGCGGCCGGCGCCGGAACCCTGCTCGACGAGATCCGCGCCGCCCTGCCCGGGCTGGACACCGTGGTCGTCGCGGTCGGCGGGGGCGGGCTGTTCGCCGGAGTCGCCACCGCCGCACGGGCCCACGGCGTACGGGTGGTCGCCGCCGAGCCGGAGCACTGCCGGGCCCTGAACGCCGCCCTGGAGGCGGGCCGCCCCGTCGACGTCCCCGTGGACTCCGTCGCCTCCGACTCCCTCGGGGCCACCCGCGCGTCCGCCGACGCCCTGGCCGCCGCCCGGCAGGACAACGCCGTGTCCGTCCTCGTCCCGGACGAGGCGATCACCGCCGCCCGGCGCGCCCTCTGGGAGGAGCACCGGATCGTCGTCGAGGCCGGGGCCGCGACCGCCCTGGCGGCCGTGCGCACCGCCCCGCGGCCCCTGGGCGAGCGGGTCGCCGTCGTCCTGTGCGGGGCGAACACCGACCCCGGGGACCTCTGACTCCGAGACGATCGTCGCCCCGGCCCGCGACTTTCGAGTACGGCGCGCCCGTCCCGGCCCCTGCGAGGCTCCGCGGTGTCAGCAGGAAACACGAGGGCACGGAGGAACGGGCCATGGCTCAGCGCAAGGGTTGTCTCATCGGTTGCGGAGTGGCGCTGGTGCTGGGAGTCGGAGTCCTCGCCGCCCTCTTCCTCGGCCTGGGGAAGATGGTCGACGTGGCCGAGAAGACCCTGCTGGACCCGAAGGTCTACGCATCGGTGAACGTCGGCGACCCCGAGGCCGAGGTCCGCGCCAAGCTGCCCTCGGGCGAGACCTTCGTCAAGAGCGCCCTCAAGGAGGGCGGTCCCGCCGAGCCCGCGGGCAGCGTGTGCGCCTGGTACGTGTCCAGCGACGACAAGGCCGCCGAGGACGTGCTGCGCCTCTGCTTCAAGGACGGCAAGCTGGCCGAGAAGGCCCGGTACCGGATGAAGTAGCGCCCCGTGGCTTCGTCACGGCCGGGGAGCCCCTTTGCGGTAAACCGCATTAGTGCGCCGCGCCGATTCCCCGTCGCGGCCCTCCGGCGGACCGTCGATAAGAAGTCAAACCCGGCCCGGGAAGCCCCTCGGGCGGCCCGGGTCCGGTGCGGGTACGAAGCCTTCTGCCGAAACGCATCAGTCCAGTTCGGGACCTTCGGGACGGCCCGGTTCCCGCCTTCTGCCGGCGGCTGCGGACGCGGGTTCCCCCGGCCACCGGGATTCCGGCCGCATTGACGCGCCCGGCGCGTGCGGACAGCCTGGGGCACCGCCCTCCGGCGCCGGAGCCGGAACTCCCACGAAGGCGGCGACGATGACCCGTTCCCACCCGATCCGCACGGCCGTCGCCACCGCGGCGGCGGCCGGCCTCCTCTCCCTCTCCGCCTGCGGCCTCGGCGGCGGCAGCGGCGGCGGTGCGGGCGAGGCGCACAGGACCGGCAGGGTGGCCGGGGAGATCACCTTCCGGACCCTCCAGCTGAAGCCCGTGTACACGGCCTACGTCCAGGGGGTCATCGACTCCTTCGAGCGCAAGTACCCCGACGTCACGGTGAAGTGGGAGGACGTCCCGGGCGACGGCTACAACGAGAAGCTCGTCGCCGACGCCCGGGCCGGGGCCCTGCCCGACGTGGTCAACCTCTCCACCGACTCCTTCCAGCTCCTCGCGGACCGCGGCATGCTCGCCGACGTGGCCGCCCTCGACGGGGGGCTCGTCCGGGAGTACGTCCCCGGCGCCTGGGAGCAGTTCAAGCTGCCGGGCAAGGGCGACGGGGTCTACGCCTACCCCTGGTACGTGACCCCCGAGATCCTCACCTACAACCAGGACCTGTTCACCGCGTCCGGCCTCGACCCCGACCGGCCGCCCACCACCGTCGAGCAGTTCTTCGACTGCGCCGAGCAGATCGCCGCGCGCTCCGGCGGCCGGTACGCGGCCTTCATGGCCGACCCCAAGGGCCGGCTGCCCGGCGACTGGCAGAAGATGGGCGTGCCCCTGCTCGACCCGGCCGGCGACCGCTTCACCTTCGACACCGACCGGGCCGTCGCCTGGGCCGAACGCATGAAGGACCTGTACGCCAAGGGCGCCATGCCCAAGGAGTCCCTCCTGAAGGCCGACGACATCAACCAGCTCTACGGCAGCGGCAGACTCGTCTTCGGCCCCGGCTCCCCGGGCTTCGTCAAGGACGTCAAGGCCAACGCCCCGCAGGTCTACGCGAAGACCAGGGTCGCGGGCGCCGTCACCGGCACCCTCGGCCACATCGGGATCTACGCGCAGTCCCTCGGCATCCGCAAGGACACCGCGCACCCGGACGCCGCCGCGGAGTTCGCCGCCTGGGTCACCAACGGCCCCAACCAGGTGGAGTTCTCCCGCCGGGCCACCATCTACCCCTCCAACGCCCGGGGCCTGGCCGACCCGCGCTTCGCCGACCGGGGCGACGGCAAGGACGCCGAGACGCTGGCCCGCGCGATCGGCGCCGAGCAGCTCAGGACGGCCGCACTCGACGCCAACACCCCCGTCCAGTGGACCAGCCAGGTCGGCGACGCGGTCACGCGCGAGATGCAGAAGGCCATCACGGGGGAGCAGGACGCCCGGACGGCCGTGCGCAAGGCCCAGGAGGAGGCCAACCGGCTGCTGGCCGCAGCGGACAAGAGGTGACGGCGCCGCAGCGCGCAGGGGGGCTGCCGCACCGCAGGTGGTGGAGCCCGTACCTGTTTCTCGCCCCCGGGCTGGCCGCCGTGCTGCTGTTCAGCCTGTGGCCGTTCGTCAACACCGTCGTCCTGTCCCTCACCGACGCCCGGGTCCTGGACGGCGGGAGCTTCGTCGGCCTCGCCAACTACCGGCGGGCCCTGGCCGACCCCGACTTCTGGGTGGCGGCCGCCAACAGCGTGCTCTACCTGCTGGTCGTCGTGCCCTGCCTGGTCGTGCTGCCGCTGGGGCTGGCCGTCCTGGTCCGGCGGGAGGTCCCGGGCATCGGCCTGTTCCGGTCCGCCTTCTACACGCCGGTGATCGCCTCCGCCGTGGTCGTCGGCCTGATCTGGCAGTGGCTGCTGCGCAGCGACGGGGCGGTCAACGCCGTCCTGGGCCGGCTGCGGCTGGTCTCGGAGCCCGTGCCCTTCCTGACCGAGAGCACCCTGCTGCTGGCCTCCGCGATGATCGTCACGGTGTGGAAGGGCCTGGGCTACTACATGGTCTTCTACCTGGCCGCCCTGGGGAACGTGCCGGGCGCGCTCTACGAGGCGGCCGCCCTCGACGGCGCGGGCCCGGTGCGCCGGTTCGTCAGCATCACCGTCCCGTCCGTGAAGCCGATGATGCTGCTGGTCGGGACGCTGTCGGCGATCTCGGCCCTGCGGGTGTTCACCGAGGTCTACATCCTGGGCGGGGAGAGCGGCGGCCCCGGCGGGGGCGCCCGCACCCTGCCGTTCCTGATCCGGCAGGTCGGCCTGGGCTTCGCGGGGGAGACCGGCTACGCCTCCGCACTCTCCCTGCTGCTGTTCCTGCTCACCCTGGCCTTCAGCCTGCTGGGCCGCCGGCTGGCGAAGGGCGACGAGGCGTGAACGGGCGCCTGGCCGGCCTGGCGGCCCGCTACCTGACGCTCTGCCTGGCCCTCGTGGTCACCACCGGCCCCCTCGCCTGGCAGTTCCTGACCTCGCTGCGCGGACGCGGCGAGAACGTCTACGAGGGGGTCCTGCCGGCCGAGCCCACCCTCGGCAACTACGTCCGCGTCGCCGAGTCCTTCCCGCTGCTCCCGTACACGGCCAACACCCTCGTGGTCGCGGCCCTCGCCGTCACCTCGAACCTGGTGTTCGCCGCCATGGGCGGCTACGCCCTGTCCCGGGAGGGCTGGAGGGGCCGCAGGGCGGTCTTCACCGTGCTGACCGCCACCCTGATGTTCCCCTTCGAGTCCGTGATGATCTCGATGTTCCTCACCGTGCGCGGGATGGGCCTGGTCGACACCCTCGTCGGCGTGTGGCTGCCCGGCGCGGTCTCCGTCCTCAACATCATGATCATGCGGGCGGCGTTCCTCGCCGTCCCCAGGGAGCTGGAGGAGGCCGCGGTGCTCGACGGGGCGAACGAGTGGACCCGTTTCACCCGCGTCTTCGTCCCGTCGGCCAGGGGCGCCCTGGCCGTGGTGTGCATCACGAGCTTCATGGGGGCCTGGGACGACTTCCTGTGGCCCCTGATCGTCCTGACCGACAGCGAGCACTACACCCTCCAGCTCGGCCTGAAGAGCCTGGCCGGCGCCACGACCGTCAACGACCAGCGGCTGATCGCGGCCGGGGCGATGGCCGCCCTGCTGCCGATGGTGCTGCTCTTCCTCGCCCTCCAGCGCTTCTTCTTCCGGGGCGTGGGCGAGGGAGCCGTCAAAGTCTGAACCGCACCCGACCCTCCCCCTGGAGCCGCCGTCATGCACGACGACCGCAGCATCACCGAGCAACGCCTCCGCCGGGTCCTGGGCGAACGCATCAGGCCCGCCGTGCGCTCCCGCACGGTCCCGCTCACCGTGGAACGCTGGGACGCCCCCGGGGAGCCGGTGCCCGTCGCCGAGGCGCTGGCCGCCCGCTACGCGCCCTGCGCGCCCGGCGACGCCTGGGGCCCGGCCTGGGGCACCACCTGGTTCCGGGTCACCGGCGCCGTACCCGCCGACTGGGCGGGCCTCACCGTCGAGGCCGTCCTCGACCCCGGCTTCGACCGGATGATGCCCGGCTTCCAGTGCGAGGGCCTGGTCCACCGGGCCGACGGCTCCGAGGTCAAGGCCCTCAACCCGTACAACGACTGGGTGCGCGTGGCCGACCGGGCGGTCGGCGGCGAGCGGATCGAGTGGTACGTCGAGGCCGCCGCCAACCCCGTCCTGGTCGAGCACCGCCCCACCGCCGAGGGGGACCGGCTGACCAGCGGCGACCGGCCCCTGTACCGGCTGGCGCGGATGGAGCTGGCCGTCTTCGAGACCGAGGTCTGGGAGCTCGTGCAGGACCTCGACGTCCTCGAAGGGCTGATGGGCCAGCTCGCGGAGGACGACGCCCGCCGCCACACGGTCCTGCACGCCGTCGCCTCCGCCCTCGACGAGGTGGACCTCGACGACGTCCCGGGCACGGCCCCCGCCGCCCGCGCCCGCCTCGCCGGGGTGCTGGCCGCCCCCGCGCACGCCTCCGCGCACCGGATCAGCGCCGTCGGCCACGCCCACATCGACTCGGCCTGGCTGTGGCCGCTGCGCGAGACGGTCCGCAAGGTGTCCCGGACCGCCTCCAACGTGGTCGCCCTCATGGACGAGCACCCCGGGTTCGTCTTCGCCATGTCCCAGGCCCAGCAGCTCGACTGGATCAAGGCCCACCGGCCCGAGCTCTTCGAACGGGTCAAGAAGAAGATCGCGGACGGGCAGTTCGTACCGGTCGGCGGCATGTGGGTGGAGTCGGACACCAACATGGTCGGCGGCGAGGCCATGGTCCGCCAGTTCCTCTACGGCAAGAAGTTCTTCCTGGAGGAGTTCGGCATCGACACCAAGGGGGTCTGGCTGCCCGACTCCTTCGGCTACACCGCCGCGCTGCCGCAGATCGTCCGGCTGGCGGGCAACCAGTGGTTCCTCACCCAGAAGATCTGCTGGTCCCAGACCAACCGGTTCCCGCACCACACCTTCTGGTGGGAGGGCATCGACGGCTCCCGCGTCTTCACCCACTTCCCGCCCGTCGACACCTACAACAGCGACCTCGGCGGCGCCCAGCTCGCGCACGCCGCCCGCAACTACCGGGAGAAGGGCCGGGGTTCACGCTCCCTGGTGCCCTTCGGATGGGGGGACGGCGGTGGCGGCCCCACCCGCGAGCAACTGGCCCGGGCCCGCCGCCTGCGGGACCTCGAAGGCTCCCCGCGGGTGGAGATCGAGCGTCCGGACGCCTTCTTCGACAAGGCCCGCGCCGAGTACGCGGACGCCCCCGTCTGGGCCGGCGAGCTGTACCTGGAACTGCACCGCGGCACCTACACCTCCCAGGCCGGGACCAAGCAGGGCAACCGCCGCAGCGAGTCGATGCTGCGCGAGGCCGAGCTGTGGGCGGCGACCGCGGCCGTGCGCGTCCCCGGCTTCGCCTACCCGTACGAGGACCTGGAACGCCTCTGGAAGACCGTCCTGCTCCACCAGTTCCACGACATCCTGCCCGGCTCCTCCATCGCCTGGGTCCACCGCGAGGCCCGCGAGACGTACGCGCGGGTGGAGGAGGAGCTGCGCGCCCTCACCCTGGGCGCGCAGACCGCCCTTGCGGGGGAGGGCGGGCGGGAGCTCGTCTTCAACTGCGCCCCGCACGCCCGGCGCGGGGTCCCGGCCGGCGGCGCGGACCGCCCCGCCGCGGCCCCGCAGCCGGTCACCGTGGAGGAGCGGCACGGCGGCGGGTACGTCCTGGCGAACGGACGGCTGCTGGTGGAGGTCGACGGCCGCGGCCTGATCGTCTCCGCGTACGACCTCGAACAGGGCCGGGAGGCCGTCGCCCCGGGCGCCGCCGCCAACCTGCTCCAGATCCACCCGGACTTCCCGAACATGTGGGACGCCTGGGACGTCGAGGCCTTCTACCGCAACAAGGTCACCGACCTCGACGCCCTCGACGCCCTGGAGGTCTCCGGGAGCGGCCCCGACGCCTGCACCGTCGCCGTCACCCGCTCCTTCGGCTCCTCGGCCGTCTCCCAGACGATCACCCTGCGGGCCGGGGCCAAGACCGTGGACCTGGTCACCGAGGTGGACTGGCACGAGACGGAGAAGTTCCTCAAGGCCGCCTTCCCCCTCGACGTGAAGGCCGAACGGACCGCCTCCGAGACCCAGTTCGGCCACGTCCACCGCGCCACCCACACCAACACCTCCTGGGAGGCCGCGCGGTTCGAGATCTGCGCCCACCGCTGGATCCACGCGGAGGAGCCCGGCTGGGGCGTGGCCCTGCTCAACGACTCCACGTACGGCCACGACGTCACCCGCGACGTCCGCCCCGACGGCGGCCAGACCACCACCGTCCGCCTCTCCCTGCTGCGCGCCCCGCGCTACCCGGACCCGGAGACCGACCAGGGCCGCCACACCCTGCGCTTCGCGCTCGCACCGGGCGCGGACGTCGGGGACGCGGTGCGCGAGGGACACGCGCTCAACCTGCCCGAGCGCGTCCTGCGCGGCGCGGGCCCCGTCGCTCCGCTGCTGTCCGTCGACAACGACGCGGTCGTCGTGGAGTCGGTCAAGCTCGCCGAGGACCGGGGCGGCGACGTGGTCGTGCGGCTCTACGAGTCCCGGGGCGGCCGCGCCCGGGCCGTCCTCACCGCCGGCTTCCCCGTCGGCGGGGCGACCGAGACCGACCTGCTGGAGCGGCCCCTGCCGCCCACGGCCGTCGGCGCCGCCACCCCGTCGGGGGAGGTCCCGCTGAACCTGCGCCCGTTCCAGATCGTCACGGTCCGCCTGCACCGCTCCTGACGGGCCGCGGCCCGGGCCGGGCCCGCCCCGCCGTCCCCGTGGCCCGGCCGCGGGGGCGGCGCGCCCGTGAGAGTCGCCACAGCTCTTTTGCACCTAGTTGCAAAAACGTCTCCCGCTCCCTTACAACAGGGGTCAGGACACCGCGCGAGGAGACACGCACCCATGAGCCCGTACCCGCACCTGCTGAGCCCCCTGGACCTCGGCTTCACCACCCTGCCGAACCGCGTGATCATGGGCTCGATGCACACCGGCCTGGAAGAGCACCAGGGCGGCTTCGAGCGCCTCGCCGCCTTCTACGCCGAGCGCGCCAAGGGCGGCGCCGGCCTGATCGTCACCGGCGGCATCGCCCCCAACGACGCCGGGCGCCCCTTCGAGGGCGGCTCCCGCCTCACCACCGAGGAGGAGGCCGCCGAGCACCGGGTGATCACCGACGCGGTGCACGCCGAGGGCGGGAAGATCGCGATGCAGATCCTCCACTTCGGCCGCTACGCCTACCACAAGGACCTCGTCGCCCCCAGCGCGATCCAGGCCCCCATCAGCCCCTTCGTCCCGAACGAGCTCAGCGGCGAGGAGGTCGAGCAGACGGTGGAGGACTTCGTCCGCGCCGCCCGCCTCGCCCAGCTGGCCGGCTACGACGGCGTCGAGATCATGGGCTCCGAGGGCTACCTGATCAACGAGTTCATCGCCGCCGCCACCAACCGGCGCACCGACCGCTGGGGCGGCGCGTACGAGAACCGCGTGCGCTTCCCGCTGGAGATCGTCCGCCGCACCCGCGCCGCCGTCGGCGAGGACTTCATCCTGATCTACCGCCTGTCCATGCTGGACCTGGTCCCCGGCGGCTCCACCCTCGACGAGGTCGTCCACCTCGCCAAGGAGATCGAGGCGGCCGGTGCCACCATCATCAACACCGGCATCGGCTGGCACGAGGCCCGCATCCCCACCATCGCGACCTCCGTCCCGCGCGGCGCCTACACCTGGGTCACGCAGAAGCTCATGGGCGCGGTCTCCGTCCCGCTCGTCACCAGCAACCGCATCAACACCCCCGAGAAGGCCGAGGAGATCCTCGCCGACGGCCGCGCCGACCTGGTCTCGCTCGCCCGCCCCTTCCTCGCGGACGCCGAGTTCGTCGCCAAGGCCGCGGCCGGCCGCCCCGAGACCGTCAACACCTGCATCGGATGCAACCAGGCCTGCCTCGACCACACCTTCAGCGGGAAGATCACCAGCTGCCTGGTCAACCCGCGCGCCTGCCACGAGACCGAGCTCGTCCTGTCCCCGACCCGGACGAAGAAGACCGTCGCCGTCGTCGGCGCCGGCCCGGCCGGCCTGGCCTGCGCCGTCTCGGCCGCCGAACGCGGCCACGCCGTCACCCTCTTCGAGGCCTCCGGCCACATCGGCGGCCAGCTCGACATCGCCCGCCGGATCCCCGGCAAGGAGGAGTTCGAGGAGACCATCCGCTACTTCGGCAACCGGCTCGAAGCCCGCGGCGTCGACGTGCGCCTGGGCACCCCGGCCGACGTGGACACCCTGCGCGGCTACGACGAGGTCGTCGTCGCCACCGGCGTCACCCCCCGCACCCCCGCCATCGAGGGCGTGGACCGGGACAACGTCGTCAGCTACCTCGACGTGCTCCGCGACGGCGCCCCCGTCGGCGAGCGCGTGGCCGTCGTCGGCGCCGGCGGCATCGGCTTCGACGTCGCCGAGTTCCTCACCGACAGCGGCGAGGGCGCCTCCCAGGACCCCGCCGTCTACTTCCGGCACTGGGGCGTCGACACCGCGTACGCCGGCCCCGGCGGCCTCACCGCCCCCGAGCGGCCCGCGGCCCCGCGCAAGGTGACGCTCCTCCAGCGCAAGACCACCAAGGTCGGGGCCGGCCTCGGCACCACCACCGGCTGGATCCACCGCGCCGAGCTCAAGCACCGCGGCGTCGTCTCCGTCGCCGGCGCCACGTACGAGCGGATCGACGACGAGGGCCTGCACATCACGGTCGACGGCGAGCCGCACCTGGTCCCCGCCGACACGGTCGTCCTGTGCACCGGCCAGGAGCCGCGCCGCGACCTGTACGAGGCGCTGCGCGCCGAGGGCATCGGGGCGCACCTGATCGGCGGCGCCGACGTGGCGGCCGAACTCGACGCCAAGCGGGCCATCCGCCAGGGCACCGAGCTGGCCGCCTCCCTCTGATCCTCCCGGCGGAAAGGCAGTTGTGGCGACCCGGCCGGGCCGCCACAATCGCCGGGTGACGCTGACACCCGCAGAAGCCGACAGGATCCTCGCCGACAACTTCGCCCCCTGGGTGCTCGCCCTCGGCCTCACCGTCGAGGAGACCGGAGAGCGGCACGCCGTCCTGCGGCTGCCCTGGTCCGACTCCCTGGCCCGCGACGGCGGCGGTCTGTCCGGCCAGGCCCTGATGGCCGCCGCCGACACCGCGACCGTCATCGCGGTCTCCGCCGCGCGCGGGGCGTACGGCCCGATGACCACCGTCCAGCAGTCCACGAGCTTCCAGCGGCCGGTCGTCGGCACCGACGTGCTCGTCACCGTCCGGGTCACCAAGCTCGGCAGGCGGATGGCCTTCGCCGACGCCGCCATGACGCCCGTCGGCGCCGAGGACCCCGCCGCCACCGCCTCCACCGTGTACGCCCTCCTGGGCTGACGGGGTGCCCGCCCCCGCCTCCCTCTGGCGCAACCGCGACTTCACCGTCTTCTGGCTCGGCCAGGCCCTGTCCGTCATCGGTGGGTCCCTCACCCTGATGGCGCTGCCCGTGCTCGTCCTGCTCGCCACCGGGTCGCTCGTCCAGATGGGCCTGATCACCGTCGTCTCCGGGGTCACCGCCATCCTCACCGGGCTGTTCGCCGGCCACGTGGTGGACCGTTCGGACCGCCGCCGCCTGATGATCGCCTGCGATCTCGCCCGGGCCGTGCTGCTCGGCGCCGTCCCCCTGGTCTGGCTGACGGCCGGCCCCCGCCTGTGGGTGCTCTACGTCCTGACCGCGCTGGTCACCGCCCTGAAGACGGTGTTCGACGTGGCGTACGTGTCCGCCGTGCCGCACCTGGTGCGCGGAGAGGACCTCACCGCCGCCAACGGACGCCTGATGGGCACCTTCGCCCTCGGGACCCTGGTGGGACCGGTGGCCGCGGGGCTGCTCACCGCCGAGGCGTCCGCCGAATGGGCCCTGGGGGTGGACGGGGCCACCTTCCTGGTCTCGGCGCTGACCCTGCGCTGGGTGCGCTTCGGACGCCACGCGGCGGCCCCGGACGGGGCCCCCGCCCCCGCTCCGGGAGGCGCGCGCCTGCGCGAGACCTTCGTCGTGGGCTTCCGCTTCCTGTGGGGCCACGCCCTGCTGCGTCCCCTGACCGTCCTGCTCACCCTGCTGACCTTCGTCACCATGGGCGCCACCGACCTGCTGATCTACCGGGTCGAGGAGGACCTGGGGCACGGCCCGGCCACCCTCGGCTACGTGCTCGCCGTGAGCGGGGCGGGCGTCATCGGCGCGGCCCTCGCGGCCGGCCGGCTGCGCCGGGCCCTCGGCTTCGGTCCCTGCTGGCTGGGCGCCGTCGGGCTGATCGCGGTGGCGGTCGCGGGGACCGGCCTCAGCCGCAGCGTGCCCGTGATCGCCGTACTGGCCGCCGTGTTCATGTTCGGCACGACCCTCGGCGGGGTCTGCTCGATGACCCTGCGCCAGGAGGTGACCCCGGACGCGCTGCTCGGCCGGGTCACCTCCGCCTTCTGGGCGGTGCACAACGCCGGCGGCCCCGTGGGCGCCGCCGTCCTGACCGTGACGGGCAAGCACTACGGGGTGCCGGCGGCGAGCCTCGCCGGCGGCGCGCTGTGCCTGCTCATCCTCGGCGCGGGGCTGGCGACACCGCTGCGCGGCGGCCGCCCGGCGGCCGCGTCGCCCGGGGCGCCCGCTGCGGCCGGACGCGGGGTGCGGCGGGCGGAGGAGACGGCGCCGGGGGCGTGACGGACGCCCCCGGCGGCCGGGATCAGATGTCGATCACGCGGTAGGCGATCGTGTACACCCCGCCGGAGCCCTCCAGCGAGCGGTACTGCACCTCGCCGTTGAACTCGCTGCCGGTGACCAGCGTCGAGCCCAGCTTGTCGTCCGCGCTGGTCGTGTCGTAGTCCCACAGGGTCAGGGTGCGGGCCTGCTGCTTGCCGAGGATCAGGGCGCCGTTGCCGTTGCCGTCCGTCAGCGAGCGCACGTAGTTGGTGCCCATCGTCTGGTACTTGACGTTGTTGCCGGGCCAGACCTTGACCTGGTTGCCGTTGGCGTCGGTGATGTTGAGGTACGCCTCGTCGTGGTCGCCCTCGCTCTGCTGGTGGCAGGTCAGTTCGAGCAGCTCGATCTTCACGTAGTCGATCGGCTCGGCCTGCGCGGTCCCGGCGAAGCCCGCGAGGCTGCCCAGGGCGATGAGGGAGGCGGCGGCGAAGCGGGCGGTGATGCGGCTCATGGTGGTGTCCCCCGGTGTCGGTTCCGTCCTGCGGGCCGCCGTGGCGGCCCGGAGCGCCGGTCCCCCCGGCGCGTTCACCACGATGCCGCGCCGGACGGCCCCCGCTCCACGCGTGTTCCGCTGAGCGGAACTCCGCGCGGGGCGGGGGCCGCAGCCGGGGTCAGAACCGCTGCGGTCCGGCCGGGAACGGCAGCGGCTCCCCGCCCGGCCGGGCGTCGCGCCGCTGGGCCGGGGCCGGCACGGTCGTGCAGGCCACGTCCCGCGCGGGCAGCCGGCCGGTGGCCAGGTAGGAGGTGACGGGGGCGTTCACACAGGAGCCGGGGTCGGACAGGTACACCGTGTGCCCCTCCCCGCCCCGGGCGAGGACCATCCGCGAACCCCGCAGGACGGAGTGCAGTCCCAGCCCGCTGACCAGCGGGGTCTGCGAGTCCCACTCGTTCTGCACGGTCAGTGCGTCCGCCCGGGTCCGCATCGGCGTGGCCGCCTCGGCCGGCCGCTGCCAGAAGGCGCACGGCTTGATGTTGGAGGCCATGTCCCCGTACAGCGGGTACCGGGCCTTGTCCCGCTCCGCGTCGCGCCGGTACTGCTCGGGATCGCGCGGCCAGGCGTCGGTGTCCCCGCACACCACCGACCAGAACACGGCGGTGGCGTTGTCCGAAGGGGGCTCGGCGGAGCCGCGCAGGGCGGCGCGCACGTCCGGCACGGCGAGGCCCTGCGGCGGCGGGGTGCCGTCGGCCGCGGCCTTCAGCGCGCCGATCGCCGGGGCCGCCTGGGCCGGGGAGAAGAACAGCGGCCGCCCCCGGCGGATGTCGTCACCCGTGATCTTCTGGCCCTGGAACTCGATCGGGTCGCGGTCCGCCCGCGCCACCAGGTCCCAGAAGGTGGCCGACACCGCCTCAGGGGTGGCCCCCAGGCGGTACTCGGCGTCGCGCTCCGCCGTCCACCGCGTCCAGCGGGCGAACGCCGGCTCGGCCTCCGAGGCCCACACCTGGAGCATCCCCCGCCAGATCCGCTGCGGGTCCACCGCGCTGTCCAGCACGAACCGGTCGGTCCGGGACGGGAACATCTGGGTGTACACGGCGCCGAGGTAGGTCCCGTAGGAGTAGCCCAGGTACGAGATCCTCCGCTCGCCCAGGGCCGAGCGGATCGCGTCCATGTCGCGGGCGGTGTTGCGGGTGGTGAGGTACGGGAGCACCGCGCCGGCCTTCTCGCGGCACTTGTCCGCCACCGTGCGCGCCCAGGCCACGTCGGAGGGGAAGGTCTCGGGCCGGTAGGCGCGCTGGAACTCCTGCTCCGCGTCGGTCAGTCCGCAGCCGACCGGGCTGCTGGCGCCGACCCCGCGCGGGTCGAAGCCGATCAGGTCGTACTGCTCCCGGACCTCCGGGGGCAGGGCCGCACCCGCCGTCAGCGGCAGGTCGAGGCCCGGGCCGCCCGGGCCTCCGGGGTTCATCAGCAGGACGCCGTGCCGCTTGGCCGGGGCCGGGCTCTTCACCCGGGATATCGCGAGGTCGAGGGTGCGCCCCCGGGGCTGCCGGTAGTCGAGCGGCACCGTGAGGGTCGCGCACTCATACGCGGCCGGCTGCTCGGCACTGCACCGGTGCCAGGCGGGCTTCGCCGGCCCGTACTCCTGGACGGCGGGGTCGGCGGCGGCCGGGGCGGCGGCCAGGAAGGGCAGGGAGCCGGCGAGGAGCCCGGCGGTGGCGAGCAGGGGAGCGAGGCGTTTCATGCGCGGCACGGGAGGGCCGTTCCTTTCGGCGGACGACGGTTCCCTGACACCTTGGAGCACGGCGGGGCGGAGCGAATCATCCCTCGCGGCGGCTCTCGTCCTCCTCGCGAATGAGGGGATTTCCGGACAACTGGCCGATGTCTGACGGGGGTTCGGGGAGCCCCGGACGGGCGCTCAGTGGCCGGTGTGCTCGGCGCCGGTCTCGAAGCTGCCGCCGAGGCGCCCGCGCAGCCCGGCCAGGGCGTCCGCCGACTGCGCGGTGACCACCCAGCGGTCCCCGACCAGGTAGACGCCGCCGTACGGCTCGGCCTCGGCCAGCCACGAGCGCAGGCCCTCCTCGGCGCGGAAGGTGGTCATGCGGTAGGTGCCCTGGGCGGTCTCGCAGGCGCCCTGGCGCAGTTCCTCGGCCTGGGTGCCCAGTTCGGCGGTGCAGCCGAGGGCGGTGGCGATCTGCTCGACCGTCGCCGAGGCGGCGGGGGAGGCGGTCGAGGCGTGGGCGGCGTGCTCCGCGTGCGCGGCCCCCGGGCGGGCGGGCGATGCGGCGCAGGCACCGGCCGCCGACACGGCGCACAGGGCGGCGCCCAGGGCGAGCGCCCGGCGGATCCGGCGGTCGGACGGGAACATCGGCAACCTCACGGGAGGGGTCGGAGGGAAGGGGGCCGTGGTGCCCGGCGGGGGAGGGGGGCCGGGCACCACGGGATCGGGGACGGCGCGCCGGCGGCTCAGGCCGTCTCTTCCGGATCTCGCCCGACCCGCGGGCCTGACCGGCGAGATCCGAAAGGGACGGCCTAGCCGGCGGACTTCGCCTTCTTGCCCTTGTCGGTGACGGCGAACCAGAGGCCCTGCTTGCCCTGCCCGTTGACGTCGCCCGCCTGCTTGTCACCGGTGAACGTGTAGACGGGCCAGCAGGCGATCGTCAGCTGCTCCGACCCGTCCGGCCGTTTCACCGTTCCGACCAGTTCGGCGGGAATTCCGGAGACCTCCGACTTGTCCACGGGTTTCGCGGGCTTCCAGGTGTCCAGGCAGGCGTCGAGGCAGCCGAATTTCATCGGCCAGGCACTGTCCTTGTCGAAACGGTAGAGCGTCCAGCCCTCCGCGTTCTGCAGAATTCCGCCCAGCTGGGCGTTCTGCCGGACCGAGAGCGAGACCTTCTTCCCGTCCGTCGGGGCATTCGCCCCCGACCCCATGTTCATTCCCGTTCCGGAGCCCATTCCCGACCCCATGTTCATTCCGGATCCCGAACCCGAGCCGGAGCCCGCGCCCTTGCCGGCCGAGGCCGGCCTGCCGTCGGGTCCCAGGACGTGCCAGGTGCCGCCGACGCCCTCGCCGAGCGCGTCGCCCGCCTTGGTGTCCTTCGCGTAGCGGTACACCGGCCAGCCCCCGAGCGTGAGCTGGCGGATGCCGTCGGCCCGGGTGACCGAGCCCAGCATCGAGGCGTCGACACCCGCCCCGGCCTGCGCGTCGTCCGCGAGGACGACCGGCCAGGCCTTGGCGCAGTCGCCCTCGCAGTTGGACTTCGGGGGCTTGGCCGTGTCCTTGTCGAACCGGTAGAGGGTGAAGCCCTCGCCGTCGGTGACCCCGGAGCCGACGCCGGCCATCTCCTGCACCTTCAGCTGCCCGGCCGGGCCGCTCTTCGCGCCCCCGCCCGCCGGGGCGTCGGCGGCCCCGCCGCCGTCACCCGACCCCGATCCGTATCCCGACCCGTACAGGTCGAGCTGCTTGCTGTCGCTCACGGGCTTCACCGCATTCCCCTTCGCAGTGGAATTCCCGTCGGCACCGCACCCGGCCGTCAACAGCAGTACCGCGACCGCCGCCGACCCGGCGATTATTTCACGGCGCATTGTCTTCACGATCTCTCCTTGAGGTTCTGGTTCGATCCCGTGGGCTCACTGCCTTCGCCCATTGATACGGGGCCCGGGCCGGTCGGAGTCGAATTCCCCGGGAATTTGTCAGATCGCGACAGGAATGAACTCGGGCCCCCGCCGCGCCCGTGCGCGCCTCATTCCCGGAAGCGCAGCGCGAGCGCCGGACAGCGCCGCACCGCGCGCAGCGCCTTGGGCCGCAGCCGCGCGGGGACCGGCATGGAGGCCTGGGCCGGGTAGCCGTCCGCGTCGAGCCGTACGACGTCGGGGAGGACGTCCACGCACAGCCCGTGCCCCTTGCACAGCGTCCAGTCCACGACCAGCCGCTCCTCGCCCCCGGCGGCCTCGTCCCGTGGCAGGGGCAGCGCCCCGGTCACCGGGCGGCCACAGCCGCTGCCGAGGGCGTGGTCGCGGAACTCCTCGGGGAAGGAGGCGAGCGCCGAGGCCACGAAGTGCGAGGTGCCGTCCGGATGACTGCAGGCGCCGCGCCGCCGGACCGCTCTCATCCGGGCCTCCACGGCCTCCAGCGCGGCCCGGCCGCCGCCCCGGACGGCGTCGTCCAGTACGTCGGCCAGTCCCGGCAGCCCCCGTACACACGGCCCGCACTGTCCGGCCGACTCGTTGGCCATCCAGCGCGTCACCGCCGCCACCTCCCCCGCCGGACAGGTCTCCTCGGGCAGCGGCAGCACCGCCCCGGCGCCCAGCACCGCGCCGAAGGCGGCCAGGGACTGCCGGGACAGGCCCGCGGAGCGCGCCGCCCCCGGGTCCAGCCAGCGGCCGTGGTACCCGCCGACCAGCACCCCCTGGCCCACGCCGCTCCCGCACAGGTCCAGGACGTAGGCCAGGGAGGTGCCGGACGGGGTCTCGACGACCGTGGAGCCGGCGACGGTGAGCAGCACCGTCCCCGGCTCCGAGGGCAGGCCCACCGAGCGGTAGCCCGCGGCGCCCAGCCGGGCGGCGACGGCGAGCTGGGCGTAGGTCTCGGTGTTCGACAGCAGGGTCGGCATCCCGCCCAGGCCCCGTTCGCTGGTGCGCACCCGCTGCCCGGACGGCAGCGTCGGCCCGCCGTTCAGGCCGCTGACGAGGGCGGTGCCCTCGCCCGTCACGAACCGCTCGGGGAGCCGGGCCACGCGCACGCGCCGCCCGCCCGGGCCCCGTTCGTCGACGGCGTCCCGCACCGACTGCTCCACGTCCGCCCGGGTGACGGCCACCACCACTTCCTCGGCGGACACGGCGGCCGCGGCCAGCAGGGCTCCGTCCAGCACCAGGTGCGGGGCGTGCAGCAGCAGGGCCGTGTCCTTGAGGCAACTCGGCTCGCCCTCGCTGCCGTTGACGACGACCGCGGTGGCGGACTCCTTCTCCCGGGCCGACCGCGTCACGGCCTGCAGCTTGCGTGCGAAGGGGAACCCCGCGCCGCCGCGCCCCCGCAGGTCGATGTCCGCGGCCAGGTCGACGAGTTCGTCGGGGTGGAAGCGGGGCAGCGGGCCGTGGGCCGCCAGGTGGGCGTCGCGGTCGAGCCACCCGGTCCGGTCGAGCCCGGTCAGCAGCCGGGGCGCGCCCACGCAGCCGAGGCCCGGCCGCTCCGCCGGGCCGCTCACAGCCGCCCCTCGAAGTCGGCGAGACGCCCGCCGAGCGGCCCGCCGCTCCCGCCGCCCGGGTCCACCGGGGCCGTGGCGGCTGCCGCGTACGGCTGGGCCCCGGGCCGGGGCTGGGGCACCGGCCGGGCGGCGGCCGGTTCGACCGCGGGGCGCTGCCCGGGGACGGCCGGCATCCCGGTGAGGGGCGTGTCCTGCACGAAGTACGCCCGCTCGCGCGCGGGTTGGTCCGACGGTCGCGCGGGGGCGGGCTGCGGGACGGCGGCACGCGGGGCGGCGGCCGGACGCGGGGGAGCCTCGCCGAGCCGCCGGGCGCGCAGGCGCAGCACGATGACGCCGGCGACCCCGGCCAGGCACAGGGCGTACGAGGCCGTCACCCAGGGGTCCGCGGCGCGGCCGGCCTTCAGCCCGTGCACCAGCGAGGCCCCCCATGCCGGGTAGGCGCCGATGTGCAGCGCCCGCCACCACACGGAGCGGTTCTTGACCGCGAACACACTACGCACGGCGCCGGAGACCGCGACGGAGACGAAGAGATATCCGGCCAGGGTGCCGAGGCCGATCAGGACGGGCCGGTCCGCGTCGGCGAACGGCAGGAACGCGCCCGCCGCGGTGGTGTGGCCCTGGGCGACCTTGACCCAGACGTGCAGGGCGAGGAAGCCCAGCCCGGCCACGGCCAGGCCGCGGTGCACGCCCTGGGCCAGCAGCCGGTGGCCGGAGCCGAGGACCGCCCGGTCGGTGGCCGCCAGGCCCCACAGGACGGTGGCGGTGAGGCTGACGAGCGAGAGCACGCCCACACCGAAGTCGAGGAACTCCCACAGGTGGGACAGGGCTCCCGCGCGGACCGTCACGAGGAGCGAGACGGCGGCGGCGCCGGCGGCGAAGAGCACGCTGGGGCGCAGCCCGCCGGAGCCGGGCAGGAGCGGGGGCCGCCGGACGGCCCGCCGTCCCGCGGCCTGGGCGGCCGCCGCCGCGTGGCGGCTCCTGCGTCGCGACCGGTGGGAGCGGGGTATGTGCGGCTGGGGCAGGGGCATCCAGTTCTCCTGTGCACCGGGGCTCCGAGCACAGTCCACCTGGCGCTCGGCACCCGGGGTCGTGGTGGTGACGGCCGGCAGCGCTGTGGAATTCCCGCGCCGGCCGAAGGGGCTCGGGGCCGGAGTGCAGCAGCATCGTGGAGCTGCGCAGCATCTCCACAGGATTTATCGAAACGTGATAATTTCTCGCACCGCGTCTCCGGCGCATCGAACAACGCCGGAAGATTCCCCTCCAGTGGAGGTCGTGACAGGCCACCGCGTCGCGCGCCATCCATGCGTCCCCGGGGGCAAAATCAAGGCAAACCCACGGGGAGCAAAAGTGGCCGGATCCCTCCAGAAGGGCGCGCGGGGGCTGCAACTCTCTTGACAGGCAGGGTGGTTGGCGAGGCAGACCATCCTGGCGGGCTTGTCGCTCCTCCACCGGACAGGCCTCACCCCGGCAAGAACGAGGAAACGATGTGCGAACTTCTGAACCGCATCTGGTCCCGCCCGCGAGGAGAGTGGACGCGTGCCGTGCGCAGGGAACTCCCCGCACTGGCCGCGGAGATAGTGGAGGAGCTCCTGCATGGAATTCCCGGATTTTCCACACTTGTCGACGGTAATGACGCCATCGACGACGATCTGATCAGACATCGGGTGGAAGAGGCGCTCCTCACCGCCCTCG
Organism: Streptomyces sp. NPDC093801; assembly: GCF_040701585.1. Classification (NCBI taxonomy): domain Bacteria; kingdom Bacillati; phylum Actinomycetota; class Actinomycetes; order Kitasatosporales; family Streptomycetaceae; genus Streptomyces; species Streptomyces sp. NPDC093801. Next base: position 30,774 of record NZ_JBFBDP010000020.1, on the reverse strand, counting down.
GCTACCGCGACGAAACCCACCGCGAAGAGGGCGAGGACAAGGACGTCCTCGCGGCCGGCCTCGGCTGCGGAGACGGTGTCGGGGAGGCGGCCGGACCGGACGCCGGACACGACGTCAGGCACGACGGCCGCCGCGACGACCCCCGCGAGGACGCCCGCGGGGCGGCCCGCGGCGACGGCCACACCCACGGCCACACGCACGGCCACCACCACGGCCACACGCACGGCCACGGCCACGCGCACGCCCACGGAGCCCGGCAGGAGACCCCCGCCGCGCCCGACCGGGTGCGCCAGGAGCTCTTCAAGGCCCTCACCGACGACCGGGCCGCCTCCCAGGACTCCCTCGATGACCTCGCCCGGGCCGCCGGCTGGGCCCTCCCCGCCGCCGTACGGGCCGTCGCCCTCGCCACCCCCGGCGAGGCCCAGCAGCTGGCGGCCGTCCTCGACGACGCGCTCGCCGGGATGTTCGCGGGCCGCCCCTGCCTGCTGCTCCCGAGTGCGGAACCGGACGCCCGGGCGGCCCTGGAGCCCACCCTGCGCGGCCGCCTGGCCGCCGTCGGCCACGCCGTCCCCCTCCGGGACACCGCCTCCTCCCTGCGCTGGGCCCTGCGCCTGCTCACCCTCACCCCCGCCCGCGCCGGCGTCGACGCCCGGGCCGTCTTCGTGGACGACCACCTCTCCACCCTCCTGCTCCTCCAGGACGAGCCCCTGGCCCACGCCCTGGCCGCCCGCTGGCTGCGGCCGCTCGCCGACCTGACCCCGCGCCAGAGCGAGCGGCTGGAGGTGACCCTGCTCGCCTGGCTGGAGGGGGGCGGCGCACCCGAGGCCGCCAAGGCCCTCAACGTGCACCCCCAGACCGTCCGTTACCGGATGCGCCAGCTGGAGAAGCTCTTCGGGCCCGGGCTGCGCGACCCCCGGACCCGCTTCGAACTGGAGATGGCCCTGCGCAGCCGCCGCCTGATGGCCCAGGTGCGCCGCCAGCACTCCCGGGTGGCCCGCCGGGCCGCCCGCGTGGTCACCGCCGACTTCACCCCGCTGGTCGTCGGCCGGATGGCCCGCGTCAACGGCCTCTGACCTCGGGCCGCCGGTCCCGTACGCACGGCCGGCCCGGAGCCGAGGGGCTCCGGGCCGGCCGTGCGCGTGCGGCGCGCGGGTGGTCAGCGGCAGGACCGCCCGCTGTTGACGCAGCCCACCGCCCGCGCCATCAGGCCGTCCGACATCACGTTGATGAAGTCCCCGTGGTCGGTCACCGGCTTGTGCAGCTGCTCGGGGAAGCTGTCCACCGCGAACCGCGCCCCGGGCGCGACCCCGTACGTCACCCGCTCCACCAGCTGCGGAATGGCGGTGAAGCCCTTCTTGCAGCGCCCGGAGGCGTCCGGGAAGGCCACGTGCGTACGGTGGTTGGCGCTGTCGGTGTTGCGGCCGTCCCAGCAGCTCTGGAAGGTGAACGTGCGCACCACGTCGCTGCCCTTGGGGCAGACCGGGTACTTGTCCTTCAGCTGCCGGTCCTCGAAACCGGTGCAGCTCCAGGAGGCGTTGGCGTTGGCGGTCCCGTTGCTGAAGGCCTTCGCGTCGCCCGTGATGATCCTCAGGAACCGGGGCATCGCCTTGACCTGGCTCACCGGACTGCCCTTGAAGCTGATGCTGACCTGCTTGGGTCGCAGGATCGTGCCCACGTTGGCGTCCTGCCCGCCGCCCGGGGCCTTCGCGTCGCGCTCCGCCTTCCCGTCGCGCAGCCGCAGCACCGGCCAGTAGTAGGTGGACTGGTCGCCGTTGGCGCAGGTGGTCCCGGAGGCGGCCAGGCTGTTGTTCGTGGAGAAGGCGCTGGTCGTCTTGTTGCCCACGTAGTCGTGCATGTGGTGCGCGCCGTTGGAGACGCCCGGCGCGACGATCACGTTGTCCGGGTTGAAGTGGCCGTTCTCGTTGCGCCCGCACTCCGAGGTGAACGAGCCCTTCGACGCGGCCGCCGACTGCGCGGGGGCCTTCACGTTGGGCCGCACCCTGGTGATGTCGACGAAGTCGCTCTTCGCCGGCCCGCCCTTCTGGCCGATGCTCCGGGCCCCGTCCTGGGCGGCCCCGGACAGGGCGGCGGGCTCCGCCGCGGCCGCGTCGTCCTGCGCCGGCGCCTCCTTCATCGAGCACCCGCTCAGCGCCCCCAGCCCCTCGGGGCGCCCGCCCGAGCGGCCTATCGCGTCGGACACCTTGGAGATGGTCGTGCCGCGCTGGTCGCGCAGCCGGCCCAGCAGGGCGTCCTGCTGCGTCTTGCCCTTGACCTGGCCGCCCGCGAGCTGGCGGTAGGCGTCGGCCACCTGGACGTCCAGCTGCGCGAGGTTCTCGTCCACCTCCGCCCTGGCCTGGTCGGGGACGTTCGTGAGCTTGTCCCCCACGTCGGGGCAGTCGATGGTGGCCGTCACCTGTCCGGTACGGGAGGCGTCCTGGCCGGCGTTGGCGTTGCCGGCGACGATCGCCACCCCGCCGCCGCCCAGCACCAGGGCGCTGACCACGGCCAGGAGCTTCTTCGACAACCGGGGGCGCCTGTGGCCCTGCTGACTCATGCGATCACTTCACTTCAGTTCGTCGGTCGGACATTCGGAGGGGTCGAGGCCCCCTGGGGACGGGCGGGAACGGGGGAGGAGGGCGAGGGGCCCGCGTCGGAGAGGGAGTCGAAGTCGACGAGGCCGCTCTCCTCCAGGACCGTGATGTGGTCCAGGACGGTGGTGTTGGCCGAGGTCGCGAGGGCGCGCACCATGGAGTTGCGGGTCTGCGCCCGTACCTGCGCCAGCAGGGCGAACACCTTGCCGTGCGCCCGGCGCAGCAGCTGCACGAACAGCCGCTCGTACTCCGGCCCTTGGGCGGCGGACAGCTGGTCCAGCCACGCCTGCTGCTGCGCGGACGGCCGGTCGGGCAGGTCCATCCCGAGGGCCTGGCCGACCTGGAGCACCTGGCGGTCCAGCTCGGTGTGGCCCTCCACCAGGTGCTGCCCGGCGGTGCGCACCGAGGGGCGGGTCCCGCGCTGCTGCGCCTGCCGTCCGGCGGGGAGCTCCCACAGGCCGGCGAGCCGCACCTTGCGGACGAAGTCCCGGTCCACGGCGCTCAGCGGCCCGTACGCCGTGCTCATGGTCCCGGCGCCGTCGTCCTCGACCCCGGCGGGCAGGGCCGCCGACCCCGCCGGTGCCGCGGCCGCCCGGTCGCCGAACTTCGACACCGGGATCAGCAGGGCGACCAGCGTGACCACCAGCGCGCTGATGACCAGGCCGCTCCCGATCGTGTACCTCGTGGCCACGGACAGGCCGCCGGTGGATCGCCGCCGCAATGACAGCACACTGCCTCCTCGCTCGGTGGGCTGGGGTGGCACGGGACGCTAGTGCCCGCCGGGGCGCCGTCGCGGAAGGACCATCACCATCGGACAAACATCCGCGCGGCCCCTCGAAAGGCTGCTACCTTGCCGCGTTCCGGGAGCGGGACCGGCGGCCCGACGCACGGCGAAGGGGCCCGGTCCGTGCGGACCGGGCCGCTGGGCGGTGCGGGGGAGGAGCGGAGGGAGGCGGGTCAGGGGGCGGCGGGCGCGTCCTCCCCGGGCTCCTCCAGCCCCTCCAGGCTGTCCATGAACGAGCTGACGGAGAACACCGCGCGCCCGGGGCCGGCCGGCCCGTAGCCGGGCGGGGAGCTCAGGCCGAACTCCTCCAGCGTCGCCCGGTAGGTCTCGAGCAGCCGGATGTGGTACTCCAGCGGGGCGCCCAGCGGGTTGGCCTTGCCCAGCGGGGTCGTCGGCTCCGGGCACCAGGTCGTGAAGCGCGGCACGACGCCGTGCGACATGAAGAACCGCAGGCCCTCGGCGGTCGAGTCGATGGCCTCGCCCACCTTCGTGAACCCGAAGGGCTCGGCCATTTCGATGCCCGCCACGAAGTTGGGGATCACGTGGCGGGGCCCGAACACCTCGGTGGAGTCGAGGATCCTGCGGTGCCATTCGTCACGCCCCACGTACCGTTCCTTGCCCGGGCAGTGGAGCTGGAACAGCCGGCGGTCCCACACCTCGAAGTTGGGGTGGTAGATCCGCACGCCGTGGTCGTGGAAGCGCTGCACCGCGTCGCGCGGCAGGGCCTGGGCGACGACCTTGCCGATCCAGCGGCCGGGGAAGCGCTCCTCGATGGCCTGGGCGTAGTGGCCGTAGAAGTCGGCCTCGTCGCGGCCCCCGACCTGCGAGGTGATGGACCCGCCGGTGAGGGTGTAGGCGCGCGAGGTGCCCGCGGTGTCGTACCGGTCGATGATCTCCAGGGCCTCCAGTACCTCCTCGACCGGCTTCACCCCGGTGTAGGGGCGGCCCGCCGCCTTGTGCTGGCGCCAGTTGTGGTTGATGTCGCAGAACTGGCACTCCTCCTTGGCGCCGAAGTACTGGCACACCCGGAAGACGGTCAGGTAGATCAGGTAGCCCCACTGGATGGTCGGCGCGACCTCCATCACCGACTTGCCGTTCGACAGCTTGTGCCGGTAGTACTCCGGCATCGGCGGGAGCCCGACGTCGGAGATCCGCACGCCGTCCAGGTACAGGCCCAGCGTGCCGTCCTCGCCGCCGCGCACCACGTACGGGGAGTCCGGGTTCACCCGTACGGACACCACCGTGCGGCGCAGCCCGTACGGGCCGCCGGTGAGGACGATCTCCTCGGGCGGCCGGTTGAGCGCGGCGGCGCCCAGCTCCGGCAGGGTGCGGTGGTCGAAGGAGAAGATGAAGTACGACTTCGGCTTGACGTCGCCGCCGCCCGGCCCGTCGGCACCGCCGCCGCTGAGTGCGGACTCGTCGAAGGCCATGCCGCCCCGCAGCAGGTCCTCCTTGATCACGGCCTCCCGCGGCACGTGGGGGAAGCGCTCCATCAGGCCCTCGACCAGTGCGGTACGGGTCTGGCTTGCCATGTGAACTCCTCGGGCAGACGGGTGCCCGGGAGGCCTGCGCGCTCCGGGCACATCCATGGGAGCCACGGTATCCGCTCGTTTGAACAGGTTCAGCGCGGGGTGGCGGAGACCAGCGCGCGGTAGCGCCCCGGAGTGGTGCCGAACTCCCGCACGAAGGCGTGGGAGAGGGCGTACGGGCTGCCGTAGCCGACCCGGGCCGCGATGGCGGCCAGGGAGTCCGGCGTGTCGCGCAGCCGGGTGGCGGCCAGGGTCAGGCGCCACCACGTCAGGTACGCCATCGGGGGACGGCCGACCAGCGGGGTGAACCGGCGCGCCAGGGTCGGCCGGGAGACGCCCGCCTCGGCGGCCAGGCGGTCCACGCTCCAGGGGGCCGCGGGGTCCGCGTGCATCGCCTGGAGGGCGGCGGCCGTCACCGGGTCGCCCAGGGCGGCCGACCAGGAACCCGCCGCCGCCCCGGCCACCGAGGCGCGGACCATGTAGACGAGCAGCAGGTCGAGCAGGCTCGGCAGGGCGAGGGAGGACCCCGGCCGCCGCGCGTCCAGTTCGCCGCCCAACAGCTGTATCGCCGCCTGGAGTTCGCCGTGCGCGGCGCCCGGCAGGCGTACCACGCCGGGCAGTTCGGCCAGCAGCGGGTGCACCCGGCTGCGGTCGAGCCGGTACTTGCCGCACAGCATCTCCACCGTCCCGCGGCCCGGCAGCGGGACGCGGGGTGCCCGCCCGTCGCGGTACCGCTCCAGCGGAAGGGCCCGCGCCGCGGCCGCCGCGTCGACCGGCGCGTCCGCGAGCACGTGGCCGGCCCCGTGCGGCAGCAGCACCGCGTCGCCGGTGGTGAGGGCGACCGGCTCGCCGCCGTCGGCCAGCAGCCAGCAGTCGCCCGCGAGGACGACGTGGAACCCCGCCCCCTCGTACGGGTCCAGCCGGACGCACCAGCTGCCGGCCACCCGCACCCGGTCGGAGGAGGGGCGCCCCAGGCGCACGGCGGAGATCGCGTCGCTCACCACGTCCATGCGCGCAGGGTACCGCCGACGCCGAAGGCCGGTGAGAGGGATGCGCATCCTCTTGAGCGGAAGGAGCATTGGGCGGCTCGCCCCGCCTGCCTAGGGTGGTGTACATGACCAACGAGAACACGCAGAGCATCGTCCTGGGGGACGTCGAGATCACCCGTGTCGTCGAAGCGCGGGGCCCCTTCGCGGCCGCACGGGACCTGGTCCCGCAGTCCGGCGCCGAGTTGTGGAAGGAGAACGAGGAGTGGCTGGCACCGGACCACTGGCGGCCCGACGCCGACCAGGCCGTGCTCGCCCTGCAGACCTGGGTGCTGCGCAGCGGCGGCCGCACCGTCCTGGTGGACACCGGGGTGGGCAACGGGCGCGAGCGGCCCGGCTCGCCGCTGTTCCACCAGCGCCAGGGCGACTTCATGGCGGACCTCGCCGCCGCCGGAGTCCGCCCCGAGGAGGTGGACGTCGTCGTCAACACCCACCTGCACGCCGACCACGTCGGCTGGAACACCCTGGACGCCGACGGGGAGTGGGTCCCGGCCTTCCCCAACGCCCGGTACCTCATTCCCGCCGCCGACGACGCCCACTTCGGGCCGCGCGGCGGATACGGCGGCGGCGCGCGGGAGATCGACCGGCTCGTCTACGAGGACAGCGTCGCCCCCGTCCACCGGTCCGGGCAGGCGGTCCTCTGGGAGGACTCCCACCGCATCGACGACCGGCTCACCCTGGAGGCGGCCCCCGGCCACACGCCCGGCTCCTCGGTGCTGAGGCTGGAGTCCGGGACCGACCGGGCGGTCTTCGTCGGGGACATGCTGCACAGCCCGGTGCAGGTCCTGCGGCCCTCCTGCAACAGCTGCTTCTGCATGGACGCGGCGCAGGCGGCACGGACCCGCCGCCGCACCCTGGGGCGGGCGGCGGAGCGCGGGGAGCTGGTCGTGCCCGCGCACTTCGGCGGAAGCGGAGCCTTCGAAGTGCGCGAGGAGGGCGGCCGGTTCACCATCGGAGGCTGGGCCTCCGGGATCTGACCGCTCCGGCCCCCGGCCCGCTTCCCCGCGGGGCGCGGGGGCCGGCCGCGGGGCCGGCCCGGAGGCGGTCCTACGAGGCCTCCGGGGCCGCGGCGAGGGAGTGCAGGTAGTGCATCAGCGCCATCAGGACGTCGCGGCTGGAGTCGCGCTGCCGGGCGTCGCAGGCGACGAGGGGGACGGACTGCGGCAGGTCGAGCGCGCCGCGCAGCTCGTCGAGGGGGTACACGGGAGCGTCGGGGAAGGTGTTCACGGCGACGACGAACGGCACGCCCCGCTCCTCCAGCCGGCCGATCACGTCGAAGCTGACCTCCAGCCGGCGGGTGTCGACGAGGACCACCGCACCCAGCGCACCCTCGAACAGGCCGTTCCACAGGAACCAGAACCGCTGCTGGCCCGGCGTCCCGAAGAGGTACAGCACCAGCTCCTCGTTGATGCTGATGCGGCCGAAGTCCATGGCCACGGTGGTCGACTTCTTGCGCTCCACGCCCGCCGTGTCGTCGACCCCGACCCCGGCCTGGGTCATGGTCTCCTCGGTGGTCAATGGCCGGATCTCGCTCACCGAGCCGACCAGGGTCGTCTTGCCGACCCCGAACCCGCCCACGATCACCACCTTGACCGCGGCCGTCGCCGTCGCCGGCAGGATGTCCTCGCGCCGCGGCCCCGCGGGATGCTCAGAGCTTTCGAAGTCCATCGATGACTGCCTCAATCAATGCCAGGTCGGGGAGTTGGGCGGGGGCGACGGGTGCGCGCGAGAGCACCCGCTTCGCGGTGAGGAGGTCGTCGAGGAGCACGGTGACCACGCTCACCGGCAGACCCAGGTAGGCCGAGATCTCGGCCACCGACAGCGGCGACTGGCACAACCGCACGATGGCCGAGTGTTCCGGCTGCATGCCGGGCCGCGGCCCCGACGTGGCGACGATGAGCGTCACCAGGTCGAGGCCGGAGGGGCCCAGCGGTTCGCTGCGGCCGCCCGTGATGACGTAGAGCCGTTCCGGGCTGCCGTCTTCCCAGCTTGTGTTGCCAGGGTCGCTCACGCGGTCAGCCTGTCGCTGCGCGGCGGGCTGCTGAGGTGCTCTCCGATCCGCGCCACGAGGTCCCGCATGCGCTGGCCCATCAGTCCGGCGTCGACGCCTTCGTCGGCCAGCACCGCGAGGTAGGCTCCGGCGCCGGCGGCCATCAGGTAGAAGAAGCCGCCGTCCATCTCGATCACGACCAGCCTCATCCGCCCGCTGCTGTGCGGGATTTCGGCGGCGACCGCGCCGGCCAGGCTCTGGAGGCCGGCGCAGGCGGCGGCGAGCCGGTCGGCCGTGTCGGTCTCCGCGCCGTACTGGGCCATCCGCAGGCCGTCGGCCGACAGCACGATGACGTGCCGGGTCTGCGGGACGCTCTCGGCCAGGTCCTTGAGCATCCAGTCCATGTTGCTCTGCTGCTGACTCACGGCTGTTCCCCCTTGGTCGCCGAGGCCGGCGAGCTGTGCGTGTGGTGCTGGTAGTCCGCCGTGTGGTCCTCGGCGGGCCGGGTGTCCCCGGACAGGCCGCTCTGGAAGGCGGCGAGCCACATTCCGGGCTGGGCCTCGGCCTGCTCCGGTGCGGCGGTGGTGCTGGTGGTCCCCGTCGGCTCCGCGACGGCCGGTCCCGCCGGCGCGGTGACGCGGGTCCTGCGCCGGCGCTGCGGCAGGCCGTTCGGCGTCCGCTCGGTCACGACCGGCCCCTCGTCGTAGTCGTCCGCCGGGAGCGCCTGCGGCCCCGTGGCCCGGCGCGGTCGCGGCGATCCGGACGCCCCGTCGGCCTTCGCCGGGAGCGCCGCGGCCCGCGGGCCCGAGGAGGTGCCGATGCCGTGCGCGAGACCGGTCGCCGCGGAGACCGTGGTGATCAGGCCCTGCGGGACCACGAGGACGGCGCGCACGCCGCCGTACGCCGAGGAGCGCAGCGAGACCTGGAAGCCGTACGCCTGCGCCAGCCGGCCGACCACGGCGAGGCCCAGTCGCGGGGTCTCGCCCAGGTCGGTGAGGTCGATGCCCTCCTGCGCCTGGCGCAGCATCCGCTCGGCCCGGTTGCGGGCCTCCTCGCTCATGCTCAGGCCGCCGTCCTCGATCTCGATGGCGATGCCCGAGTTCACCTCGACCGCGGTCAGGTGCACCCTGGTCTGCGGCGGCGAGTAGCGGGTGGCGTTGTCCAGCAGCTCCGCCAGCGCGTGGATGAGCGGCTCGACGGCGGGACCGACGACGGCCACCTGGGTCACCGAGTGCAGCTCCACGCGCTGGTAGTCGATGATCCGGGACATGGCGCCGCGCAGCACGCTGTACAGCGGCACCGACTTGCTCCACTGGCGGCCGGGCCGCGCACCGCCGAGGACGGCGATGGAGTCCGCGAGCCGGCCGATGAGCGCGGTGCCGTGGTCGAGCCGCAGCAGGTCGCCGAAGACGGCCGGGTCCTGCCCGTGCCGGTCCTCCATCTCCCGCATTTCCTGGGCCTGCTGGTGCACGATGGCCTGGACGCGGCGGGCGATGTTCACGAAGGCCCGCTGCGCGGAGTCGCGCAGGTCCTCCTCGGCGACCACGGCGTCGAGCACCGACCGCAGCACCGCCTGGTGGGCCGCCCTGAACTCGGGGGTCAGCCCCGGCCGGTGGACGTCGTCGTCCTCGAGGGAGGTGAGCACGTCCTCGGGGAACTCGCCCTTGCGCAGCCGTCCCACGATGTCGGGCAGCAGCACCTCGGCCAGCCACACGGTCTCCGCCTGCTGGACCGCCAGGGCCTCCTCACGGGCCGCCACGGCGGCCCGCAGCGCGGCCACCGCCCGGCCGCGCCGGGCGGCCTCGGCACAGGCCAGCGCGACGGCCACGCAGGCGGCCGCGCCGATCCAGGCGACGGAGGCGCGCGCGGACCCGGGGACCAGCGCGGCGGCCGCCGCGGATATCGCGGCGGTCACCAGGGCGGGCAGCGCCCATGCGACGGGTGAGGCGGGCCCTGGACTGCCGGGCGATCCCTCTCGAACCATCAGAACCCTCAAACGATCGGTTGCGGAAGATCTTGGACAACAGCCCGGGATCCTAGCCGCTCCGTGCACGGGTATTGACAGGAGGTCATGATACGGACGGACCGCGGCAGTTGGCTTGGCCGAAAGTCGATGGATCGGGCCGTTCCGCTCCGGTCGGAGAGGCCCCTCCGGCCCGGTGGTGCCGCACACCGCGCGCCGCGCGACAATGGTGGGGTGCCGTACATAGCGGTGACCGCGCTCAGCCACGCCGGCCTGGTCCGCGAGCACAACGAGGACAGCCTCGTCGTCGGACCGTGGACCCTGTGCGCCACCGTGACCGACAGCCCCCAGACCCTCGTGTTCCCGCTCGGCCGCCCGCTGGTCGTCGCCGTCGCCGACGGGCTCGGCGGACAGCCGGCCGGGGAGGTCGCCAGCGCCCTCGTCGCCCGCCGCCTCTCCGCCCTCGGTCCCACCCTGCGGGGCCCGGACACGCTCCGTGACGCCCTGGACGTCTGCGACTACGAGGTGAACGCGGCCGCCGAGGGCCGCCCGGAGCTGTTCACCATGGCCACCACCGTCGCCGGCGTCCTCGTCCTCGGGGAGTCACTGCTCGTGTTCAACGTGGGCGACAGCCGGGTCTACGCCGCCGGCGCCGACGGCCTGCGCCGGGTCAGCGTGGACGACAGCCCGCCCCCGGAGCCCGGGCGGCGCACGACCTCCGCCGTCACCCAGACCCTCGGCGGCAGCCGCGCCTCCGGTACCCCCGTACCCCACGTGACCTCCTTCGAGCTCTCCGGGGGCGACCGCTACCTGGTGTGCAGCGACGGGCTCAGCGACCCGCTGCCCGACGAGGAGATCGACGCCGTGCTCAGGGTCCACGACGACGGCCGCGCCGCCTTCGAGCTCTGGAAGGCCGCCATCGAGGCCGGCGGCCCCGACAACATCACCCTGGCCCTGGTACGGGTCGGCAGCTAGGGCCCCGGGCATGCCCCTGCACGTCGGGACCTCGGGATGGCAGTACCGGGACTGGCGCGGCCCCCTCTACCCGGAGGGCCTGCCGCAGCGGCTCTGGCTGGAGGAGTACGCCCGCCGCTTCGCCACCGTCGAGAACAACAACGCCTTCTACCGGCTCCCCGAGGCCTCGGTCTTCGCCTCCTGGCGCGAGCGCACCCCCGAGGACTTCGTGATGGCGGTCAAGGCATCCCGCTACCTGACCCACCTCAAGCGCCTGCACGACCCCGAGGAGCCGGTCCGGCGGCTCCTGGAGCACGCCGAGGGCCTCGGCCCCCGCCTGGGCCCCGTCCTGCTCCAGCTGCCGCCGAACCTCCGGGCGGACCCCGCCTCGCTCGACGCCTGCCTGGACTGCTTCCCCCGCGGCGTCCGGGTGGCCGTCGAACCGCGCCACCCCTCGTGGTGGGAGGCGGAACCCGCACTGCGGGCCGTCCTGGAACGCCACGCCAGCGCCCTGTGCTGGGCCGACCGGTGGTCACGGCCGGTGGCCCCGCTGTGGCGGACCGCGTCCTGGGGTTACGTACGCCTCCACGCCGGCGCCGCGAGCCCGCCGCCCCGCTACGGCCGCCAGGCGCTGGACTCCTGGGCCCGGCGCATCGCCGACGCCTGGCCGGACCGGGCCGACGTCTACGTCTACTTCAACAACGACACGGGCGGCGCGGCCGTCGCCGACGCCGCCCGCTTCGCCCGGGCCGCCGCCGCCCACGGCCGCACGGCGACCCGCACGCCGTAGACCCCCGGGGCCCGCGGGGCCCGCGGGGCGGTCAGTCGAGGACGTCCGGGACGGGTTCGGTGCTGCTGCGCTGCAGGGCCGTCCTGGAGCCCGCGGCCGGGCCGAGGGCCCAGTCCGACAGGGCCATCGAGTCCCTGTACCGCTCCTCGTCCTTCAGCAGCACGCCGATGACGGTCTTTCCGTTGCGGGTGACGGAGAAGACCAGGCACTTGCCGGCGGCCGTGGTGGTGCCGGTCTTGACGCCGACGGCGCCGGGGTAGCCGTAGCCGGCGGGCCGGGGCTGGACCAGCAGGTTGCTGTTCGACCAGGTGGCGAGGGCCGAGGTGCCGCCGGTGGCGTAGGCGGCGGTCTTCACGACGGTCTGCAACAGCGGGACGGACAGGGCGTGCCGGGTGAGCCGGGCCAGGTCGCGCGGGGTGGTGACGTTCCTGCCGGTCGGCGAGATGCCGTCGAAGCTGTCGTAGACGGTGCGGGTCATGCCCAGGGCCTTCGCCTCGGCGTTCATCCTCGCGATGAAGTCCGCGGTGCGCCCGGCGCTGGTGGTGCCCGTGCCGAAGGCGTCCGCGAGCGCGTACGCGGCGTCGCATCCCGACGGCAGCATCATCGCGTACAGCAGCTGACGCACCGTCGGGGTGGCCCCCGCCCTCAGCTGCGCGGAGCTCGCCCCCTGCCGGTGGACGTAGTCGAGGTACGCCTGCCGGACGGTGACCTTCCGATCCAGGTTCAGACCGGGTTGCGACGCGACCACGACCGCCGTCATGATCTTGGTCGTACTGGCCGTCTGCCGCGGGGTGTCGGGGGCCTTGGAGGTGAGCGTGGCGCCCGTGGCGGCGTCGACGAGGATCGCGCCGGCGGCGGTGAGGGCGGGCGCGGCGGCGGCCCGGGCGGGTACCGCGGCCGTGAGCAGGGCGCCGGTGACGACGGCGACCGCGAGCGCGCCCCGGGCGCGCCGCATCAGGTTGGCGATCATTCGGCCTCGCATGAAGGAGAGGGGGAACCCGGTGGGGGACACGACCTGGCTTCCCCATCCGCCCGCCCGCCGACACCGCCGCCGGCCGGGGCCGGGTCGACCTCGGTGAAGACCGGCGCCTGTGCCACGCCGTTCATTCGAGCGGACGGGCGGTTTGGGGGAGGGCTTCGTCGTAGAGGCGGTAGAGGCGGAAGAGGCGCAGGCGGTCCGATTCCCCGGCGTCGCCGACCAGGGCCTCCCAGCACCGGGCGGCCAGGGCGCGGGTGCCGGGCCCGTTCCTGCACCTCGCCCACTACCCCGACGCCACGCACGGCCTGGTCGAACACACCGTCGAGCGCTCCTCCCCGCGCCTGACCCCGACCGCGCTGTTCGCCCCCAGGTCCCTGTTCGCCGACGGCTTCCCGGCCGACCAGCAGCGCTTCCTGAGCGCCCCCGCCCTCAGCCCGAGACGGCCTTGGTCCAGCCGCGGTTGACGGTCTCCTTCGCCTTCGCCGTCTGCGCCTCCGTCGGAAACGTCGGGGTGCCCTCGACCGTCGGCAGTTTCTCCGCCGCGGCCTTGTCGAGCGTGCCGTCCTTCTTCATCGCCTCCATGAGGACGGGGCGCGCGTAGGCGGCGAGCCGGAGGTTCTGCCCCTCCGGGCTGAAGACGTACTCCTGCCACAGACGTGCCGCCGCCGGGTGCGGGGCGTCCTTGTTCACCCCGTGCGCGTAGTACTCGGCGAAGCTGCCGTCGAACGGGATGGCGGTCCGCCAGTCGACGTCCGCGCCCTTCTTCCGGAATTCTTCGGCGTACCCGAGGTTGAGGAAGTCCCAGTCGATGCTGATCGGGGTCCGGCCGTTCGCGATCGTTTCCGGAGTGGATTGGACCGGGATGAAGTTCCCGTTCTTGCTGAGCTCGGCGAAGAAGTCGAGACCGGGCTGGATGTCGTCGAAGGAACCCCCGTTCGCCAGGGCTGCCGCGTACACGCCGGCGAAGGCGGAGCCGGACTTGGTGGGGTCGCCGTTGAGCGCGACCTGGCCCTTGTACTCGGGCTTGCGCAGGTCGGCGAAGGTCGAGGGGCAGTTCTTGACGCGCTTGGCGTCACAGCCGATCGAGACGTAGCCCCCGTAGTTGTTGTACCAGCGGGCCCGCGGGTCCTTCTGCTCTTCGGGGATCTGGTCGTACGCGGCGACCTCGTAGGGCGCGAGCAGGCCCTGCCGGGCCGCGGACTGCGCGAACGAGCCGCCCACGTCGATCACGTCGGGGGCGCGGCCCGCACCCCTGTGCTCCTTCAGGGCGGTGATCTCGTCCTCGCTGGAACCCTCCGGGTTCTCCACCCTGACCTTGATCCCGTACTTCTTCTCGAAGCCGTCGATCAGCGCGCCGTAGCCGGCCCAGTCGCGCGGGAGGGCGATGGCATTGAGCACGCCCTCCTTCTTCGCCGCTGCGGTCAGCGCCGCCGTGCCGCCGGCGTCCGCCGCCGAGGTCGCGACCGCGGGCGCGGTGGGCGCGGCGGTGGGCTTGTCCCCGCAGGCGCCCAGGGGCGCCGCCGCGAGGGCCAGGGAGAAGGCGACGAAGGCCGTTCGGAGACGGGGTGCAGGCACGAAGGCTCCATAACAGGCGGTCGTGTACAGATCGAAGCCAGAGTACGTTCGTCGGCCTCGGCAGAGCGGTCCCGGGAGGTGGTGTCCGTTGTGTTCCGTGCGGCTGCCGTACCGGCGCGTTCTCAGAACCCCTCGTCGTCCCACCCGGCCAAGATCGCCTCCCCGAGGTCCACCGGGGGCGGCGGGGCCCCCTCGTGGAGGGCCTGCTCACTCCAGATGATCTTGCCGCGGACGGTGTAGCGGGTGCCCCAGCGCTCGGCGAACTGCGCGACGAGGAACAGGCCGCGGCCGCCCTCGTCGGTGGCCGCGGCCCGGCGCAGGTGCGGGGAGGTGCTGGAACCGTCGGAGACCTCGCAGACCAGGCTGCGGTCGTACAGCAGCCTCACCCGGATGGGCTCGGTGCCGTAGCGGATCGCGTTGGTGATCAGCTCGCTGAGGATCAGCTCCGTGGTGAAGGCGATGTCCTCCAGGCCCCAGTCCGCCAGCCGGCGGGCGCAGGCGTTGCGCACCCGGGACACCGCCGCCGGGTCGGGGGGCACGTCCCACTCGGCGATCCGCTCGGGATCCAGCCGGCGGGTGCGGGCCACCAGCAGCGCGACGTCGTCGCTCGGCCGGGAGGGCAGCATCGCCTCGATCACCGCGGTGCAGGTCTCCTCGGGGGTGCGTGCGGGGCCCTCCAGGGCGGCGCGCAGCGCTGCGAGGCCCGCGTCCGGATCGCGGTCGCGGCTCTCGATCAGCCCGTCGGTGAAGAGCGCCAGCAGGGAGCCTTCCGGCAGGGTGACCGTCGTGGTCTCGATGGGCAGGCCCGCCCCCAGGCCCAGCGGCGGGGAGACCGGCACCTCGGGGAAGGACACGGTCCCGTCGGGGCCGACCAGAGCCGGGCCCGGATGCCCCGCCGTGGCGGCGGTCACGTGCCCCGAGACGGGATCGTAGATGGCGCACAGGCAGGTGGCCCCGGTGATCCCCTGCCATTCCTGCCCGTCGGTGTCGATGTGGGCGACCAGCTCGTCCAGGTGGCTCAGGAGTTCGTCCGGGGGCAGGTCGAGGGTGGAGAAGTTGTACACGGCGGTGCGCAGGCGGCCCATGGTGGCGGCGGCGTGCAGACCGTGGCCGACGACGTCGCCGACGACCAGGGCCACCCGGGTGCCCGGCAGCGGGATGACGTCGAACCAGTCACCGCCCACCCCCGCCTGGGCGGCCAGGTAGCGGTGCGCGACCTCGACGGCGGACTGCTCCGGTACGCCCCGGGGCAGCAGGCTGCGCTGGAGGGTGACGGCCATGGTGTGCTCGCGGGTGTAGCGGCGGGCGTTGTCGACGGACAGGGCCGCCCGGGCGGTCAGCTCCTCGGCGAGGGACACGTCCTCCTCGTCGAACGGCGGGGATTCCTGCCCCCGCCAGTAGCCGGCCATGCCCAGCACCACGCCCCGCGCCCGCAGGGGCACGACGATCAGGGAGTGGATGCCGCGGGCCAGGATCTGCAGGGCGTTGGCCTGGTCCTGTGACCGCCAGCGGCGGCCGGCGCGCAGGTCCGCCTCCAGGACCGCACGGCCGCCGGCCAGCCCGGCGGCCATGGGGCCGGTGGGAGCGAACCGGATCAGCTCGCCGACGGGGGAGAGCGGGTGGTCGCCCCCGAGGCCGACGACGGCGGTGCGGCGCATCTCGGTGATCGCTTCGGGCGGCTCCTCGCCGCGCAGCACCGGGTCCAGCAGGTCGACCGTGACCACGTCGGCGAACCGCGGGACCGCCACCTCCGCCAGTTCCTCCGCGGTGCGCTCCACGTTGAGCGTCGTTCCGACCCGCACCCCCGCGTCGTAGAGCAGCTTCAGGCGCTCCCGGGCCACATCGGCCCTGCCGGTGAGTGCCCGCAGCTCGGTGGTGTCCCGCAGCGTGACGACGGTGCCCGCCTGCCCGTACGGGGCGGTGGGCCGGATGTTCACCGCCAGCAGCCGATCGCCCGCCAGGTGCACCTCGTCGGTCGCGGACCGGCCCGATGCGATCGGCTCGGCGATCGCCTCCTCCAGACCCAGGTCCGTGACGGGGCGCCCCTCCGCGTCCGGGGGCAGGTCCAGCAGCCGGCGCGCCTCGTCATTGGCGAGCAGCAGCCGTCCGCCGCCGCCGACGATCAGTACGCCCTCCCGCACCGCGTGCAGCACCGCGTCGTGGTGCTCGTACATCCTCGTCATCTCGGCCGGTCCCAGACCACGGGTCCGGCGCAGCAGCCGATGGCTCACCAGAGCCGTCCCGCCGGCGGACAGGGCGAGCACCGCGGCCGCGGTCCCCAGGACGACCGGCAGCTGCCGGTTCACCATGCCCTGGACGTTCTGGACCGTGACCGGGGAGGAGACGACGGCGATGACGTGGCCGTCGCGGTCCTTGACGGGGACCACCGAGACCACCGACTGCCCCAGGGACCCTTCGAACGTCTCGGTGAACGAGGTGCCGGCCGCCGCCTTGGCGAAGGGGCCCACGACGCGTTTCCCGATCTGCCCGGGGTCGCTGTGGGCGACGGTGACCCCGTCGAGCGTGTACACGTTGATGCCGTCGACCCCGGCGATCTTCCGGGCCGCCTCGGCGCTCGGCTGCAGCACCGCACTCGGATGGGCGCTGTGCAGGGCCGGCACGATCCCCGGGGATTCCGCGAACGTTCCGGCGGCGGCGAGCGTACGGTGCCGGGCGTCCAGCATGGCGTCGCTCCGGGCCTGCACCACGAGGGCCACCACCGCGGCGGCCACGAGGAGCACCACGACGGCCAGCTGCAGGAGGAACACCTCCCCCGCCACGCTGCGCACGCTCAGCAGGGAGGACAGGCGCTGCGGCCGTGACGTCGCCATCGGGGGCCGGCCGGCTTCCTGAGCTTCCTGACCGTGTCCTGGTCGGGCGCGCCGGGGGGGAGGGTGAGAGCCCGTGGTAGAGCGGAGCAGCCGACGCCTGAAGGGTCCCAGGAGGTTGCTCATAATCCATTCTCTTACCTCCGTGGGCCGTCGGCAGCGGGGACGGCCGCCGCCGGGCGCGCGGGGGCGATCCGGAGGCGGGTCGCGCCCCTCCCCGGAGGGCGAGCCCGAGGAGGAGCCGGCCCGCGGCCCACGGGCGGGCGTGGGTCCCGGGGGACCCGGTACAGCTGACCGGACAGGCGAATCGCCGCAGTCTCCGAAGACCGCCCCTGACCGGGGCGTGTCGGCGCGTCGCCACTGCCTCCGTCACAGGATTCGAACCTGCGACACCCGCTTCAGGAGATCATCGAGCCGGAGAATCGACCGCATGCGAGGGCCGTGCGGCCTGCCTAGGCTGAAGGCATGAAACGCGTCATCGTTGATCATTTCGGCGGTCCCGAGGTCTTGCGGGTCGTTGAGGACGACGATCCCCGACCGGGACCTGGTGAGGTGTGCGTCAGGGTGCTGGCCGCAGGCGTGTCCTTCACCGATGCCCAACTGCGCGCCGGCACGTACCTCGGCGTACCGAAGCCTCCGTTCACGCCCGGCTACGAGCTCGTCGGCGTTGTCGAGGAGCTCGGCCCCGGCTGTTCGAGACTGCGCGAGGGAGACCGCATCGGCGCGCTGACGGTGTGGGGCGCGGACGCAGAGCGAGTCTGCGTGCCGGAGGCGGAGGCGGTCCCGGTACCCGAGAACCTCGACCCGGGGGAGGTTCTGAACCTCGTTTTCACCTACATGACCGCCTACCAGCTACTGCATCGCGTGGCGAGGGTGAAGAGCGGCGAGACGGTGCTCGTGCACGGTGCGGCCGGAAGGGTGGGCACCGCAGTCCTGGAGCTCGGATCGCAGGCCGGGCTTGAGATGTACGGGACCGCGTCGGCCCGCGACCGTGCCGCGGTCGAACGGCTCGGCGCAGTCGCGATCGACTACCGCAACGAGGACTTCCTGGCGCGGGTGCGCGAGCTCCCCGGCATGGGCGTGGACGTCGTGCTCGACGGGCTCGGCGGTGCGCTGTCGGTTCGCTCCTTCCGCGCGTTGCGGCCCGGTGGACGGCTTGTCGTGTACGGCCACTACGCCACACTCGAACACGGGCACAAGAACTGGCGGCGGTGGGCGGAGTGGTATGCGGCGACCGGGACCGTATGGTTCTGGAGCCTGCTCTCGCCCCGCCGACAGGCGCTCGCCTACCGGATCCAGAAACTGCACGACCACCACCGCCAAGTGCTGCCCGTGGCCGGAAGCCACCGAGCGCTTCTGGTGGGTGGAGGCCCCCGCGACCCGCGTCGGTTCCGCGAGGACTTCGGCGCGCTGCTCGGCCTGCTCCGTGAGGGCAAGATCCACCCGGTCGTGGCCGAGCGCCTGCCGCTGTCCGAGGCGCGTCACGCGCACGAGCTGCTTGAGAGTTCGGCGGCGAAGGGAAAGCTCGTGCTCGTGCCATGAGCCGAGGCCGAGGAGGACGCTCGCGATGGTGCGCGAAGGCCCTGCAGGCCCTGCTGGCCGGGCGGAGGAGGCCGTGCCCCGCGGGCACCGCGGGCGTGCTACCTGCCCATCGCCGAGCACGGCCTGACCGGTGACCTGCACACCGTCGTGCTCGTCGGCACCAACGGGACGATCGACCGGTACTGCTGCACGCACTTCGACTCGCCGAGCGTGTTCGCGGCGATCGACGAGGCCGGCGCGTTCGTGGAGTGGCTGCAGCAGCGCTTCCGCCACGCGTCCGACTACGGCGGCTGGCCTTCGAGAAGATGCTCACCTACGCGGGCACTGATCAGCGCCGCCGACAACCTCGACCGCCGGCTCGGGTGAGCGCCGGAGGGCTCGCCGTCCCGGGAGGCTCGCCTGACCGCGATCGCCGCCCCTCACACCCCCAACTCCCGTATTCAGGCATGAACATGCGCCGCAAGAGACAGAATTGCGAGCATGTCGAATCAATGTGATCTGGAACGGGACATCCGCAGTCTCGCCGACGACGAGGCCGTCCGCGCGCTGACGGCGCTGGCGGAGGAGCACGGGCTGCTCCCCGCCGCGCGGCAGCTGTCCGAGGTCGGCGATGAGCTGCGGGCGGAGGTGGCCGCCGTGGAGCTGGCGCGGTACGTGGGGCCGGACCAACCTGAAATTTCCGACGGTGAGTTGGCACGCCGCTTACTGGAGTATGCGGCGGCGCTGCGAGAGGACCTGGCGGACACGGTGGGCGAGGCCGTCGCCTACGCATGCTCGCCGATGGAACGGCTCGACCCCGTCACGCTGCCGGTCGCGGCGCTCGCCGTCACGCTCCTGCAGACCGAGGTGGTCCTGAATCGGGATCCGCGCGGGAGGTGGAGCCTGACCATCCACAAGCGGGCCCTGCGGGACTCCTCCCTCGGCCGCGTCCTGACGGCCCTGCTCTCGCAGATCACCAGCGGCAAGTAGCCGGAGGACCGGGAGGGGGTTCGCGATGACGGTCTCGGTGAGGGCGCCCTACGCGTGGCACTGCGAGCAGTGTGCCCAGGAGCGGGGGGCTCCGGTCTGGCGCGTCATCGACGCGCGGGAGCGGGCCGACGTGCTGGCGGCACCCGTCCCCGGCGTCCCGGGCGTCTCCTGGGTGGACTGCCCCGTCTGCGGGACCAGGACGCACATCGAGGCGCCGCTGCTGGTCCTGCGCCCGGGCGCTGCAGCGCCCCTGCTGCTGGCGGTCTCCGTCACGGAGCTCGGGGGCGGTCCGCCGCCCTCCGGGGAGCCCCTGCTGGCGGAGGCCGCGCGGGCCGGGGCCTTCCTGGGCGGCGTCTTCCCCGGGGCGGCGATCCCGCTGCCGCGCAGGCTGCTCCCCCATGTCCTGGCCCGCGACCTCGAACGGGACCTGGAGGATCCCGAGTCGGCGTGCAGGGAGCTGGAGCCCGAGGGGGCGCCGACGGTCGCGAACTACCGGATCTTCCTTGAGTACCTGGGGGAGGCACGCGCCGACTCCCCGGTCGGGGAGCTGCTGACCGCCATGCTGCACGGCCTGCCGGACGCCCTCGCGGAACTCGTCCGCACGCACCCGGAGCTGACGGACGGCACCCGGGTGCGCGACGCGGGCCGCGAGGAACTGCGCAGGGCGGCCGAGACCCCCCTCAAAGAGGTGCTGCGCATACGGCAGCGGCTCCTGGACGAACTGTGCGACGGCCGGACCGCTGCGGACACCGCCATACGCCGCTACTTCGAGTCCCTGGGGCGCTTCGACGCCGGTCTGCGGACCCGGCTGCACGCGATGTACCTGGAGGCCCGCGACACCGACGGGCCCGAAGGCATCCCGCTCGCCCGCGAGGCGCTGGAGCTCGCCGCCGGGCTGGGCGAGGAGGGCATGGAGACCGAGCTGGCCGCGCGGCTCGGCGAACGCCTGGTGCTCGCTGTGCACGCGGGGCTCGACGCCGACCCCTCCGAGGCCGTCCGGGTCCTCGAACGCGCCCTGAGCCGGCTGCGCGAGGGGACTCTCCCGTGGGTGGAGGTGGCGAACAACCTGGCCAGCGCCCACCACCTGCGGGACGACGGCGACCGGCTGGAGATCTGGGAAGCCGCCCGCGACCTGCTGGCACGCGCCACGGTGCTGGACCGGGGCGAGTACCCCGAGTACTGGGCGCGGGTCCAGACCAACTACGGCCTGCTCCTCTCGGAGCGGCCCGGCGGCGGCCCCGAGGACCTCACCCTCGGCATCGAGCACATCAGGGCGGGGCTGGAGGAGCGGGCCCCCGAGCGGGACAGGGTCGCCTGGGCCTACTCGATGGTCAACCTCGGCCTGCTGCTGTACCGGCGCGCCGGGGTGGACGACCTCAGGGAGGCGGAGCAGTGCTACCGGGACGCCCTGAGCCACCTCGGCGCAGGTGACGACCCGGCTCTGTGGTCCCGGATCCAGTGCAATCTGGGCGACCTGCTGCTGTCCCGGGAACCCGTCGACGCGCGCGGCGCCCGGGAGGCGGCGACGGCAGCGCTCGCCCTGTCCACCGCGCGCCCCGGCCTCCTGGACACGGGCCGCATCGCCTGGCTGCTGGCCCGGGCCATGGACCACATCGACGGCCCGGGCAGCGCAGACGGCCTCCGGCTGCGCCACGCGGCCCTGGGGGCCACACCGGCCACGGTGTCGCCGTCCCTGCACCTCGGCATCGCCCGGGAACTGGTCAGCGCGCACGCCTCGGCGGAACGCTGGAGCGAGGCGGCCGATGTCGCGTCCGGCATGCTGACCGCCGCGACCGCGCTCTACGACGCCCAGGTCACCGGGACGGGCCGCCGGAGCGTCCTCGCCCAGGTCAACAGGATCGCCCGCTGGGCCGCCTTCCTGCTGGCCCGGGCGGGGCGTCCGGAGCGTGCGGTCGAGGCGATCGAGGGCGGAGTGGCCTGTGAGCTCTCGGTGGTGGCCGGGCGAGGGGCGGCCGACCTCGAGGCCCTGGAACGGATCGACCCCGCCGCCGCCCACCGCTACCGGCTGGCACAGGCCCGGTACCGGTCCTCGGTCGGAGAGGCGTCCGCGGCGGCGTCCGGCGCCGCCGTCGCCGGCTCCCCTGTGAAGGGGGAGGCCGCTGCCGAACGCGGCGTGCGTGCGGCGATCGCGGAGATCCGCGCGATCCCGGGCTTCCAGCGCTTCCTGCGCACCGACGGGCTGGGCGACATCGTCCGCGCGGCGGGCGGGCGTCCGCTCGTCTACCTGGTGAACGCGCCCTGGGGCAGCTACGCCCTCGTGCTTCCCCGCAGCTCGGGCGAGCCGCCCGCTGTACGGGCCGTTCCCGTTCCGGAGGTGAGCAGCCGGACCGTCACCGGCCTCCTGGTGCTGGACCCGGCCGACGGCGCCCTGGGCCTGCTCCTCGTACAGGAGGCCGGAGCGCTCCGGCGCAGGCGTCTGCTCCCGCAGGCCCTGGACCGGCTCGCAGCACTCGGGCCGCTCCTGCGCCCGGTCGCGAGTCTCCTCGCGGAGGACCCGGAGCAGGAGGCCGTCGTCGTACCGACCGGTCTGCTGGGCCTGGTCCCCCTGCACGCCGTGCCGCTCGGGCCGGGGGCGGGAGAAGTCCTCGACGACATCGGCACCGTGATCCTCTCCCCGTCCGCGGCCGTGTACGCGTCCTCCCGCCTCGCGGCCGCCCGGCTGCCGGATCCGGTGCCACGCCTGGTGGCGGTCACCGACCCCGACGGTTCGCTCCCCGGCGGACGCGGCGAACTCGCCCAGATCCGGCAGCTGTTCGAGCCGCACGGCGAGGCCCGCTGCGCGGCGGGGCCCGAAGCCACCGTGGACTGGCTGCTCGCCCGGCTCGCCGAGGCCTCGTATCTCCACATCATCTGCCACGGCAGCGGCGAGTTCGACGGCCGGGGCGCCTCCCTGGCCCTGGCCGACGGCCGCCTGGACATGGACACCCTGGGCGCCCACCGGCTCCCCGCCTGCCGGCTCGCGGTGGCCAGTGCCTGCCAGTCCGGCCACTACGAGGTGGTTCGGGCTCCCGACGAGTTCCGCGGGCTCGCGGCGGGCCTCCTCCAGGCCGGGGCCGCATGCGCGGTGGCCGGGCTGTGGCTGGTGGACGACATGGTGACCGCGGTGCTGATGGCGCGGTTCTACGAGCTGCTCGCCCCCGCTCAGGGGCCCGGCGGGCTCCCCCCGGTGGCCGCCCTGCGCCGGGCCCGTACCTGGCTGCGCCGGCTCACCTGGGAGGAGCTCGCCCGGTACACGGCCTCCCGGCCCCACTTGGCGGCCCAGACCGAGCGGTACACCGCCCGGGCGACGATCGGCGGGCGCCCCTTCGCCTCTCCGGTCCACTGGGCCGCGTTCACAGCGTGGGGGGTGTGAGAGCGCCCTGCCCCGGGCCCCGTCGTCAGCCCGTCTGCACCGGCCCGTGCGAGTCGAGCCGGTACCGGGAGACGGGGCCGTAGGGCGATTGCGGGGCCCTGATCTGCATCGTCGTGTAGCGCCCTCCGACGAGGCCCGTGAGGGTCACGGTGGCCGGGTAGTGGACCTCGCTGCCGTTCGCGCAGCTGGGCCGGCAGATCACGTCCCACTCCTGTCCGCTGGCGTGGGCGGTGGACAGTCCCCAGTCCGACCAGGTCAGGCCCTTGAGCATGCCGTTGCCGTCTCCGCAGTGGAGCAGGAGCGACTCGGGTTCCTCCAGGTAGTCACCGAAGCAGCTCACGATCGAGGCGGGCCGCGTGCTCGACCGCGTGGTGACCGTCGTCGGCGCCTGCTCGGAAGGCTCGGGTGAGGCGGAGGGCTCGGGCTCGGGCGGGGTCGGCTCGACGGCCGGCGCGCGGGGCGCCTCGGTGGTCGGGTCGGGGGCCGGTCGCGTGGGCGCCGAGGCGGTCGGGTCACCGGTCGGGTGCCCCGAGGCCGTGACGGTCGCCTCGGGGTCGGCAACGGTGACGGTGCCGCCGTCGCGGCCGGGCACCAGGGCGACCACCGCCGCGGCGATCGCGAGGCCGACGGCGATGCCCGCGCCGACGGCGAAGCCGCGCCGGGCCGAGGCCGGCGGGGGCCCCGGGTACGGCGGCGCGGGCTTGTCGAGGACCGGTGCCGCGGACTCCGGGACGGCAGGCCGTTTCCCCAGCTCGGCCCGGAGCCGCTCGATCTCGGCCTGCTGCTCCGCGATCAACTCGTGGATCTCCTGCGGCCAGGGACGCGGCGAGGGCGCCAGGCTCCCGAGGGACTCCCGCAGTTGGGCCGCGCTCGGCCGGGCGGCGGGGTCCTTGGCGAGGCAGCCGGCCACGATCGGGCGGATCTTCGCCGGCAGCCCGCTGAGATCGGGTTCGGTGTGCACGACGTTGTACAGGGTCTGCGGCAGGGAGGGCCCGGTGAACGGGCACGCACCGGTGCACGCCATGACGAGCACCGTCCCGAGGGAGAAGATGTCGCTGGCCGAGTCGAGCGGCGCGCCCTGGGCCTGCTCCGGGGACATGAACCCGGGTGAGCCGACCAGCCAGCCCGTGGTCGTCAGCTCGCTTCCGTCCTCGCTGTCGGCGGCCCGGGCGATGCCGAAGTCGATCACTCGGGGCCCGTCGTCGGCGAGCAGCACGTTCGACGGTTTCAGGTCCCGGTGCACCAGCCCGACCCGGTGGATGTCGCTCAGGGCCGAGGCCAGTCCCGCGGTCATGCGCAGCACCGACTCCTCGGGCAGCGCCCCGACGGTGGCCACCGCGTGCTGGAGCGACGGTCCGGGGACGAACTCCGAGGTCAGCCAGGGCTCGGGGGCATCGGCGTCCGCGTCGATGATCGCGGACGTATACGCTCCGGAGACCTTGCGGGAGGCTTCCACCTCCCGGCGGAACCGGGCCCGGAACCCGTCGTCCTCGACGAACTGCGAGCGCACCTGCTTCAGCGCGACCAACCGGCCGTCCGGGGCGCTGCTCAGCAGGACCCGGCCCATCCCGCCCCGGCCGAGTTCCGCGATGGTCCGGTACTTGCCGACCGTCACCGGGTCGGCGCTTTCTAACTGCTTCATCCTGTCCCCCTGCAGCGGACGATCCGTCAGGACCGAGTCTCCGCGCCCGACTGGCCCCGGACAAGACGATCGGGCCTCCTGCACGGATCGCCACGGAGTTCGGGGTTCTTTGCCCGAGGAAGGCGGCGGGCTGGTCGATCGCGGACGGCATGCACACCTCGGTGGTCACCGACGCGATCGAGATGGCCGTGGCCGTCCGGGGCGGCCGGATTCACGGAGTTGTCTTCCACACCGACAGGGCCCCACTACAGCGGGGCCGCCTTCGCCGACGTCTGCCGCCGGCATGGCACCGCCGCAGCACGGGCCGGGCCGGCTGCCCGGAGGGACCCTCCGTCGGTCTCGGCTCCGGGCGGGGCAGCGCTCAGTGGGCCGTTGGCGGGGCGAAGGGGACGGAGCCCGTCGTGCTGAGCGAACGGGCCTCAGCGACGGAGGCGCATCCGGCGAGGCCCAGGGCATCGCGGACTTCCTCCGCGAGCAGCCGGAAGACCGTGTCGGCTCCGGCCTCGCCGTCGACCGCCAGGCCCCACAGCAGGGGACGGCCCACCAGAACGCCCGACGCGCCCAGGGCCAGGGCCCTGAGGACGTCGGTGCCGCCGCGGACACCGCTGTCGAAGAGGACCTCGCAGTGGCCTTCGACCGCTTCCCGGACGGCGGGCAGCATCCCGATCGCGGGGACGGCACCGTCGAGCTGCCGCCCTCCGTGGTTGGACACCACCAGGGCATCGACACCGCAGTCCGCGGCCCGGCGGGCGTCGCGCGGGTCGAGGACACCCTTGAGGATCAACGGCAGATCCGTACGCGCACGCAGAGCCGTGACGTGCTCCCAGGTCAGCGCCGCCGTCATGGCCACACTGGTGTGGGCGGCCACCGCGGATGCGCCGTGGTGCGTGGCATGCGCGGCGGACGAGACACCGTCGGCGAGGTGGGCGGCCGTCACGTGCGGCGGCAGGCTGAACTGGTTGCGGACGTCGCGCAGCCGACGGCCCATCCAGGGAACGTCGACGGTGAGCATCAACGCTTCGCAGCCGGCCGCCTCGGCCCTCTCGACGAGCTCGAAGAGCTTGTCCTCGTCGCGCAGCCAGTACAGCTGGAACCAGGTGCGGCCCGCCTCGGCGACGATCTCCTCGAGCGGGCAACTGCTCAACGTGGCGATGGTGAACGGCACACCGGCCCGACGCGCCGCGCGGGCCATCGCGAGCTCGCCTTCGGGATGCAGCAGCTTGTGGTACGCCATCGGTGCCACGGCCAGGGGCATCGCGGCCGGGCCGCCGAGCAGCTCGGTCCGCGTCGTGGTTCCCGATACGTCGCGCAGCACACGCGGGACGATGTGGATCTGGTCCAGCGCCGTACGGTTGGCCCGCAGCGTGCATTCCCGGCCGCTGCCTCCGGCCACGAAGTCCCGGACTTCCCTGGGCAGCGTCGCGGCCGCGGCGGCTTCCAGATCCTCCAGGCAGACGGCGGCGGCCCGGTCGGTGAGGAGTGTGGGGTTCATGAGGCGGGACCGCTCTGCCGGGACCTCTCCAACTCGACTGCTTCGTAGAGCGCCTTGATGTTCGAGCTGCCGAAGGTCTCCGCCCCGATCCGTTCGATGACCTCGAAGAATATGGTGCGGCGGGGGTGCGTGGAGCGGGTGAAGATCTGGAACAGCTGTCCGCCGTGGTCCTCGTCGACCAGCAGGTTCAGTTCCCGGAGTTCGTCCAGCTCATGGTTCTTGGGCGTGATGCGCTCGCCGAGGAGGTCGTAGTAGGAGCCCGGAGTCGTCAGGAACGCGACGCCGAGATCGCTGAGGACGCGGACCGAGCGCACGGCGTCGAAGGACGAGAACGCGACGTGCTGGATGCCGGCGCCGCCGTGACTGGCGAGGAACCCGTCGATCTGACCGGGCTGGGCCGTGGTGTCCGGCTCGATGATCGTGAACGTGACCGACCCGGAGGCACTCTGGACCACCTTGGAGTTCATAGCCTGGGGGCCGACGACTATGTGCTCCTCGAATATCTCCCGGAAGCCCAGAGCCGTCCGGTAGAAGTCCACGGTCGACCGGAGTTCGCCGGCGCTCACGCACACGGCGAAATGGTCGATCTCCTGGAGCCCCACGGCCGGGCCGTCCTCGTCGCCGGCGGAGGCCGAGGCGGATGCGGACTCGGATACGGACGACGCCGGGACGGCGGCGAAGCCGGGCGGCAGACCGGGCACGTGCTCCCCGTCGTTCTGCACGAAGGTGTGCACCACGTCGCCGAAGCCGGCGATGGTGGCCGTGACGGTCCGCCCGCCGATGACGGCCGGTCCGGCGACGGCACGCGCACCACGGCGCACGGCCTCCGCGAACGCCGCCCGTGCGTCCGTGGTGCGCAGCGCGATGTCCGCGACGCCGTCGCCGTGCGCACGGACGTAGGCGCGCGCCGGGTGCTCGTCCGTACCGCCCTCGGTCAGCACGAGGACGATGCGGCCCTGGCGAAGGGCCACGCTGCGGAAGCCCTCGTCGACGGACCCGCGCCTCGCGGTGACCGAGAACGCGTAGCGGTCGACCCACTCCGAGGTCCTCGCCTCAAGATCCTCTACGTAGAGCTCGACGTATTCGATGTCGAGCTCGGTGCAGAACGTCGAACTGTCCAAGATACTCGTGCCTCGAAATTCATTGGGTCAGGACGGATGGGCAGGTCCGGACGCGCCACCGGAGCGGGGTGGC
Source organism: Streptomyces sp. NPDC093801 (assembly GCF_040701585.1). Classification (NCBI taxonomy): domain Bacteria; kingdom Bacillati; phylum Actinomycetota; class Actinomycetes; order Kitasatosporales; family Streptomycetaceae; genus Streptomyces; species Streptomyces sp. NPDC093801. The sequence goes on along the minus strand of NZ_JBFBDP010000020.1, from coordinate 3,533 downwards.
GACGGATCAGCTGCCCTGCTGCATGGCGTCGATCAGGCTCTTCGGGCGCATGTCGGTCCAGGAGGCTTCGATGAAGTCGAGGCATTCCTGTCGCCCGGACTCGCCGAAGACCACCGTCCAGCCGGCGGGGACCTCGCTGAACGTCGGCCAGAGCGAGTGCTGTCCCTCGTCGTTCACCAGGACGACGTAGGTGGCGGTCGGGTCCTCGAACGGGTTCGTCATCACAAAATCCTTTCGCGTTGGATGGTCAAGACTTCTTCACCGGGGTTCCGAGACGGGTGAAGAGGTCTTCCAGGAGCGCCCCGGGCTGGTCGGCGAGATAGAAGTGCCCGCCGTCGAAGGCTCTGGTGGTGAAGGTGGACCGCGTCACCGACGACCATGCCTCGACGGCGTGTTCGTCCACACGCGGGTCCTGGTTCCCGAAGTAGGCGACCACCGGTGCGTCCACACCGGCGCCCGCCACAGGGGGTTCGTAGCGGTCGATCAGCCGGTAGTCGGCACGGATGGGCGGCAGGATCAGTTCGAGCAGCTCGGGATCCTCGAACGCCTGAGGATTCGTGCCGCCCAGGAGGCCGACGGATTCCATGAGTTCCGCGTCGCTCACCTCCGCGAGGCCGCTCGGCTTCTGGCGCCCCGGTCCCGCGCGACCCGACACGAACAGTGCGGCCAAGGTCGTGCCGTTCGCGTGCTGCAGACGCTGGGCGACCTCCGCCGCCACCGAGGCGCCCATACTGTGCCCGAAGAACACCAGAGGCGCGTCGGTGAACCGGGAGCATGATCGGGCCAGCGGCTCGGCCAGCCCTTCCATCGTCTCGACGGGAGGATCGAGCAGCCGGTCCTCCCGTCCCGGATAGCGGACCGCGACGAGTTCCACGCCGTCCGGCACGAGCGGGGCCCAGGGTCGGAAGAAGCTCGCCGCGCCTCCCGCATGGGGAAAGCAAACGAGGCGAATACCAGGATTCGGACAGTGCTTCAGTATCCGGAACCATCGGTCGGCGAGCTCGTCATCCTTGCCGCGCATACCCGCTCTTCCTGAGTCGGCTTCGTATCGCTGATGAGGGGATTCGCCAGGAGGGCGTCTGGTGATGACGCTATGCGGCAATTCGCTGACGTGTTGTCAGTTCGCTGCGGTGAGAAAGGGCATGGGTTGCGCCCCCTCCTCCGGATTCCCCCGTCACCGGCCGAAGGGCCTGAGTCTTAAGGATTGCGCGACGATGGTACCTGATCTTCGTTGGCCGAAACGCGTCGGTCCGGGACGTGTTGCGGGCAGCTCGCGGGCGCCCGTCCAACGGCTAGCACGGGCATGATTGACGGTATGTCACGATCTCGCGACAGTACGGCACGGAACTGCCCTTCATGGCCGCCGAGCTGCGGGAACGTGGTGGATGACGCTCTCCGGCGGTGTTCTATACTGCCCCGTCTGATTGATCATGATGGGGAGCTTCGCGCCACACGGACGAGGGTGCGCGGGATCCGGGACGCCTCATGTCCGTGGCTTGTCCCGGAACTTGGGCGACCAGGGCCGTGAGCGAATTGGCGGCGCGCCCGATTCACAGCGCTCCTCGGATGACGTCATCTGAGCTGAGTGAACGGGGATCTGCAAGCATGTCTGGATCTGCAACCGAGCGGCGGCACCTGACGGGTGGACAGCTTGGCATTTGGCAAGCCCAGCAGCTCGACCTCGACAACCCGATCTACAGCATCGGGGAATACCTGGAGATCCAGGGCGACCTCGACCTGGATCTCTTCGAACTCGCTCTGCGTCGCACGATCGGCGAGGTCGAGACCTTCCACCTGCGTTTCTCCGGCGACGGGAATTCGCTCCGGCAGCACGTGGAAGTCTCGGACCGCTGGCCCCTTCACATGATCGACGTCAGTTCCTCGGCCGATCCCCGCGGAACGGCGGAGGAATGGATGTGGGCGGACATGCGCCGCCCCGTCGACCTCAGGGAGGGAGCCCTCTTCACACAGGCCGTCTTCCGGGCCGCACCGGACCGGTTCTTCTGGTACCACAGGGCTCACCACATCGTCGCGGACGGGTTCACCGCGTCCATCATCGTCTGCCGGGTGGCAGAGGTCTACGCGAGCCTGGTGGCCGACTCATCGCCGGAGGACGGCGCTCTCGCCCCCCTGTCCGTCCTGCTGGACGCCGACGCCTCCTACAGGGCATCGGAAGACCTGGAGCTGGACCGGGAATTCTGGGCCGGAACCTTCCCCGACCGCCCGGAGTCGGTCAGCCTCAGCGGGCAGCGGCCCACCCTCACGCCGCACGCCTTGATACAGCACCTGAAGGACGTGGGCGCGGAAGACGCCGCCGGTCTGAGGGCGGCGGCCCGCCGTCTGAGGACGAGTTTCTCCGGCCTGGTCATCAGCGCAGCCGCGGCGTTCCTGCACCGCGTCACCGGTGCGCAGGACATCGTCCTCGGCATCCCCGTCCTCGGCAGGACGGGAAGCGAGCAGCGCGGGATTCCCGGCATGATGGCGAACATCCTCCCGATCCGCCTCGCGGTGCGTCCGGGAATGCGTCTGGAAGAACTCGTGAGGCAGGTGTCCACGACGGTCCGCCAGGCCTTGCCGCACCAACGGTACCGCTACGAGGACATCGTCAGGGACCTCAAGCTCGCCGGCCGCGGCAACCTGGCCGGCCTGCTCGTGAACGTGATGTCCTTCGACTACGACGTGAAGTTCGGCGATTGCAGCGTCCGCGCCCACGGGCTGTGCGGGCCGCACTTCAACGACTTTTCGATCTCCGTTTACGACAGGTACGCCGACGGTCACATCGAGATCGCCTCGGAGGCCAATCCGGACCTCTACACCGAGGAATCGGCGGCGGAGAACGCGAACCGGTTCCGATCCGTCCTGCACTGGGTGGCGAACGCATCGCCCCGTGACCCCATCGCCCGCGTGGACGTGTTGTCGGCGGTGGAGCGGGACCGGATCGTCGGCGAGTGGAACGACACTGTGCGTGAGGTGCCGGCGGGGACGTTGCCGGAGTTGTTCGCGGCTCAGGTGGGTCGGACTCCCGGGGCGGTGGCGGTGGTCGCCGGCGGTGTGGAGCTGTCGTATGCGGAGCTGAACGGCCGGGTGGACCGGCTGGCACGGTTGTTGGTCCTGCGGGGTGTGGGTCCGGAGTCGCTGGTCGGCGTGGTGATGGACCGCTCCGCCGATCTGGTCGTGGTTCTGCTGGCCGTGCTGAAGGCCGGGGGCGCGTATGTGCCGATCGATCCGGACTATCCGGCGGAGCGGATCGGCTACATGCTGGATGACGCCCGGCCGGTGCTGGTTGTCGCCAGTGGTGTGACCCGCCATCACATTCCGGTGAGCGCTGACGCGCTACCGCTGCTGGTGGTGGATGCGCCGGAGACGGTGGCGCGGCTCTCCGAACCGGACGATGCCGAACCGGCCGGTCCTGGCGTCGGGTTGTCGTCCTCGCATCCAGCGTATGTGATCTACACGTCGGGTTCGACGGGTCGGCCGAAGGGCGTCGTGGTCCCGCACGGCGCGCTGGTGAACTATGTGGCGCGGTGCTGGGA